>CAYFPK010000006.1:0-37420 GCA_964344975.1 Candidatus Woesearchaeota archaeon
CGAAGTGGAGCAAATCGAGCGAAGCGAGATCCTTTAGGGCGGGGAGGACGTCACCCTCTTGGGATTTCTTTTTGTTATGGTCTGTTTAGAACGCCAATGTGAATCCTACTCCTCTTATTTTATTGATGGCTTTGTTTATGGTTTTTCTTCTTGCTTCTCTGATTGTTCTGAAGCTGCTCTTCGTCAGCTTGATTCTGTTGATAGACCTTTTTTTGCGCTTGGCTCCTCTTTAGGAAAAACCTCTGTTCGTTTGTGGGCTGCTAGTTTTTTTGTTTGTCCTGCTTATGCTCTTGGCAAGCCTATCCTTGAGTCTCTTCTCTAACTTTTAAAATTCTCAATTTTTTGTTTGTTTTTGCGAAAAATTTTGGTGCGTACATATTAACCAGCTTTACTTTTAGTCTTGTATGCGTTGGTTACTTGTCTTTATGGTCTTGCTGCCGCCTGTCTGTGCGGTTGAGTTTACTGAAGTGATGTATAATCCTCTTGGAGCTGACGCTTCTCGAGAATTTGTTGAGGTGTATGGTGTTGATAATCTAAGTAACTATACCTTTGGTGATCTACAAGTCAATGCTTCTCTTGAGCAATTACAGTATGCGCCTGGCAACTTCTCTTTACTTGTTGCTTCAAGTTTTAATTATACTGGTTTGAACGTTTCGGTGTATACTCCTGGCAAAAAGTTGGGTAACGGTCTTGGTAATTCTGGGGATGAAATTTTTTTGTATTTGAATGATTCTTTAGTTACTTCTGTTAGTTATGATGGGACTGTTGCTAACGGTGATGGCTATTCTGTTGAGTTTTTGTACCCTTCATTTGTTCTTGGAGGGACGCCTGGATACTTTTTTTCTGCAGTTGTTTCATCTGATGAAGAAGATGAACAATGTGTTGCTGATCTTGCTGTTGATCTTTCTTCTTTAGTGGTTAATGCTTCAGAATCTTTGGGTTTTACGTTTGATGTGTTTGGTCCTTCAGAGTTTGTTGTGGAATATGCGGTGCGTGGGGAGGGTGGGGTGGTTAAAGCGCACCGAAATACCACGTCTTTAGCTCTTAAATCTTTTACGCCAAAAGAGCCTGGCTTATATTATGTTGATGCACAGTTGTATTCAGCTTGCGGTGATGCTTTTGTTTCTGCTCCTTTCTTTGTTGCTGGTAAATCTGAAAAAATTGTTCCTGAGACATCTGTTGTTATTAACACTACAGTTGTACCTTCTCGTTTTTGGGTACATTTGCTAGCTGAAAATTTTAATTTTACGCTTAATACCACTCAACATGTTTTAGTTAACGTCAGTGCCGGGTCGTACCCTGTGAGTGGTTCACTGTGGGGGTATGTCTATAAATCGTCAGTTTCTTTATCAGGAGATCGTCAAAAGAATTTAGCTCGGTTTTCTTTAGCTCCGGGTTCATCTACTATAATTTCTTTACCTGTCACGGTTACTCGTTTTCGTGAAGATGCTCGCTTGAAACTTAAATGGCAAAAAGATGGATTTTCTAGCATATCTGACTTTTCTGTGCCTGTTAGCTTACTTCACCCTGAAATTGTTGCGCCTGAAAAGCTTAATGCCACAACGCTTATAAGTTCGTCTGAGTTGCCTGCAGCTACAGGACATGTGGTCTATGAGGCTGCTGAAGTACGTCTGCAACGCTTAGGGTATATCCTTGGTGGCGTTGTTGGTTTGCTTTTGTTGGGCTTAGGCTATCTGCACCTGCTGTGGAAACTATGGTCTTTACGACGCGTGCAATCTTAGAAGTGGTCGGGTTCCCCGAAGCACATGTGAATGCTATTAGAGAGAAAGTTCTTGAAAAGCTTGATGCTGAAGAAGGTATTTCTGTTGTGAACTCTAAGGTTGATCCCGCAGCGCAACTTGAAGGGCAGCAACTGTTTGGTTCTTTTGTAGATGTAGAGCTACATGTAGATTCAGTTGATCGGCTGTACCACTTTTGTCTTGATTATATGCCAAGCTCAATTGAAATTGTTGATCAAAAAGAAATTTTCTTTGATTTGCCTGAGTTTATTACTTCGCTAAATGATCTTTTGCAGCGTTTACACCAGTTTAATGTCATTATTAGCAATTTACATAATGAAAATAAAGCGTTGAAAAAACAGCTTGGTATTGCTCCTGAGGCTTAATTTCTTCTTTTCAGGTATGCTTTGAATTGATCTGGTTCTTCTTTGGTTTTTTTGTAGAAAAATGCTGCTGCTACTGCTATGAGTAAAAGTATGACTAACACTGGGATTATACGTGTGAAATTACTTTGCTCCTCGGGTTCTACTGGGACTACTTCGTCTTGTTCAATGATTGGATCTTCAATGATCTCTGTTAATGTTTCTTTGAGTTTTATGCGTAAGGGAAAGCTTGCTACTACTTGGTTGTCTAACTTTACTTGCAACTCTCCATCGTAGCGTTTCTGTATGTTTTTATTTTTGTTAATTTCTACGTTGATGGTTGTTATCTCCTCTGCGTTGAGTGTTGTTGAGGTTAATGTTGCTGTTGTGATTTCACTTAAGTCATTTGTTAGGTGTGTTGTTAGGCCACTTATTCTTTGTGCGCCTACATTTTGAATCTGTAGTGGGCCTTCAATTGTTTGGTCTTGGGTGATTATTTTGTTAAGTTCTTGCGCTTCATCGATGAATCTAATTATTTCTTGCTGCTCTTCTTCTATTATCTCTTCTTGTTCTGTTGGTTCTACTTGGGTTTCTACGCCTGTTCTTGTGATGGTTATAGGAATGTTGATTTCACCTATTTTTACATAACTTGTTATCTGTGTCTGTGTACTTTGACTAATGTTTGCTTTTACTTGTAGTTGTTGTGTTTGTCCTGGTATGATTTCAACATTATTGTTTAGTATGTCTAGTGTTGATTCTGCTTGTATAGTTGTTGTATTTTCGTTGTTGTTTGTTATCTGTAATGTGATTGTTGGGTTTTCGTAACTTTGTGCTTGGATGTCTACACGTTGTGGGGTTATATGCAGCTTGTTTACTTCTGTGAGTAGAAATTCTTGTTTTGTTGTTGTGGTTTGTAACACGTCGTTTTTTGTGTACCTGAGATCTTCTACTTGGATGAAGATGTTCTCTTCTATATCAGTTGGTAGGTTTGCTGCAAAAAAGTAACTTTCGTTTTGCTTTAGCAGTGTTAACGGTGTGCTTATCTTTTCTGAGTTGTTGTTTTGTATTTGTATTTGTGTGATACTTAATTCTGTGATTTCTTCTGTTGGAGTGAATGTAAATATTGCTATTGCGCCTGCACCAAGCGGGTTTTGTGCTGTGATGTCTAGTGCTGCTGTTGTGAGCGGTATGCATAGTAGAAGGATGAGTACAATTTTTTTCATCATGTTATCCTTTGAGAAGTTTTTCTGCTTCTCGCAAAGATTTATCTAGCTCTTCGTCTTCTTTTGACCTTGCTCTTCTTTGTTGTGGTCGGGCTTTTTGCTGTGGACGTCTTTGTGCTGGTTGTGGTTTGTATTGTTTTTGTTTTACAAATTGTTGGAATGTTGGTTTTTGTACTTTCTTCTTCTTTTTGAACATGCTTTTTAGGTCTCTTGGATCTATTTTTCCTGTTTTGATGTATTTTGTGTAGAAGAAAAATCCGCCGCCGCCTAATAGAAGTAGGAGTAAGAGGATCCATACCCACGTGTAACTTTTTTCGTCTTGGGTTTCTGTTGGTTCATACTCTACGCCGCTTACACATGCGTCATCAAATTCACAGTCGTAATCGTCACAGTCGGTAAAGCCATCGTTGTCATCGTCAAGGCCGTCGTAGCAGATCTCTTCTTGCCCGCTTGAAGTTTCACATTCTGCACATGGGCCGCCACAGTCTATCCCTTCTTCGTTCTCGTTAAATACTCCGTCGTTACAGGTGTCGCACATAAAAAATGTACTACAGTCGGCGTCACCACAGTCGTCGTAGCCGTCATTGTCGTTGTCTATGCCGTCATCACAGATTTCTACTGTTGGCGGTATCTCTGTTGTGTCTATTACTGTTTGTGTGAACCGTGCGCCCTCTAGTGCTATGAGTGCTATGCTTGTATCTAGTACCCCTTGGTTCCACGAACCGTCGTTTGCTGCAACTCTGTTGAGGTATTCTAAAGCTAAACTCATCGTGTCTGTGTAGCCTGTTGCTCCCTGCAAGGCGAAAACGCTGAATGCTGTAGTTAACACGTCACCTGCGCTCCATGATCCATCCTGTGTTTGGCTTTGTTGCATCTGGTTGAAGTATATAGTTTTTACTTGCCCTGCGCTTGTGAGTGTTCGTGCGAGCATGCCTCGGTGTAGTTCGTTGTTACTTAAGCTACTTTCTAAGTATGTTTGTGTGCCTATCTCGCTGAGATCTTTGCCTGCCTCTACCTGTGCCCATGTTGCTGTGAGTGTGCTTTCATAATCGCAACTTGTTGCACTAGCTGTCTGCCCATAACAGCCGTTTTCAATCGTTAATGCGTTCGCCTCAGTTGCCCGAGCGCTTTGTATGTTTTGTAAAATGTAAATGTTATTGCTTTTTTTGTAAATTAAAGAAATGATGATTGATCCTGACAGTTGGCTACAGTCAACTTCGACTTTTGCGCCGGTTTGGCTGTTAACTAAGTTTGCGTCAAGATCTTGTGCGATGTTAATAAAATATTGTTGTGCTGTGGGGCTGATTTGGTTGCCTTGCACCTGGAACTCTTTTGTGTCTATGCCTTCGTTCCAGCTGATCATACACGTACCGTTTGATGGTGCTTCAATTTGGATGCGCCATTCACCAGATGTGACGCCGGGGATTAACGTACTTGGTTGGGTTAAGTACTCTTCGATGTCTGCTGTGTTTTGGCCTGTGGTCTTTAGTGCCAGATATGCTAAGCTTGTGTCTTTGACGTTACAGGCCGCGTTTGGCCAGCACCCTTGCAATGTGTCTTTTTCTGCATTAATATTTTGAATGAGGGTATTTACGTTTCTGTTTGCGTTGTTTAGTGCGAGTGTTGTGTAACTCATCTCCTCAATTGTTAACATTCCGTGTGATTTGTTTTCTAGCCAATCGTAGCTTGTGAGCCTGTCAAAATCTGCTGTAACTGCTGTTACACTTGCAAGTATAACTAGAAAGAGTATCACCGCTTTTGTTTTCATTAGATTGATTTTGCTTATAAGCTTTAAATATGTTTCTATCTCTTGTGTTTTATGCTTGTTGATACTTTACCTGCTGGAACTGAGCCTTTTGCTCGGGGTAAGCGTTCTGTTGTTTACGTTTTTACCCGTAAAGGTGTTCAGCTTGCTTTGAAGGTTGAACGTGATGATATTGCGGCTACTGGTCGGTTGGTTAATGAAGCAAAGTTTTTGCGTTTATTGAATCCTCATGGCGTTGGTCCACATTTACTTGATTCTGATAAAAAATCTATTCTTTATGAGTTTGTTGCAGGGAAGCTTATTTTAGATTACCTTGCCTCTGCAAAAAATCCTTGGCCAGTTTTGCGTAAGATCTTTTTACAGTGTCGTGTTATGGACTCTCTTGGGATTAACAAACTTGAAATGCATAAACCTGTTAAACATATCTTTGTTAAACGTGGTACACCTGTGATGATTGATTTTGAGCGGTGTTATTATGCTAAGCGTCCTAAAAATGTTTCGCAGTTTGCTCAGTTTTTGTTAAGCTCGCGTGTGCGGCCGTTACTTCGTGGTAAGGTTCGTTATCGTAGTGATTCTGTTCGGTCTGCTTGTCAGCGGTATCAGAAAGATCAGTCTGTTGAGCATTTTAAGAAAATTTTGGCTTGTTTTTCTTGTTGATTTAGTTGTTTTTGCGAGATTTTTTAGCTAGGTTATATTAACTTTGTTTTCTTTTGCTTGTCTATGTTGTCAAAGTCTATTTTTTTGGGCATTGTGGGTTTTCTTGTGAGTTTTTATGCTGGTTTTAATGATAACCTAGTTTTGTTTGTTTTTGGTCTTCTTATGGTTTTTTTGCAAATTGTTGCTACTATTTCTTCCTTAGAAGAAGACGTAAATTTATTAAAGGATAGAATCAATGTGCATCTGGAGTTACAAAAATTATGGACGGCTATCAAGGAGGTAAAAAAATGATGACTTATGATGAGCATAGGCGATCTTCTATTAATCTTCTAACTATATTTATTGTTGTCTCACTTGTTGCTCTGGGTTTGCTTTTGCTTTATAGAGAAGGTTTTTTAGTTTTTTAGGTAAGTTTTATTAATTTTTTTCTCTTGCTGTTTGTATGAAACGTTCTTCTGCTCTTGTGGCTGCTTGTGCTGCTGTTGGTCTTGGCTTGCTGCTTTATGATGCTGAAGAACCCTTGCCAGAAGAGCCGTTTGTTTTTGATGAGCGTATAGGTGATTGGGGTTTTGATTTTTCTCAAGACTACGCTGCCCCTTACGAAATACGTCTTTTTATTCAAGGCCCTTTTGATGCTCGTTATGGTTTTGTTTCTCATGGGTCTTCTTTAGAGGGGCTTACCTTGGATCGTGTTTCCATTTACGTTCCCGCAAATTCTTTTGCTCCTTTTGATGTGCAGGAAGGTGATGATATTTCGCCAACTGCTAGA
This sequence comes from Candidatus Woesearchaeota archaeon, assembly GCA_964344975.1. Classification (GTDB taxonomy): domain Archaea; phylum Nanobdellota; class Nanobdellia; order SCGC-AAA011-G17; family GW2011-AR18; genus CAYFPK01. The sequence continues at coordinate 6,516 of CAYFPK010000006.1, forward strand.
AGAATTTATGTTCGTTCACTTCTGATTTTGAAAAGGTATTTTCTTGCTTCACCTTCTACGCAGGAATGTTTATTAACGACAGAAGGTACCATTCATTCTGTTTTTGATGCTTGTCAAGTACCTTACCCGGACCCTTCTTTTGTACGATGATCTATACGGTTACTTTATGTTTTTGTGTGAACTCGTAGATTTCTTTTAGCACAAACATGCCTGTTGCGATTACACCTATGCCTATCCAGTTGCCTAGCGTTAAACTTTCTGTTTTGAAAATGCCTTGCATGCCGTAGACCACCAGTACTTGGAGAAGTAGTGAGCCTAGGATTGCTGCGTAGAGGTACATGTTTGCTTTACTCTTTTGCCAGAGGTGTCGTCCTAGTGCATGATAGTTTATTGCGTTGGTCATTTGCACGGCAACTAATGTTGTGAATGCTACTGTTTGTGCGTATGCTAATGTTCCTATACTTAGTGCGTGATTAAATAAAATTAATGTTGCTGTACACATGGCAATGCCTGTCAATGCAATGAATTTCATCTCATTTATTTTTACAATACCTTCTTTTGGGTTTCTTGGTTTGTTCTTGAGAATGTCTTTTTCTGGCGGATCTATACCTAGCGCTAACGCTGGTAAGCCGTCAGTAACTAAATTAATCCAAAGAATTTGGATCGCTAAGACTGGAAGAGGTAGGCCTATCAATAGCCCGATGAAGATTACCAACAGTTCGCCTAAATTTGATGCGAACAGGTAGTGGATGAATTTTTTTATGTTGGTGAAGATGCCTCGGCCTTCTTCAATTGCCCCGACGATGGTTGCGAAGTTGTCATCTAAGAGTACCATGTCTGCTGCTTCTTTTGCCACGTCGGTTCCTGTGCCTACTGCAACGCCAATGTCTGCTCGTTTGAGTGCAGGTGCGTCGTTAACCCCGTCGCCGGTCATGGCGACAATGTGGTTGTAATGTTCAAGTGCTTGCAAAATTCTTACCTTTTGTGCTGGCGATACGCGTGCGACAATGCCTATGTTGTTTATTTTGTTTTTGAGTTTTTGCTCAGAATATGTTGCAAGTTCTTTTCCTGTAATTGCTTCGCCTTGGATGCCAATCTCTTGTGCGATGGCTTGTGCTGTTAGCAAATGGTCGCCTGTGATCATAACTACCTTAATACCTGCACGTTTACATGCCTGAATCGCTTGTGGCACTTCAGGTCTTGGTGGATCGCGCATGCCGATGAGCCCTACAAAGGTTGCGTCTTTTGGTTGTGCTGTGTTGGTGTAGGCTAACGCTAAAACTCTGAGTCCCTTTTGTGCCATTATTTCAGCTTGTTTTATAATTTCTTTTTTATTTGCTGTTTTACACTTTTCTAGAATAACTTCAGTTGCACCTTTAAGATATGTTTGTTTGCCTGTTTTTGTTTGGTGCGTTGTTGCCATGAATTTGTCCTGTGAGTTGAACGGAATTTCTTTGATTCTTTTGTAGGCTGGTTTTATTCTAGCTTTGTTTGCTACCACTTTGAGTGCGCGTTCAGTTGGATCGCCTGTGGTTTCAGTTGCGTTGTTACAGAGGGTTGCTATCTCGAAAATTTTGCTGAATTTTTTCGGATCAACTTCTTTATTGTTTATGGTAAAAATTCCGTTTATACTTTGTATCAAACTCTTTTTTGTGTACATCTCTTTTACCGTCATTTTGTTTTGGGTTAATGTGCCTGTTTTATCTGAACAAATTGCTGTGACTGAGCCTAATGTTTCTACTGCAGGTAAACGTCTGATAAGTGCTTTGCGTTTGACCATACGTTGTGTACCTAGTGCTAGACAGATTGTTACTACGGCTGGAAGGCCTTCAGGGACTGCAGCTACAATTAGTGCTATTGTGACTAAAATTGCCGTGTTTATCGGTTGGCCCCTGAACAAACTAATTGCGAAAACGATTGTACAGATGATGAGAATTGCGTAGGTCATTTGCACACCTAGCTTTTGTAATTTTTTTTGTAATGGCGTTTGTTTTTGCGGTGCTGTTTGCACTTGTTTTGCTATTTTGCCTAACTCTGTTGTTGTTGCTGTGTTTGTAACTACTGCTATTGCTCGGCCTTGTGTTGCGGTTGTTCCTGCATACAGCATGTTTGTTCTGTTTGCTAGGATGGTGTTGTCTTTGAGTGTCTTTATGTTTTTTTCTACCGGAACGGATTCGCCTGTTAACAGTGATTCGTCAACAAACAATGAAGCGTTCGTTATTATTCGTGCATCAGCTGTGATGTGTGTGCCTTCTTCAACAATTATAATGTCACCAGGGACTAGTTCCTCTGATGAAATTTCTTGTTGTGTGTTGTTTCTTATGACTAATGCTTTTGGTTTGGTGTATGCTTGTAGGGCTGCGAGTGCTTTTTCAGCTTTGTATTCTTGAAAGAATCCTAGAAGCGTGTTGAGTAGGACGATGGCGAGAATCACTGCTGCGTCCATGTATTCGTGTAGGGCAATTGATACTCCTGCTGCAATTAAAAGAATGTAGATGATGTAGTTTTTTAGTTGGGATACTAAGAGTTTTGGAATGCTTGTTGTTTTTTCTTTTTTAAGAATGTTTTTTCCGTATTTTTTTTGTCTTTTTTGCACCTCTTTTGTACTTAGTCCTTTCTGGGTTGTTTGTAGTTGTTTGAGGACTTTTTTACTATCTACATTATACATAAGGTGTTTTTGGTTTTTTTGTTATATAAAACTAATTGAAGCTCTTCCCCTGTGAAAAGTTGTCAGTCTTTTTTGATGAGGTTAAATAAGAGTGTTACTATTTCTGTTAAAAAATATAGGTTGTATATCCCTATTTCAATGAGATCATAACCCTTGGAAAAACCGTATACTACTAAGAAAATTGTGAATATAAATGAAAGGAAATTAAGAAAATCCTTCTTTGTGAAAACCATCTTTTCTTCTAAAATCCAGAAATTACTTTTGCAAGTAATAGTAAAATTCCGATGAATGCTAGAATTATTCCCACTGTACCGAGGGTTTCAACGAAATCTATCTTTTTGCTCATCTTCTCCTTATGGTTCTTCTCCTTTTTATGCTTTTTTAATTGAAATATCCTAGCATGTACATGAGTGTGAGAAGTACAATTATTAATGCTATGGCTGTTCTGTCTTGCTTTTTGTAGAATGCATAGATTATTGCAACTCCTACTAGTGCAACTCCGAATACTTCTAACCCTGGCATTATGTTTCTCCTGTTGGAACCCTTTCTGTTGTGAATTTAAAGCTTATTCTTTTCTCTATTGTAGACTTCTTTTATACATCTTCTAAATTCTTCGTTAAAATCTTCGTCAGTAACCCCCAATCCAATTCTATATCCGGTTGTTAAGTATCCATCACCACATAGGACGCCTAATAGATATGCTTTTTCTTCTGTTAATTTTTTACTTTTTTTTGGAATTTTCTTTATTATCACTTCTTTGAAAGGTTTTCTTTTTTTGTAAATCCAACCACCTATTGCTCCTTCTGTTGCTGTTATCCCTTTTTTAGATAAATAAAAAGAAATCTTTTTTGGCCCCCAACCAAATTTCTTTCTTAGTTTTATTGCAGCTTTGTATTCTTCCTTGCTGTGAATTCTATACATCTCGTACACCTTCTTCTTTAATCTGGAAGATAGCCTCCGAATCAGGCAAGTGCGGTGAATCTACAAGCTTTGCGACTCTTGTGCCTTTTTTCCCCTTTCTTAGATACAGGCGTGTGCTACTTGCGTGTGCTACGATGTGCCCACCAATAGATTTTGTTGGATCGCCAAAGAACATGTCCGGTTTTGCCATGACTTGGTTGGTTACAAACACACATACGTTGTGTACTGCTGCTATTTTTGCTAGTGTATGCATGTGCTTGTTGAGTTTTTGTTGACGTTCGGCGAGCATACCACGTCCTGCAAACTCTGCTCTAAAATGTGAGGTGAGTGAGTCTACGATGATGACTTTAATCGGTAGGCCTTCTTTTTTTATCAAGTCCTCAGTTTTTTCTGCTAACAGCATTTGGTGGTCTGAGTTAAATGCTCGTGCTACCTTGATGTTTTTTAATGTTTCATGCGGATCTAATCCGAAGCCTTGTGCCATCTGCATGATTCTCTCTGGCCTGAATGCTCCTTCGCTATCAATGTAGACTGCTACGCCTTCAAACCCCCCTTGGTCTGTAGGTAGTTGTACTGCACAGGCTAGTGCGTGTGCTATTTGTGTCTTGGAACTTCCAAACTCACCAAAAACTTCCGAAATAGATCCTGATTCGAATCCTCCCCCTAAAAGGTTGTCAAATCCTTCTGACCCTGTTTTTACTTTGTAGACTTGCTCTCTTTTTTTAAGCAAGTCTTCTCCCGATTCAAAACCCATGTCTAGGCGTTGGCGTGCTGCGTGGATTACCCTTTTTGCTGCTGTTTCTCCCATGCCTACTGTTTCTGTTAGCTCGCCTGGCGATGCTACCGCGATTGCCATTAAGTTGTCGTAGCCTGCGTCTTGGAGTTTTTCAGCTGTTGCTGCACCTACTCCTGGTAGGTCTTGTATTGATTGTGCTTCACTCATCTTTTTGCTCCTCCTGGCTTAGGATCATATCTTCTTGTAATTTGTTTAAGACCACCATCATTTTTTGGATGTCTTGTCGTCTGAGACTAATTGTTTCGTCTCGCCAGATTTCTTTTTCTGTGTCGTGCCAGCTACGTCGTATTGATGCTGTTTTAAATTCGGTTGTTGTGCCGTTGGTTTCTTTTACGTTTTTCCACAAAGCTCCAGAAATGTTTCCTGCTCTGTATGTTTTTATAGGTCTGTCTCCCATTGTCTTTACCTCTCCTGTTTTTTCCTCTATTCTTTCGTGGTTTATCTCGTGAGGATATGTTGTATTTGTTTGGGTTGTTTATATAGTTTGTTCGCGGTTGGCAAGTGTGTCAAGTGCGGCTATATTCTTTGATGTGTATTTTGGAGTTGTCACTTTGCGTGTTTCCACATGAAGTTAAAATAGTTTTCAAGAGTTCTTGCTACGTCCTTGTTTTCAATGAGGATTGCTTGTGGTGTTTCTTCCCACATGAAAATTGCTACCTTATTATTGTATATGTTTATTGTTGCAGGTGATTCTATATCTGAAGGTATCTTTTTGTATTGCGTGTATTTGCTTTTTTTATTTTTTGTTTTTCGGACAAATATTTTTGTTTTTAATTTTTTTTGCTCTTTACGTTTTCGAAATATGGGTGCGTAGTACGGCATCTCTTTTGTGAATTGTCCTTCTGCTCCTAATACATAGTATGTGCTTTTTTCATTGGATGTATCTAATATATCTTGAAAAACGGTCTTTAATCCTTTAAACCCTTTGAATAATTTTACTGAGCTTGATGAGCTTTCTTTGTGGAATTGCTTTTTAAGTTCTGGCAGGATTCTTTTTGCAATTTCCTCTTTTTCTTTGTAATAATCTGTAATCTTTTTTGGGTCTTCAGGAATGTATGTTGTTCGTTTGTTTTCATGGATTGTACTTATTACGCCTCTCTTTTCTAATTGCTTGAGGGCGTTGTATGTGCTTGATCGGTCTAGCTTTGCCTGTTTTGCTATTTTTCCTGCTAGTGATGGGCCGTTTTGTAGTAGTGTAATATAGACTTTTGCTTCGTTAATTGTGTAATTTAACTTTTCTAAGTCTCTGAAAAGTGTCCCTTTGTATATGTCCATAGTCTTGTTGAAGTCTTTCTGTTTAAATACTTTGTTGTAGAAATTTCTTCAATAAAATGAAGGGGTATAAACCCTCTCATTTTACCAATAGTGTGTTATGTCTTTTATGAGTTGTTCTCTTTGCTCTTTGATGTATTTTCTAACTTCTCTATGTACGTCTGCATCGTAAGAATCAAGCTCGCCTCCTCCAATGTCGCTGCCGTATGGCCCGTTTTCTTGGAGTCTTCTTTCTAAGCGTTTTGCTTCTTCTTTTATCATTCGCATTCCTGATTCGAATCTTTCTTTTGTTCCCATTGTTTTTACCTCCTATTATTGTTTTCTTATGAGTAGGGGTTGTTTTATTTTATTATTTGTTGTAGAAATTTCTTCTACACTGTTTTAAGTTGTTTGGGTGTTCTTTTTTTGCTATGGCAGATGAGATTAGCTTTGAAGACAAAATGCGTATCTTTGCGCATCTTCGTGAGTTGGGTAATGAAAACCCTACTGAGAAGGAAGTTTTTGCTTGGGCTGCGTATGAAGATCATTTTGCTCAACGTCATGTGATGAGTGTTGCTGAGGCTAAAAATGAAGTGTTTTCTAAGATGAGGCTTTATCGCTCTGTCGGTTTGGACGTATGTGCAGATCGGCTTGAAGAAAATCTCTCTACTCTTGAAGGTTCTTTGCCTTTGGAGGATGCATCTAAACAAACGGCTTATGTCAAGTCTTTGCTTGCAAGGGTTCGCCCCTATCTGCCTGAACATCTTTTAGCTCTTGATGATTGTGGTGGAGGGCTTGCCTCTTTTCTTTTGCGACAAAAAGTCTCTGATCCAGCAACTCCTGTACTTGACTTTGTTCCTTTTCTTTTAGAAAAAGTAGATACTTTTTACCTTCGGAGTCTTTTAGGGAATTCTAATCTTGAATCGATCTGTGCTGATACTGCACTTCTTGTTGACCTTGGTGTGGTTGATAACTCTGCTTATTTGCGTCCTCGTAACCGTGCAACCTATACTGCTGCACGAAAAGAGTTGCGCGGACGTTTAGCAGATTGGGATGAGTCTGACCTTTTTAGCTGGGTGATACTTGGTGAATTTCCGACTCCAACTTTTTCTTTACCCCTTTCTTATGGGGAATTTCTTCTCTCTACGGTGGAGGATTGTGATGGTGGGCTTGTACGCGTTCTTTATTCGCCTTTCTTGGGAGAAGATTCAATTTATTCAGGTTCCAGAAAGGCTGTTCTCCCCGAGAATTCACCTACGCCATTTGGTGCTTTTCGTGGTAATATTATTATCAAACAATGTGAAATCTATGAAGATACTCGTGTAGAGTTAAGCGCTCCCAATGCTCGAGTTGATTCTTCTTCTTCTCTTTCTTCCAAGACTCCACTTGATGAACGTTCTTTGAATTCTCTTCATCTTGCTAGCAAGATTCTTCAAGATTATCTTCCTTCTTCGCTTAATCTGGTTGTCAAGATAGATCCTTATAGGCGTCGTGAAATGTTCTGGTAATAAACTCTAATTAGTTGTTACTTTGCATGTTTCCACATAAAGTCAAAATAACTTTTGTATGCTTTTGCAGCTGTTGCATTTTCTATAATTATGCCTTCTGGCTCGTCAGTCCAAATTAAGATTGCTATTTTATCGCCGTAAATGTTGGTTACTGCTGAGCTTTCTTTCACCTTAGTTATAAACTTATATTGGGTGTGCTTTTTGCTGCCATACTCTTTTCTTCCCTTTCTTAAAATCATCTGGGTTTTAATCTTATTTTCTTTTTTTATTCTTTCAAACTGTCTTGCAAACTCTGGCATTACCTTTGTAAATTGGCCTTCTGAGCCAAACACATAGTTGGGTTGCCTTGTTCTTGCAATATCTAAAAAAATTGATCTAATGCCTTTTTTTCCTTTGAATAAACGGACCTGGCCTTCAACTTTTCTTGCTTTATGTCTTGTGTGTAACTCTGGAACTATTGCCTTTACTTCCTCTAGCTGTTCTTTGATATAGTCTACTAATCGTTTTGGTCCTGTTGCTTGAAACCATTTTACGTTGCCTATGAGCACGTAACTTGCCAGGCCTTTTTCTGTAAGGGACCTTAGTGCATTATAACAGTTGCTTCGGTCGATCTTTGCAAGTTTTGCAATTTTTCCTGCTTTGGTTGATCCGTGGTCGTTTAAGGTAAGATATACCTTGACCTCATTTGGGCTAAATCCTATTTTTTCTAAGGTTTTTTCAATATTCATTGTATCTGTTCTTTTCTCTTTTTATTTAAGTGTTGTGTTAATTGCTACAACAAGTTTTGAAGTACTTTGTTGTTCTCTTTTTTTGTATGGAAAACAAACGAATCTTAGCACTTGAACAACGGTTGCTTGCGAAGTATCCTCGCTGGCCGCAACAAAAGGCGCGCTGGATGGCTCTGCAAATGTTTGGCGAGATTCAAGGGAGAGGAAAATGGTAGGATGGGGAGATTACTCCTTTCTTGGGCATGACTGGAGTGGTGGACACGATCGCAGAGATGATGGAGGTGAGAGAGAACCCCAGATAGAATCTCTTGCTAAAGACGAGTTTCTAGCAGTGTATAGGCCTTTTCTTAGAAGAGAAATTGGCTACAGAGGGAGGATAAATTTTGCAACCATGGATACTCGCGCTTCGTTAAAACATAGGAATGAAATAATTTCACTGAAGCGAGACAGAGGTGATGATTTGCTCAGAAGAATAGAGCGTGCTAAAAAAGACAAAGCATGGTATGCAAACTATCTTGAAGAAATAAGGGAGAACTTACGGCTTTGTGAGCGGTTACTCGATGAAGAAGACTTGGCAATTTTAGCAGAAGGTAGAGAAGACCTCGAAAACTTCTCAAAAGGACTCTACTCTAAACGAAATGTCAGATATGATGGGCTAAGTTTGGTACCATCCATTAAACAACGCTTAATAAGAGCAAAAGGAGATCTCGCTAAATTTGAAGAAAAATATGATGAGCTCCCTGGGATCGGAGAAGAAATACAACACCACTTTCACGAGATGGCTGTCTCCTTGGGAATAACCATGCCCAGAAGGTTAAAACTCTACAAGAGATTACAAGAAGAAAGCGGTTTTGCCTTTAGCTATGAATTTGGCGATAAAGTTTGTAGACTTGATAATTTTTTTAGAAGAGAATACGGAAGAGTAGCAATATAGGGCGTATCTGTAAAAAATATTCCTGCTGTTGCTTAAAATATTGCTTCTCCTTCAAAGTAGCCGGGCTCAGGACTTATTTTTATGAGCTTGTTTGCTTTGAATATACAAAGAACTTCCATTCCTGGTGCTAGCCTTGCTAGCTTTTCTATATTGCACTCTTCTTTTCTTAATGTAAATTTATTTGTATGTTTTGTGAATGCTATTCTTATTGTTATCCAGCGCTCTTTTTCCTCTGTACTGAGTACCCTTCCCTTTAAGTAGTCGTCACAGTCCATTCTTTTTTGTGGTTTTTTCTTGTTTAAATCTTTTCTTGTGTCAGTATCTTTATTAACTTTGATTTTTGGGAGTGTTTATGGTTAAGGTAGGCATTATCGGTGGGTCTGGTCTTGATGATCCTCAAATTTTATCAAACTCTGTTGTCAAAGAGGTGACTACACCGTATGGTGATCCTTCATCGGCTTTAACCTGTGGTACGATTAAAGGTGTTGCTGTTGTGTTATTATCTCGACATGGCAAAGATCATGAACACACGCCGACTGGTGTAAACTACCGTGCTAATATTTGGGCTCTCAAAGAAGAAGGCTGTACGCATATCTTAGCAACGACAGCTGTTGGGTCTTTGCGTGAAGAGATTGGGCGTGGACATTTTGTTATTTTAGATCAGTTTATTGATTTTACCCGTCACCGTAGTTTGAGTTTTCATGACAGCTTTTCAGATGGTGTTGTGCACACGCCGATGGCGACGCCGTTTTGTGATGAGTTGCGTGATTTGCTTTCAGTTACCTCTCATGCACTAGGATACCCTACGCATGATTCTGGAACCGTAGTGACCATTGAAGGGCCGCGGTTTTCTACTAAGGCTGAGTCGCATATGTTTCGTAGCTTTGGTGCGGATGTGATTAACATGAGCGTTGCGCCTGAATGTGCGCTTGCTAATGAAGCTAAATTGCCGTATGCTGCTGTTGCTATGTCGACTGATTATGATTGTTGGAAAGAAGATGAAGCGCCAGTGAGTTGGGATGAGGTTCTAAAAACGTTTTATGCTAATGTCGACAAAGTTGTTGCTTTGCTTGTTGCGGTTGTGCCTAAGGTTGCTGCTTTAGCAGGGGATCCTATCAAGTCTAAAATTCGTACCATCCCCAACTACCCTAAAGATGGTATCATGTTTCGTGACATTACCACGTTGTTGCAAGACCCTGTTGGGTTAGAGCTTTGTGTTGATCGGCTTGTTGAGCGCTATAAGGGTGAAAACCTTGATGTTATCTGTGGTATTGATTCGCGTGGATTTATTTTTGGCGGTGTTTTAGCTCATAAACTGGGTGTTGGGTTTGTGCCTATTCGTAAGAAAGGGAAACTTCCTGCCGCAACGATCTCTGAGACCTACTCTTTGGAGTATGGGTTTGATGAGCTTGAAATTCATAAAGATTCTATCACGCCTACCATGCGGGTGTTAATTGTGGATGACTTAATTGCCACCGCGGGGACTGCTCTTGCTGCGTGTAATCTTGTTCGTAAGTTAGGTGGTGATATTGTTGGTTGTGCGTTTGTTGTGGAGTTGCCTGAGCTTGCTGGCCGAGAAAAGTTAACTGCGGCGGGCTACTCTGTGTTTTCTTTAGTGACTTTTGATGGGCATTGATGTTTACCTTTTATAGCTAAACTGATTTGGATTGCTGTTGCCATACTGAATTAGAATTTAGTATTGAACTTTTCCTGATTGTTTCGAAATTGCCATTTGGCGGTTTTTACGTATTTTCAGAATATACTTTTTTTAGTTAACCTAATAAACAGAACCTATTTTGAATCAGTATGATTAGGTTTGATTTTTGGGATGAATGGGAGAATAAAACAGAAATTGAAGAGCGGGCCATTAATTTAGTAAAAAGGGCTAGAGAACTAGTTATACAAGTGGTCCCTAAAAATGTACTCGTTGCTATATATATTAAAGGCAGTTTTATTCGAAGAGAAATGAAAGAAGGTAGTGATGTAGATATGGTTCCAATTGTTACCGAAGACAAATATCAAGGTGCAGTATTTAGTGTAAATCGGCCAGAGATTGATCCTGTCATGGTAGTTCCGCTATCAATTAGAGAATTACAAAAAAACCAACTATCAACTAAAAGTGACCACACCCTAGACTTAAGAGCAGAACCAGACTTGTTTTTAAAAAAGCTATTGGAGTGTAGGTTGGTTTATGGAACTCCATTGAATCCAAAAGAATTCCCTATCAGGGAAGAAAAAGAAATTCTTAAAGCAGCGATTAAAAAGATTAAAGAAGGTTATATTCCTGCTCACAAAGCGGGTCGGATTGGATTTAAACCATTACTTAAAGAAGTCTTTTGGCTTGTTGAGTTAGAACAAAGTATTAGAGGAAAAAATGTGACCCATTCCTTTGCAGGCATTGTTAAATCTGTTGGAAAAAAACAACACATTATTCATCGTGCATTTGCATTTAGAAAAGACCCCGATAAAAGTAAAGCTGAAAAGAAAGCATTTATTCAGCTCCTAAAGAAACACTTAGACGCGTTAGAAGAAGAACTAATTTAAGGAACCTTAATAAATGCTTAGTCTAATTTTAGGTTCACCCAACTAAGGAAAGAACAAGTTGATAAAATCTGTGCAAAGCTTGGAGAAAGACAAGTTAAATATGCTTTTTTAGCAAGTGGAAATCACAATGATAACTCTGTAATTAAAACAAATAAAGCAAAATATATTCTACGGATCGAAAATAACTCTCAATTTAAGAATTTGAGAAAAGAATACAGGCTTTTAAAATCTCTTAAATCAGGCCTAGGTCCTAAAGTTTATTTTTTAGATAAATCACATAAAATTATTCTGGCAGATTATTTTATAGAAGAGTTCATTGAAGAGAAGCATCCAAAAGTAAATGATCAATTCATCTGTTTAATGGCAAAATGGTTCAAAAGGCTACATACTCAGAAGAAAGATTGCAAAAAACACTCCATGCTAAAAGCAATAAAACCCTTCCCATAGACGTCTTTTGTTTCTTTTGAGAAGTTTGGCAGGATTTACGCAAAGGCGGAAGATTTAGTTTTTTAATTTAATCTCATATGATTCAACAACTTCAGTTAAGTCATCATTGCAAACTTCAAAAATGAGTCTATCAACTTTGCACGTGAAATCAATTTTCATATCTTTCGCTTCTTGAAGCCCTTTCTTGTAAAGCTCTTTGTCGCAGGCAACTTCTTTTGGATCACGAAGATCGTAATTTGTACCCTTTTTAGTAAAAAGACCGATGGCAATGTGAGGGATATATTCAATATCTTTACGGAGATGTGCAGCCAAAGGACCCGTATATAATGCATCGTGCAATTCAGTAACCTCTTTATTACCCTCTTTTAGAAGAACAAAGAGCCAGTGATCCCATGCTTTCTCCAAACCATTGATTTGTATTGTAAAGGCCTTCCATGAAGAAAGTATCTCTTTAAAGTGTGATCCTATATCCTTTTTATTGATGTCATTTAAGTGTACAGGAAAAACAAACGTGATATGTGGCTTCCAAGAACCGGCATGTGGGTCATATTTTTTTCTAAAATGGGCTATTCTCCTTGTAGTTTCCCTATCAAAATTTGGGTAGTATAAGAGTGTATAGTACATGTAGTCTGCTATTAGAGATCCTCTTTATAATGTTTCTGATATCGCTTTTTGTTTCGAAGGTGCTACATTAGCAAGTTATTTATACTAGTGTTCTTTGTTGTTTTGTATGCAAACAGACGCTTTTGAGGGAAAGGCACTTTTCGGTGCTGATTGTCTTCATTTCTTGTAGTCTGGGCTCTTTACTTTCTCTGAATGTTTTTTTGAATAGAGCTTGCTCTTTTGTTGGCGGTTGTGGTGTACTGGTAGCATACAAGACTGTGGCTCTTGTGGACCGGGTTCGATTCTCGGCAATCGCCCTTTTTTCGCAATGTTTAAATGTGGATTCTTCTGGAGGTGGTCTATATGAAATTGTCTGTACCTAAAGGTATGCGGGATGTTGCGCCTGCGCAAAAAATTGTTTTGAATCAAATTGTGGCTGTTTTAGAAAATACGTTTGCTCGCTACGGATATGCTCCATTGGATACGCCCTTAGTTGAACGTATGGATGTTTTGTCTAGTAAGTACGCGGGCGGATCTGAAATTTTAAAAGAAGTTTTTTCTGTGACTGATCAAGGAAAACGTAAACTGGGGTTACGGTATGACCTAACCGTTCCTTTTGCGCGGTTTGTGGGGATGAACCCACAGTTGAAGTTACCTTTCAAACGGTATCAAATCGGCAAAGTCTATCGTGATGGCCCTGTGGCTTCGGGACGTTTGCGTGAGTTCACCCAGTGTGATTGTGATGTGGTTGGTCCTGCAACGCCTTTAGTTGATGCTGAGCTTTTAGCTTTAGTTGCTTCTGCGTTTTCTCAACTTACTTTAGACGTGGATATCCGCGTGAATGACCGTAAGTTGTTGAATGGAATGGTAGGTATCTTCTCTGCGAAGAAGTTGTCAGCTAAACAGCGTGATGCTGCTATTTTAACTATCGATAAACTTGATAAAATCGGTCAAAAGGGTGTTGTCAAGGAACTTGTTGCTGCTAAATTGTTTGCTAAAAAAGATGCTGTGCTTTTGTTAACTGCACTTGCGCGTTTTGAAAAAAAACGGTTGTCTCTTGCTGCGTTTTCGACATTTTTAGAACAAGAAGCTGCTGCGCGTACACGTGATTTTGCTGTTGCGCAGGAAGGTCTTGCGTATCTTGCACAGTTGTTTGCTGCGCTTGCTTCTTTTGGCGTTACTTCTGCTCGTTTTTACCCTTCTTTAGCTCGTGGCCTTGCTTATTATACTGGTCCTATCTTTGAGTTTTATCTTGAAGGTGGTAAGATGGCTGTTGGTGCTGGCGGGCGGTATGATAATATGGTCGGTGATTTTTTAGGTTCGGGATCGTATCCTGCTTGTGGGGTTTCCTTTGGTCTTGATCGTATTGCTCTTGCTTTAGGTGGTGCTGATGCTAAAACCTTAACACAGGTGTTTGTGTTGCCTGTCGGTCCTACTGTTTTGGATGCGTGCTCGTTTGCTGCGAAATTGCGCGCTGCAGGTGTGCGTTGTGAGGTGGATTTGGTGGGTAAGAGTATCTCTAAGAATTTGGATTATGCCTCAAAGTTAGGCATCCCTTTTGTTCTCTTCGTTGGACGGCGTGAACTGGCTTCAGGTAAGCTAAAAGTTAAAAATATGAAATCTGGAAAAGAGTCTTTTGTGACTAAACGTGGGCTTGTTTCTGGGGTTCGGAAGCTTTTGGGTAGTCTTAAATAGTATTATTTATATTATTTTTAATATGGCTGTTGTCTCTGTTTCGGTGCCTGCTGCTTTAAAGTCACAGATGGATGCTTTAGATGAAGTGAATTGGTCAGCTGTTGCGCGAAAAGCGTTTGAAAAGAAGGTTGCTGAGCAAGAATTTTTAACCAAATTAACCTAATCTTTATTAACTCCTGTTTTTGAAGTCTTTTATGCGGTCTGCTTTGCTTGCTCTTGTAGCGCTTTCTTCTTGTGCGCATGTTAGTCTGCCTTCTGGATACGCTGCGTCACCTGCTGTTGCTAATGATCTGTTGTATCTTGCTTCTTTAGAGGGGCATCGGCATGAAGATTTGTCTGGTGATCCGCCGTATCTTTTAGCGTATTCTTATGCTGAAAATCCTGGTCCTTTAGATGCTCTATGTGCTGATTTTGATTCTAACGGCGATAAGTTTATTTCTGTTTTTGAGTATGAAGTTGCTATGGAGCTGCTCTTTAGGGCGCAAGGTCTTTAAGCTTTTAGTTGTTCTCGTTTTGCATGGTTGTGCAACGAGAAACCGGTATTGACTATGATTTAGAATTAGAGAAAGCCGTCGCTGCAATTGGGCGCGAGCAACCCTCGACGGTGTTATTACAGTTAGCTGAGGGCTTGCGTCCCTTAGCTACTCATATCGTTGATACCTTGCAAGAACAATTTCCTGCAGTGACCTTTGTTATCTGGGCGGGGTCGTGTTACGGGTCGTGTGATGTGCCTCCAACGCAAGATTTTGATTTGTTAATTGCCTTTGGCCATTCCAAGTGGCCGTTTTGGAGGTAGCTTATGTCTGAGAAAGTGTTTTTATTTTTGTATCCGATTGAAGAGTATCTTGATTTTTCTCTTAGAAATGCTTCACCTCTTCTTTTTGATAGGCTTGTGCCTGCTGAGGATTATGCAGCTATGCTTGCTGAAATTGAAGCTGCTGGTTCTGATCGTGGTTGTGTTGAGGCGTTGCAAGCGAGAAACCGTGAGCGTGGACATACACTTGCGCGTCCTTTTTATTTTGATGCTTTGGACCGTGCTATAGATTTACGCTATCGTAAAAAAGGATTCTCTGTTGCCTATGCTGTTTTTGATGATCGTAACATTCCTTCTGATTTTATAGCTTATCGTACAGGTGATTCTGTTTTTACGGTTGGTCTTGACTTTGCTGTACACGTCACTGAACGAGCGGATGGTACGTACCCTTATGCGGATGTTGAGCATATTTTAGATCAAGTGCGTGGGGTTTCCACTCTTCGCCTTGCTGGTTTTCATCTTTCTGATTGTGTTGATAAAGTTGCAGCTGCTGCACATCGTCGAGGTTTGGATGTCTTAGTTGATGAAGATCTCACTGAACTTTTCTTTCGCAGACTTGGTCTTGATGAAGACTTTGATCTTGGTGTTATCACTTGTACTCCTCACTATCCTCTTGCTAGGTTGGGTGGTTGGGCTCAAGAGGTTCTTGCTTATAGACAGCAGCGGCCGTGGCTTGTTCAGTACTAGCAACCTTTAAATATCTGGGTCTTTGTGCCTCGTTCTATGGCAGATATGCAAGACAGTGAAAAGATTGGTTTTCACAAAGGATGTTTGAGTACGTTAACTAAAGAACGTGAAGAGTTGTTGCGTATTGTGTCTATTGTTGAGCAACTTATGCAAGTGCATGTGAAAGGGCTTAAAGATCTTGGCGTTGATCTTTTGGCTGAACAACAACAGGCGTCTTCTGCTAATTTAGATCAAAAACTTGGTAAAAAATAATTGGGGGTGATTGTTGTGGAATTTGGTGAACATGGACATGGACCTGATTGTGCGCATGGTCATGAAGAAATTGCTTTGGAAGCTGAAGAAGAGTATTGTGCTGAAGAGGCGGTCAATGATCTTGGCAAAGAGTTTGATGCGCTCGTTTCGTATCTTGAACATAAAGGGCTTTTAACACGCGCTGAGTTTGATGCGTATGTAGATCAACAAATGGACCAAGATGATGACGCTGACGAGGAAGAAGAATAGTTTTTTTCTTTTTAATTTTTCTTATATCATAAAAGTGTAATCTGTAGGTTATATTTATAAGTAAGTCTGTTTTTTGAGAATTGTGACAACGGCCTTATTACTTCTTGATTTTATTAATGAAATTGTTCATGAGGAGGGTAAACTTTCTAAAAAGGGATACTCTGTGTTTATCAAAGAGCGTCAGACTTTTGAAAGATTAGCTCAGCTGACTAGGAAGGCACGAGAACGTGGTATCTTTTTGATCCATGTTAAAGTTGGTTTTTCGCCAAATTATGTTGAACAACTAAAGCGATCTCCTTTGTTTGGTCAAGCTCAACAGTTTGAAGCGCTTAAACTTGGTACGTGGGCGACTGATTTTCATGAGCTAATAGATGTGCAAGAAAAGGATCCTGTTGTTATTAAACATAGAGTTGGAGCGTTTTATTCAACTCGCCTTGAAGCGATCTTGAACGCAAACAATGTCGATTCACTTTTACTTGCTGGTGTTGCTACTGATTTAGTTGTTGCTACAACTGCAAGAAATGCACACGATCGGGGATATAAAGTAATTGTTGTTGCAGATTGTTGTGCTGCTGCTACTGCTGAAGATCATGAGACGGCTCTAAATTTATTACAAAAGGTTGCTATTATCAAAAACGTTTCTGAAGTTTGAATCTATATCTGTAGTCTTTATATTATGGTGTACACCATATACGCGCCTAGTATTATTAAAAATAATCCAATGCTTAGACGCATAAGGCCTCGGTGTTTTTTGCGCCATTTTTCCATTTTCTTTGATGACTTGCCAAAGTATGCTGCGCCGATGATGATAAACAGCGGTAGGATGAAAATGAAATTGTATAAGAGTAACAAAGGAATACCTTGCGCTAAATTTCCTTTGCCTAAAATTGCTAGAATTGCTAAGTATGGTGCGCCTGTACACGGAAGTTCCACTAAGACCACAAAGATGCCTAGTCCTGCTGCTATGAGGTAACTTAGTGCAATGTGTTTTTTTTGCGCTTTTGCCATGTAATTTGTATACGTTTTAATTCTTTTAGCTGCTGAAGGAAAGATTTGTAAGCTCGGTCCTTGCCCGTACCAAAAGTAGTCTTTAATTTCTAGCAATCCTGCGCCGATTGCAATTATTGCTGCAATCCAATAGACTGCCGTTGACAACCCTAGCGATGTGGTGAATTTTAAAAATCCTATACCAATTAAAAAATAGGAAAGGTAGACTACAGATGTGTAAATTATTCCGCCGATGAGCATTCTGTTTGGACTTTTGAATACTTTTGTCATAAAAGCTATTAAGAAAATGAGTACGCCGAAGACGCAGGGGTTAATGCTGTCTAGTAAAGCTGCAGTGATTAAAATTGGTATGGTTAGTCCTTCAATCATGTTGTACATCCTGCAAATTCTTTTAACTCTTGCACAGACATAAATCCTACTGCCCTGTTGGTCTCTACGCCCTCTGGTTCAAGGATCCATGTTGGTGTACGTTCAATCTCTTTTTCAAAACAGAGTTCGGTTTGTGCGTTTTGCCCTTGTGGATGACATTCAATTTCGTTAATGTGTTCAAACGCGTCGCCAAACATGGATCGTGTTTTTGCACACACGCCGCATCTAAATGAGCCGTACATGTTGACGCCTTTTTCAGTTATGCACTTAGCGTCTTCTGTGTAGTCTATAACTGGGCCTTTTGCTACATTAAATGCAATGAGTGGTATTGCGCAAAGTACTATTGCTGCAAGAATCCAAGGTAAGGCTGCTTTGACATTGTGCTTTTTTTCTTTTTTGAACATGAGAGATGATAAAATGAATGTGATTAGAATGATTATGTGTACAATTGTACATAGTGGACAAAGTGCTTTGAGCATGAATTCGGCAAAGATGAAATAACCTATTGAAAGTAATCCTGCAATGTTCCATAGAAATAATGGTGTGGTGAGTTTTTTATCTTTTTTTGCTCTTATGCTCATTGCTAGCAATATGACAAACCAAATTGCGCCAAAGAGTGCCACGGGTACGTTTGCTATTTGTGAAAAGACGCTTGTGTTTACTATTGAGCATGAAATGGTTTCTGAGAAGTCGCAAAATGAACCTTGCTCTGCTCCTTTAAAATGACCTGCTGTTAAATATAGAGATGTAAGTAGGCCAACTATGCTTAGTATGACTATCCAAGTGAGGATTTTCTTGTTGTTCATGTTATACTTTCCAGAGGTCTCTTAGTTTTTTAGGTAAGCCTTGCAACATTAATAATGCCAGTGGAGCTGCCCAGTTTGCTGTTCGTTCAATGAAGTCCCAGATCGGGTCACCTGTGATTGGCCTAATCAATGCTGTTACTAATGCCCATGCTGTTGCCCAGATAAGTACAACTTTGAGTGGTCTTACCAAAGCAATGATTGCTACAACGATGTCCATGATTCCTATCAAAGGAAGTAGTGTCATTGCTGCTGATTCGCTAATACCGATTCCTGTGAAATATGGAATCCAGCTTTGTTTTACTAACAGTGCAAATACACCATGGCCAAGAAATGTACCAAAGACTGCGATGCGTAACATCCATTCAGCTTTTTTTGCATCTTTCATACCCTGTATTTTATATTTCCCCTATAAAAAGTTTACTAGATCTTACACTGAGTTGTTGCTACCTTTTTTGTCAAATATACTGTTGAAATTAGTAAAAGAATTATTGTTAGCGCGCCTAACTCTAGGCCTTTAAACGGTAGTGCGGTTATGAGTCCACCAATGCCTAAAATTCCCACTACACCCACAGCACAAGATGGACATGCGGGGATGAGTATACTCAGTATGATTGCTGATGTGCCCATTTTTGCGTCACTTTTAATTTGTCTTTTTATGGTGTATATGCTTAGTGCTATAACTATGCCGCCTAATAATGAAATTGTTGTTAACAGTACCAATGGTGTTGTTGCCATTGTTTGTGGTGTTGCTTTAATTAACTCGTAGATGAGTTGTAGTGAGAAACTTTTTGTGATTATTGTGAAGTTTTTTACTATTGCGTTTGCACAGAAAATTACTATTGCTGTTAGCAGTGCTATTGCTACATAGTTTTTTGTGAAAACTTGTTTTAGTGCTTGTTGCATTCTTGCCTTTTATTTGTACTCTTATATATGCCTTGTTATATGCAATTCTCTTTCATTGCTTCTTGTTCGTCTTTTGAGAAACCTAGTGCTGCTTGACGTAGCTTCTTTTTTGTTCTTATGTATGTTCTTCGAATTGCTTCTCTTGTTAGCCCGTATTCGTCTGCAATTTTTTGAAAGGAAAGGCCGTCTACGCTGTATCTTATGAGCACATCTCTTTCTCTTGTGGTTAAGTGCGCTCTACTCAGAAGCTTGTTTACTAGTTGTTTGCGTTGATCTTCTACAAGCATCTCGTCAACGGGCGTTGCGCTAATGTCTGCTATACATTCTCCTACCCGTCTTTTTTCTGCGCCTCGTACTGGTGCGTCGAGTGGAATTAGTCTTTTTCTTTTTTCCATCTCTCTTATTTTTTTGAGCTCCTCTTTGCTCCATTCTAATTTTTTTGTGATTTCTTCATCAGTTGGTGCTCGTGCTAGTTTTGCTGAGAGCTCTCTTTTTACCTTTGCTAACCTGTGCACTTTTTTTGCGACCTCTATAGGTAGACGTATTTCTCCGCTTGTTTGATATGCTCTTCCTAATGCCTGCTGTATCCAAATGGTTGCGTAGGTTTGGAAAGTATAACCAGGTGTGTAGTCAAAACGTACTACTGCTCTTTCTAGTCCTTCGTATGCGATGCTTATTGCCTTTTTTAATCCTAGGCTCTTCCACCCTTGCGCCCACATTGTTGCAAGCCCTATAAAACGTTCTGTAAGCATGTCTTTTGCGATTTTTGCGTGTGCGTGTAGCCGCATGAAACCTGCTTCCAATTCTTTGAGAGCTTCCTCTTCTATATTGTCAATGATTTCTGTGAGTGGTATTGCCTTTTTTTCTTTGCCTTTTTGTTTAAATGTTTTGTACGCGAAGTGGTACCAGGGCCTCGTTCTCCCTTTGCTGTCTTTGTCCAAGAAATTGCCAACTAGTGCAATGTAGCCGCGGGTGAGGCTTGGAGTTTGTTTGAAAAGTCTTACCAGATTCTCTTTTGTCGGATTTTTCGCGTATATTTCGAATTCTTTTTTAAACGCTTCTACCTTCTTTTGTGCTGAAAACCTTTTTTCTATCTTTTCTTCACTAAATGGCCAGGGAGGTTCCTGCTCTGTTTTTGTTTGTTTGTGGAGTGCGTGTACGTAGCTTTTTGCAATCTTGGCTTGCTTGCCGTAGATGAGAAACTCAATTGTGCCATTGCCTGTGATGATGCGGCTTAGGTCATGCTGGGTGCCCATTTCTTCTGCGTGGTTAAACGGGCTTAGTGTTCTGTATGCTTCTAGGAGCGTACCTTCAAGAGAATCTGTGTCTTTGTACACATCTTCTCCTTTGAAAATTCTTTTTGGTGGATCTTGCTCTTTTATTCTGAGCCCTGCTTGCCATCTTCGTGGGCCTGGCCCTGCGTTTTCAATGGTTGCTATTGCTCTTTGTAGCGTGTCTCTGTAGGTTTTGTTATCTTTGCAGGGTCCCCAGTTTTTTTGCTTGTACCTTTCTTGTACCTTTACTTTTAGCGTTGGCGCGCTTGTTTCCTCTTCTTCTTCTTCTTCTTCTGGCACCTCTTCGCTGTAAAACCATCTTTGTGCAAATGCCTCTTGGGGGGGGACTGGCTCGTTTGCTGGTTGCCAGTCTTCTGCTTGCCTGAGAAGGTCAAGATTGTATTCTCTGAGTTTGGACATTGTTTTCTGGGTTTTATGTTTGCTTAAAAATTCTCTTCTTTTGGCTATTTCTTTGCACCATTTTGTGGCACCACTCTTTTTCCCTCACGTGTTCTGATGTCTTGCCCTCTACATTTATAAATCTGTTTGTAGTGGGTACGCCGCGACCCTATGCGGCAGAAAAAGTGCAAAGTCGATACCTTATCTTCCTTGCTACGAATTTTATACTTAGTTTCTAGAAAATCTTGCTTAAATGTCTTTTGTTTTAAGGACTTTTGGTGTGTTGCTTAGAAAGATGCGTGGACTATGGTTGTTCCTTACATTCACCTAAACCTGGGGTCTTGTTGTTTAGCCTTTTCGAAAGCCTCATGACCTTCATCTAAAATTTGGATCTTTCCGAGCGGTACAAAACCTAAGATGGGGCTTTCGGGGTAATTCATTTCCATTTGTTGGTCTGTTAATTTATAGGCTGGAAATTTGACGTCCTCAATCCAATGACCAACAGCCCTATGATGCCCGCCAGCAAAGTAATGAACACCATTCTTTCTTAATGGCAGGGGTAAAAGGTGGTACTCACCAGGAACTCTCTCATAAACCCAGACTCTATCAAAAATATCTCCTCGCTCTATTCCACGAACGATAGAATCCAGCCTGCGCAAACAAACAACTCGCTGAAAAGCATACAATTTAATCTTAGTTAAATCTAAATCAATCTCTTCAAACATAGTAAAATGAAGAGCAAAAAAGCTTTAAATCTGACTTTTGGAATAGCACCTTTTTCTGGAGATTTTTCTTAGGTCTTTTTGAGAATCTCTACAGAACCTTAAAACAAACCTTCTGAAAAGTTTCGTTGTGTATTTGTTCTGAGACATATTTTTATAAACCTCCTTTTTTGAGAGATATTATGTTTATTGTTATTGGGACTGAGACGTATCTTCGTGAATTGCACAGATGGCCAAAACAAGCACTTGATCAAGCAGAAAAAATCTCTTTAAAACTTGCTGAGAACCCTTTTGTTGGAAAACAACTGACGTACCCTTTCTTGAGAGAAAAGAAAATTGGTGGACGAAGAATCTACTTTCTTGTTTATGAGGATCTTAACCTGGTACTTCTTATTGCGGTTAGTGATAAAAAGGATCAGCAAGCAACTATTGACCACATCAAGGGAAATTTGAAAGAGTTTAGAGCGGTTGCAGAAAATATTTTTAAGCAAGCCTCTTGAAGCGGCCTTCTTTTAGGTCGTGCAGGCTACCGGTAAACTGTCTTATTAAATCGAAATCGAGCTTTTCTAGTTGCTTTAAGTGTTCGTATTCTTCTTTTGGAATGGTTACTGTTTCCATAGTAATAATGGTCGTGGTGGTCTATATAAAGCTTGTGTCCTTTTTCCCGGATTTGCACTAATTCTATAACGCCACAACCCGACAGCAGAAACAAACGAAACATCCTGGAGTGTTTTTGCTCCAGTTATTTTCATTGGTGTAATCTTTGGTTTGGTGCTATAAATAAGTTTTGTTTTCTGATTGCTCAAATTGTTATTGGTTGTTGCATGTACCAGCGGAGATCTGTGATCTGTTGTGCTTCTTCTTCATTCAACCCTCGTTTTAAGCCAGTAAAACAGTTCCTACATATGCCACTTACTGTATCCCTACCATTTTGTGGTACAGCTAAAATGACTTGCAGATAGCACCATTCTTTTGCACCAGTAAATTTCCCTCACGTGTTCTGCGGTTTTGCCCTCTACTTTTAAGAAATTTGTTTGTAGTGGGTATCAAAGAAACTTGTTCCAGTAATTTGCAATTGTTTCATCAGCAAGAAATTCTACTATTGGTTTGAAATGTTTGGTTTCTATTGTTAAAAGGTCGGCTGCATTGCCTTCTTGTAGGGTGTCTAGATAATCTCCACGGAACTTTTTTTGTACGTTTGTTGGTGGATATCCTGCTTGCATGAGCATGTAGTTCATCAGCATTCTTCCTGTGCGCCCATTACCGTCTGCGAAGGGATGAATTTTCTCAAGTTTTTGATGAAAAATTGCTGCAAGTACAAACGGGTGTAATTTCTTTTTTTGCTGCTTGTACCAATCAAGGAGAAGGTTCATATCTGCTTTGACAAATTTACCCGGGCTTGCTTTAAATCGTGCCCTAAATACACGGATGTCACTTGTTCTGTATCCTATTCTTTTATCAATGTTTTCTAAGAGTTGATCATGTATCCAGATTATTAGTTTGTTTGAAACTTTTTCTTTCTTTTTGAGTAATGCAAAAAAGATACGTTCTTCATTTTGTAGGTCGTATATCTCTCGCAGAGTTCTGTCTTTTGGTGTAAGGTGTTCTTCTAAAAGACGTTCTGCTTCTTTGAGTGTAATGGTGTTTCCTTCAAGTGATGTTGTATTATAGGCAAAATCGATGAGGTATTGTTTGTAGGCTTCTTGCTTGCTTAATTCGTCTTCTTTTAGAAAGTATTCTTGGTAGTGTAACTTACTTATTTCTATTTTTTCTAATAGTTCTCTTGAAATATATGGGCTGTTTTTTATTTTCTTTGCTTTGACTTTTTCTAGTAGATATTCTGAAGTGAGAAATTTCTTAATGTTTCTATGTGCTTTTCTAATCTCTTTTTGGTATTTTTTTGGGAGGTCATCTAATTTTTTCTCTATTGCTTTTGGATCTGATCCAAGATATGCTATATCTTTTGCTACTACTTTTCCTTCTACACGTTTTGAAGTTCGTAAGTAATAGTAGGTTCTTCCTGAAACCTGTTTCTTGTAGATATATGCCATGTCTGTATTAAGTGGGGCTTCTATTTAAGGTTTACCCTCTACATTTATAAATCTGTTTGTAGTGGGTACGCCGCGACCCGACAGAAGAAACAAACGAAACATCCTGGAGTGCTTTAGCTCCAGTTATTTTCATTGGTATGTTCTTTAATTTGGTGCTATAAATAAGTTGTTTTTTTAGTTTTTTGCTCTTTGGTGTTGTCTTTATCTGTTTTGGTTATGACCAGCCGTTAAGAAAAGCAAAGATCATAAATAAGATGTAACAAACAAAGATAATTTCCCCTTGAGTTTTACTCACTTTTTTTGTGCTAATAAAATACACTAGGGCAGCACTAAAAAGTGCCATAACTGGTATGGTGTACCACAATGTCATTTGGGAGATTGGAATTGCCATTATTGTTGAAGAAAGACCAAAAATGAGCAATATGTTAGCTATGTTACTTCCAATGACATTACCTATAACCATCCCTGAGAATCCTTTACGAACTGCACTAATCGATACAGCTAATTCAGGAAGGGACGTTCCGATGGCAACTATGCTTAGTCCAATAAGGTTTTCAGGTAATGAAAAAATGCTGCCGAACCAGATAGCACCTTCAATTAAATATTTGGCTCCAAAGATGATGGCTAAGCTAGCAGTAATGATAATGACTGTGTCCTTGATTAGTTCCTTTTCAAATAGGCGAAATGTTTTCTTTTCTGATTTTTTTTTGGGGACATTTCCGCGAAGAGCCCTGTGAATAACTGTGTTTTTGATGGTTGTTATGTAACTAAATCCAAAAAAGTAATCCATAAAATGTCTGAACTTATATTTTTTTGCTTTATTGGAGTGTGTCTTGAATAAGAAAATGATGTAGGCGACATAAAAAGTAAGAAGGGCTATTCCTTCTAAACGTGTGACCAGATTATCTTGTGCAAATAAGTATAGTCCTACGATACTTAAAATGAGAATATACGCATCACGTTCATAAGTTCTCTTGGCTGTTTTTAGCACAACCATAAGTGCTACAAAACCAATTATTAACCCAACATTTGCGATGTTACTTCCTACAACATTTCCCACAATAATTCCGGGGTGTCCTTTCAGTGCCGCTGTAATTGATGAAGCAAGCTCGGGTAAAGAGGTCCCCACTGCAACAAATGTTAGACCAATTACCAAATCGGAGACGGCAAATCTTTTGGCAAGGCGTGCACAGGCCTCAATAAAATAGTCAGAGCCTTTGACCAGCAATATAAGACCTCCTAATAAATAAAGGAGTTGGCTAACCACGTTTTCTTCCCTTTTTTCTATTTAGAGTGAATGATAAGGCAATTGGGGCAAGTACAGTTGTTAGAACAGATAGTATAACAATAGATGTGGTTAATGTTGTGTCTAATATTCCCAAAGAGGATGCTGCATAGGTTGCTGCAAGTGTGGTTGTCAATTGTGCGGTTGTTGCAATACCAAATAACGTTGCTACCTTTCGTGAAAATTTGCCAATTCTTCCTGCGAAGTAACCGCTTATTGATTTAGAGAATAATAGCCCTAGAATTATGGTGATCATAATGATGTTTCTATAGTCAAAACTAGCTAAGATGCCTAAATCAATATTCATACCTACAATGAAAAAGAACACTGGGACGAACATTCCGTATCCGAGCGTGTGTAGTTTTGAGGAAATAGTTTTTGAGCTTACTACATCTGAGAGTAATAGCCCTACAATGAACGCAGCAACAATTGGGTGTACGCCAAGCCCCGAGAAGTAGAGCAGAATAGACAGAAGTATAACTATTACAAAACGAAGCTCCCCTTCAAATTGATCTTTCTTTTTTACATATCTTTTTAAGAAAAATTTTGTGAACTCTGGTAAAAACATCTTAAGGAAAAAAACAGAAAATATAAGGATCATAAAATATGTTGGTAAGGGAAACCCTGTTGTGGGAGAAACAGTTTGTAAAATTATAGCTAGTAGAAATAGGCTGAAAAGATCTTCAATAATTGCAACAGAAATAATTGATTGGCCAATGTTTGATTTCATTAGCTTTGTTTCTTTAACAGAGGCGACAATAATCGCTATGGAAGAGGAAACAAAAATAGTGCCTATTAAAAATGCGGTCAGCCAAGAGTATCCGAAAAACTTAGTGACACTTACACCGACTATAAAAGGAATTAAACCATTAAGAGAGGCCATTAAAAGAACTCTTTTACCTACGTTTTGAAAGTGAGATATTTTAGCTTCAAGGCCCGCCATGAGCATTAAAAATGCTGATCCTAAAAATCCAAAGAATTCAATTATTTCATTTGTTTGAATGTAATTAAAACCATTTGGGCCGATAAAGGCGCCAATAAGAATTAGTGAAGTCACAAAAGGGAGTCTGAACTTTTTGAAAAATTCTGGAACTACAAGCCCAAGCACTAAAATAAGAGATAGTATCAGGAGGGTTTGCTCAAGGACCATAAAGGAAATTTGATGTGAAGCTATTTAAGTTTTACTTGTAAAGGTTTAAGAAAAAGTTTGGTAAAAATGAAAGAAGATCTAGTCCTTTATGTGGCTTAGCAATTGAAAATCCTGTAAAAGGAGCAGCAACTCTGTGCTGTAGACGATACGTTGATCTGCTTGGAGTAAGGGATATGCCGCCGTTTTGATATGCTTTTTTGAATGCCAATCTTTTATTAGCGCTTTGTAAAATATTCTCTACTTCTGATTTTTTTACTGTAGCAATGTAATCGGCTGTGCCAGACTTTCCTCTTACTATCTTTACAATTCTGCCGTGCTTTGTTTTAAAGAAGAACTGATTGTATAAGGGTCCATCGTCTGTTATGATATCAACTCGGATCTCTGCATTGTTATAGACCTTATTTGCGTAATCTGGTAAGAATATGTGGCACCCTTGCAATTCTTTGCTAATTGAAGGCAATTCAGACATAAAAGTATTCGCTTTAAGTGCTTTAACTTTTATGGGACAGTAGGCTGCAACGAGAGAGGAACAGAGTATAATCATGAATAATAATAAAACTATGTGTGAGTTTTTCATGATCCGAGAATTGGTTCTTGAGTACTTAAGAGTTTCCATACTTGAAGTATCCCTTGCTGTTACTTGACAAGAAAGACATATTAAAGCTTTAAAATTGGATTTTAGTTGTGGCTTTTTTAGAAATATTTGGAAGCATTGATCGGCTGAAGATAATCGTCCCTATTTTAGGGACGCTCTTTTTAATCATAATCTTGTTAATTATATTTGAGCTAATGCTAAAATTTGTAGAAAAAAAACTGGAACAAATTGTATTATCTCTGGGAAAATTATCCCAGTTTGTGTAAACCAATTTACAATCAGAGAAGTAAAGTTGAAGCGGTATTTTCTGCACTGAAAAAACGTTACGGTGACCAATTGTATGCAACAAAATGGTTTATGCGACGACGAGAAATGGCAATGAGGTTCATTGCCTACAACGTGCGTATCATCATTGGCATACAAATTGCACGAGAGAAGAACATTCCCCTCTGGGAAGAGCGTAAACAGAAAAGTTCTCACAAGAGAACTTCTTGTAGCGTGAGCGCTACAGAGACAAGTTCTTTTACACCCTTCTTAACTGGAAAGAGTATGCCTGGGCCAACAATCAAGTAAAAAAAGGATTGCCAGCAGTTTTTGCTGCAGCCAGCAAAAACTAGGGGGGTATCAATTAATTGGATGAAGCCGCGCACTTGGCAAGTGTGTCAAGTGCGCTGGTTAATATAGAGATCATAGTACATGCTTCATCCCAACACCAAAGTGATGGGCTTTCGCATGAGGACAAGTAATTTGAATGCAGCGATAAAAATTTCTTTAGACGCCGCAAGAAAATATACTCGGGAATTTAAAAAACAAGGCCTTAAAGAACCCTATTCTAGGACCTATTTTCAACCAAGTGGTGTTCATGTTAGATACTTTATTCCTGCTCCACAAGTATCTAAGATTGCAAGTGATATCACAAAAGAGATCTTTGAGCGCGTACAAAAAACAAAGGGTGTGGAAATTGCTTATCCACACACTGAAATCTTGTATAGAAAAAAATAAAAAAAGAGAAAAGGTGGTCTCTGGCAGCTAGTTTTCCCTTTTCTTCTTTCTTTTTATGAATATATCGTTTGCTGCGAGCAGTGATTCCATGTCAAGTATTTCTTTGGCCATGTTTAATCCCACTCTTCTTCCTCTTCCTCTTCGTCGTCCCACTCGTCCTCTTCCTCTTCGTCTGGCCTTTTATCGTCTTTGCTCCACTCATTAAAGTCTCCATACATACCGAATTTTTTTTCGTATCTATCATAGTAGTCTGTTTTCATGGTGGTGACCTCCTTTCTTTTCTTTGTTAGAAAAGAATTCCCGCTGCTAGCTTAAGTTGCTTATATAGGTTGTCATTTGCTAGAAGAAAAGGTGGGAGGGCCCTAGGGCCCCTTGTTTATTTTGCTTTGCGCTTTCTGCGTCGCTTTTTGGTTACTTTTTCTTGGCTAGCCGAGGCCTTTTTTCGCCTTTTTCTTCGGGTGGTTTTCTTGGCAGCTGTTTTTTTTGCCGCTTTCTTGCGCCTTGTTTTTTTGGCCTTTTTTCTTGTTGCCTTGGTTGCTCTTTTTTTGGCAGCTTTTCTTTTTGTCGTTTTCTTTTTTGTTGTTTTTCTTCGTGTCTTTTTTGTTGCTGCCTTTTTGGCAGCCTTGCGTTTTGCAGCCATGATCTTATACCTCTTTTTTGTCATCTGTGTGACTGCCGCTCTTTTCGCTTTTTGCTTTATATGCTTTGTGTTTTCTTTGGTTTGTTTTAGTTAGAAGTTATTTGGTTACTAAGGGAGGAGGGGTTTTTTTTCTTTGCACCATTTTGTGGCACCACTACAATGACTTGCAGATAGCACCATTCTTTTGCACCACCTTTTTTCCCTCATGTGTTTTTAGGTTTTGCGTGGTTGCACGAATTTGGTGCATTTTGCTAGACAAACTAAAAAGGGGACAGTAAATCGTCCCTGCAAAATGGTCCTTCGACCAGGATGTTTACCTCGTTTCCAACGCCGCGACCCGGATTTGAACCGGGATGCCCCGAAGGGCCAGGCTTGCTGGGATCTTTTCTTGGAAACTTTTCTTTTTCCAGGCCTGTGCGATACCAGATTACGCGATCGCGGCAGTTGCTGTGAAGCAATGCTGAATTCTTTATAAGTGTAGTGCTTGGCAAACATTTATCTAGGCATCTTTTTAGTTTTGGTGTATGGGTCTATTTTCTTCACTGCGCCGCTTTACTCCCTTTAGGTCTTCAGTGCCTTTGTCTGCACAATTACGTATTGCTTTAGATACATACGTTCGTTTTGTGCAAATGGAAATGTCTCGCTTTACTGCAACCTGTTTACACTTACAAAACCTTTATGCAGTTACAGATGATTTTTTGCATTTTTTGCAAGAACACTATCAATTTGATGATTGGGATGTGTTTTCTTCTCGGGTTTCTAGTCGGGCATTTGTTGATGAATCTATGCTTATCGCCTGGATTGAACAAGATTTTTTTGAGATGGATCTTCTTGAATTGACTGCACCTTATGCTCTACTTCCTGCATCGGACCTTTTGCAACTCTCTTCTGATGCTTTACCTGTGCGCGCGTTTTTAAAAGAGTTAGGAGATGCTGTTCTTGCACGAAACTATGAAAAAGCTTTAGCCGAACTTTCTACGGTTGCGCATGCTGCTACTGCTGCGTTTGTTGCTTTGCGTCCTTTTTGTTCTGGTGTCCGTCCTACTGAACATCATGTAGGGCTTCGCTCTTCACTTGAGTTTTGGTTGCATGCCAAAGAAGTGCAAACGTTGTTGAAACTTTTACAACGTGCTAAAAAGGAATAAGTTTATAACGTCTTGTATAGTTGTTTTTTTTATGGGATTTACCTACTTAGAACATACCGCTGATGTGATGTTTTGTGTAGAGGAGAAGACGTTGCATGATCTGTTTGTTACCTCTGCTTTAGCGTGTTTTGATGTGATGGCGGATCCAAAAACTGTTGCTGATAAGGTTATGCGTACCATTGAAGTTTCCGGTGATTCTGTTGAAGACCTCATGTATAATTTTTTAGAAGAAATTGTGTATCTTAAAGATGCTGATGCACTAGTTTTTTGTTCTGTTGACAGTTTAGAAATTTCTGAAGATGATGGGCATTATGCTTTGAGTTGTGTTGTGCGTGGGGATGTTATTGCTGATCAAACGTTACGTAATGATGTTAAAGCTGTCACGTTACATACATTTGTTGTTGAGCAGCGTGAAGATTCTTGGTACATGCAAGTTATCTTAGATATTTAGTCCTAGACTTATTTTTAGGGCTTCATCCACTTGCTTTTGAAGACCACTTTCAATTTGTTTGCCTAACCTTTTTACCAATCTCAGTTTATCAATGACTCTTATTTGATCTAATAGGATTTTTGATTTTTTATTTAGTCCTTTTGTTTTCTCTGGAAGTCCAACTTGGTGAGGATATACTCTCTGTATCTTTTGTGAGCTTATGGGGGCTATTATTGTAGTATGGTAATACTTATTTCCCATGTCATTTTGTATTATTATTGCAGGTCTTGTTTTTTTAATTTCGTGACCTTGTGTTGGATCTAGAGTTACTAACCAAATCTCACCTCTTTTTGGTGTTACCATTCTGGGGATGTGTGCTCCCACTCTTTTACTGTTTTTCTACTTTCTTCTGCACAGGCAATGTATCCTTCTTTGAGCTCTTTTTTGAGGTTTTCTTTTCTTTTCTCCTTTAGTAATCTTGCTATTGTCTTATCGTAGCTCTCGTTTTTATGACGGACCCCATCTAGTGCGGATTTTGTGCTTGTGCTTATTTTTACGGTTGTGATTGCCATGGTATACTTGTGGTATACCTTCTTTATATGCCTTTTGGTTGTTTTTTTGAAGATTTTGCAAGTTATCTTAGATATTTAATTTCTACACCTAATTTTTCTAGCTCTTTTCTGATGTTTGGGATGTAGGTCTCTTTTACTACTGGGACTTCTTTTTCACAGATAACTTCTTCTGGCATGAGCTCTTCTTTTGTGTGAAAACCTTTGTCTTCGACTTCGTAGATGTATCCAGGTTGTTCTAGTAATTTTAATTTATCTTGTTCTAATTCTTTAATGTACATTATGCGCTTTTTTGTTTTTTTGTTTATAGTAAACCCTACCGCGAGTTCATCGTCGGTGCCGTAAATCATGGCTAGCGCAAATTCTCTATAGGGTGTTGCAAACACTGCTGGTTTTTTGATTAGTGGGTGTTTTTTTGGCTTGAGAATCTTTATTTTGCCTGTTTTTGATCCGTGGTATA
>CAYFPK010000007.1:0-37258 GCA_964344975.1 Candidatus Woesearchaeota archaeon
AAACCAGGAAAATTCTTAATCAGGTGGTGTTGGTCAAAAACGCAAAAGTTTAGGATTAGACTTTTTAAAATGAGTTCTACAAAAGTACAACAGTCTTTATGAACAACAAGAGTTCTAAAAACTCATGAAAACATTCAACGAATTAATCATGGGTCTTTCTTCACAAGAGATGAAAGCATGCCAAGATCAAATCAAGGCATTCATTGAACTCCAAGAACAGCTTAAAAAAGTTAAAGGAAACTAACAAAAGATTCTTAAACATGCAGATTAAACCATTTTTATGAGCACAGTTGTAGAACTCAAAGACGTCTACAGAACCTACAAAATGGGCACAGTAGATGTCAATGCCTTGCAAGGCACATCACTCACCATCAAGCAAGGCGAATTTCTAGCTATCATGGGAAAGTCAGGTTCAGGCAAATCCACCATGATGAACATCATTGGTTGCCTAGATACACCAACCAAAGGAGATTTATGTTTAGAAGGAAAAAACACACTCACTTTCACAGAGTCAGAACTAGCAACACAAAGGGGTAAAAAGATAGGTTTCATCTTTCAACAATTCAATTTAGTACCAACTTTAACAGCCTTAGAAAACGTCATGTTACCCGGCGAGTTTCAAGATACACCAACAGACAGACTCAAAAAAAGAGCAGAAGAGTTACTCAAAGAAGTAGACATGCACGATAGAATGCACCACCGCCCAAAAGAACTTTCCGGCGGGCAAATGCAACGCGTAGCTATCGCACGAGCATTAATCAACGATCCAGACATCATTTTAGCTGATGAACCGACAGGAGCGTTAGATTCCAAGACAGGCGAGCAAGTGATGCAACTGTTAGAAAAACTCAACAAAAAACATAAAAAAAGTGTCGTGATCGTCACCCACGATAAACAAATTAGCAAACACGCAAGAAGAATAATTGAGCTTAAAGACGGAAAAATTATAAGGGAGAGAAAAAAATGAAACGGTTACTAATAGCATTAGCACTCCTCTGCACAATGAGTTTTGTTACAGCAGACATAGGCCAAGAAATTGAATATACATCATCACCAAGAGAGCAGGTAGCACATAGAGGAGAAGGTCAAGCATTACTAAAAATTAAAGACATCAGACACGACCCGTACGTAGCAAGCCCTGGCGAGTACATTGATGTATACATGAAACTAGAAAATACAGGTGGCACAATTAGCAATCCCAGTTTTGATCTAGAACTACCTTTTCCATTTAGTTTAGATGAAGCAACACAATACAGTAACATGCCCACAATCGAACCTGGCGAAAAATTAACGTTACAATTTAGAATAAAAACTGACGAAAACGCCATTCCAGATGACCATGAGCTCAGATTTATTATAAAAAACAACAATGAAGCTTATGCAAGTTACTATTTTGTACTCGAAGTAGACGATGTAGTCACCGACTTTGACATTGCCCTACAAGAAGTCAACAAAGATGGCGTCGCACTAGCAATTGCAAACATTGGCAAAAACGATGCAAACGCAATTACAGTAAGCTTAGCAAACCAGCAAGATTTCGAACTGCTAGGACCAGCAAACACGATTATAGGCAATCTGAATGCAGGCGATTACACCATCCTAACAGCCTACCTGAAACCAAAAGTAGATTCCAAGCAGCAAAACATCATCGTAAAAATTGACTACACAGACACCGTAGGCAACAGAAGAACGATCCACAAGACAGTTCCTGTTGAAAAGACACCTAAAACACAAAGTGGGTTTGAGCAACTTGAAGCAGAAGTCTTAGAGGTAGATACACAAGAAAAGCAAGGGTCGAACTTCTTCATGTACACAACAATCATACTACTAGTCATAATGCTTGTGTTGTACATCAGAAAAAGAAAAAAGAAATGAAACTGCAAAAAGCAATAGCGATTGCCTTTAACATGATTAAACACAGCAAATTACGCAGCTGGCTAACCATCATTGGCATCATTATTGGCGTTGCAGCAATAATTTCGATTATATCCATCGGTCAAGGCTTTGAAGAGCAGGTTAAAGAACAACTAGGTGGACTTAGTGCAAACATCATCACGATAACACCCGGCTTTGACCGTGCAAACGAATGTCCCGGCCCATACTGTGCTAGTGATCCAAATCAAATAACAAGCTCAGAAACCAACAAACTCACCGATAAAGAAAAGCAAGCCATACGCGCAATTGCTGATGTAATCCGTATAGACACGCGCATCATGGACCAAAAAGAAACCAACTACATGGGTGAGACACTTGCAACAAACATTGAAGGGGTGAACCCCAGAGAATGGAAGCATATTATAAACACAGAAGTGGTACAAGGAAGACACCTGCAAGCAGGCGATCGTAACGTAGTAGTGATTGGCAAAGTACTCGCTGATGATGTATTCAAATCAAAAATCGCCATTAACAGAATAATCACCATTGAAGATAAATCATTTAGAGTCATAGGAATCTTAAAAGAAGGAGGCAGTTTCGGCATGAATGATAAAAAGGTATACATGCCTATTGAAGCAGCATACGAAATATTTGACAGGGAACGTGGGGAGTACGATGCAGTAATTATAGAGATTAGAGACGCAGAGAAAGCTGAAACAATAGAAACACAAATTGAACAAAAACTCATGACCGTACGTCATGTGAACAAAGACACAAAAGACTTCACCATACTTTCCATGAAAACCATCCAAGAAAATATAGGTGCAGTCCTCACTGGATTTACGGTTTTTCTAGGCGTCATTGCAGGAGTATCTTTGCTAGTTGGAGCGGTGGGTATCGCAAACACCATGTTTACCGCAGTACTTGAAAAAACAAAAGAGATAGGAATTATGAAAGCGTTAGGTGCAAAAAATAAAGATATCTTAAGCATCTTCTTATTCAACTCAGGCATGGTAGGGTTGGTAGGCGGAATCCTTGGAGTACTTTTCGGCATAGGCATCTCAGCCCTCATTCCCCTTTCAGGCATGAGTTTTGGCGACGGAGAACCATTACGCACAGTGGTAACACCGGGACTCATCATTTTCGCACTGATCTTTTCCATATTTATCGGCATGATTTCCGGCGTCATTCCAGCATACAGAGCATCTAAACTCAAACCGGTAGATGCACTACGATCACAATAATATTCTTTTTGCGCAAAAATACTCAATGAGCAGTTTATCCGATAAAAACCGAAGTTTTAAATACTATATCCTCCTATAAAGAGCTATGGCAACAACAATCCAGATTAGTCTTGACTTACAAAAAGAGTTATCAAAGAAAAAACTCTTTGAAAGGGAAACATATGAAGAAGTGATTTGGGATCTAATTGAAGATACAAAAGAACTTTCAGAGGAGACAAAAAGAGACCTTGCACAGGCCAGAAAAGAATTCAAAGCAGGCAAATTTTCCACCCTAGAAGAAGTTGAAAAAAGACTGGGATTATAAATGTATAAAGTTGTTTTCACACCAAAAGCAGAGAAACAGTTAGAAAAACTTCCAAAGGACATTCAACCAAGGGTTATCAATAGCCTTAAACGAATCCGCGTTCGACCTCAAGCGCATTTAATAAAATTAGTTGGTGATCCAGCTTACAAATTAAGGGTTGGAAATTACCGTGTATTAATTGATATTCAGAATAATAAACTAATCCTTCTTGTAATCAAAATAGGGCATAGAAAGAAAGTCTATAAAAGATAAACGCTTTTCCGCAGAATTGCGCCAAACCACGTGATCGAAACAAAAAGAGAACTTTTAATAAATCCAACCTAGAAAGCCTAGATATGTTATATGCATTAATTTTTGACATCGCTTTTGTTATTGTCTCTTACTACCCCATGAGCTTATTTTTTTCTTCATGGCATCCGCTCTTAATTTGTTTTGTATCAGGAACCATTGCAGAAGTAATAAGGCAAGTATTTAAGAGATTATTCTAGCCCCTTAGGAATGTTAGTGTTTGCCAAAATAGCTATATAACAACTTAGAGAAAATAACCCAGTTGTTTAGAAAAGCGCCGGTAAACGAGACGGTTTTGAAGGGTCATAATCTCCAAGCATTGCCTTCAAATCATAGTTTGCACCTGTGCTACAATTAGGACGGCTTATGTGAGCTTCAAATTCATTAGAAGTAAGAAGTCTTTCCTGGTTGGTATACCTACCTTCACTCCACAAAAGATGATCTCTTCGAACAAGCTCATTGAGAACAACTAGGTCAAGACGAGGATGTCTAAATGCCCAAGTCATTTCAACACCATTTGCAACCGTCCAGTGAGCATAGACAGCAGTAACTTCTTCAAATCCCAAATCAAGCATACGCTTAAACAATGCATTATCTTGATACATACCAAAAGTCATGGCTTCATGCTCTCGAACTTCTTGTTCACCCATAGATATAGAGTTATCCATGAGAGATATAAAGTTTTATGTATTTTCAGGAAACTCCGCACAATACCTCAGCCAAAGTTGCAAAAAAAGACTTTTTAAAGCAGTAATACCTCAAAACAGTATGAAACTCAAGACCATCCTTCTTGCAGCACTACTAACAACACCCTTACAAGCAGGCGAACTTACCAACAGAAAAGGAAAAGTCATCGCAACATACGAAACCGAACAAGAATTTGTGCAAGTAATGAGAAGATTCACACCAAAAAAAGTGATCGCAAGAGAACTAAAAAACGGCGGTGACAGCATTGTCTACATTGTCGCAGCAGACACTGAACACCCTGGCGCGAAAAAAGATCTTATAGATTTCTTGCAACACCCAGAACATTTTGACACGACAAAACAACGAGCAAGACTAGTGTACAACACCCTCGAAGAGGCCCTACAAGCAAAACAATACCAAAGATTAGCACAAGAGCATGGCATTGAACACATGTACGTCATAGCAATTGACGGAAAAGAATTAGACATAATAGGACTCTATAAAGATAGAGTACAGGTAGCAGACACAACAGGCCACGGGCAATACAGAGAACTCGCCAACAGGTAACATTTAAAAGCAAATGAGGCCCAGCTACATCATGGATTACAGTAAACTCTCAACCAAACAAATTAAAGAAATTTTAAAAAAGCAAGCTTCACAAGATCCAGACGCATACTTTGCAACAACCGTCCTTAAAGAGCAAGGGTTTTCAAGAAAACAATGTACAACCTGCCAAACATACTTTTGGAGCATACGACAAGAACACATTTGTGGCGACCCAAGCTGTCGAGGAAAATACACCTTCATTGGCAACTCACCGTGTAAAGAACCGCTCAGCTACACAGAAGTGTACAAACGATTCAGCGAGCTACTAAATCAAAAAGGCTACACACCGATTCAAAGATACCCGACCGTCGCACGATGGAACCCAACGATGGAATATACCATTGCATCCATTGCCGCATTTCAACCATACGTGGTAACAGGACAAGTAGAACCACCCGCAAACCCGTTAGTCATTCCACAGTTTTGTATGCGATTTGCAGACATTGACAATGTAGGTATAACAGGCTCACACCATACAGGGTTTGTCATGATCGGCCAACACGCCTTCACACAACCAGACAACTATACCCAAGACAAATACTTTCAAGACATTCACGACTGGTTAACACAAGGCCTAGGTATTTCCACAGAGGAGATTAGTTACCACGAAGACGGATGGGCCGGCGGCGGTAACGGCGGTTGTTGTATGGAATTTTTCGTCCGAGGCGTTGAAGTCGGCAACCAAGTATATATGACTAAAGAAATAACTAAAGAAGCAATCAAAGATTTACCCATTAAGGTGCTTGACATGGGCATGGGCCAGGAACGATGTGCCTGGCT
The DNA here is from genome assembly GCA_964344975.1 of Candidatus Woesearchaeota archaeon. Taxonomy (GTDB): domain Archaea; phylum Nanobdellota; class Nanobdellia; order SCGC-AAA011-G17; family GW2011-AR18; genus CAYFPK01. The sequence continues at coordinate 5,785 of CAYFPK010000007.1, forward strand.
AAGTCAAGGCACAGGAACAATTTACGAAGCAGTCTTTCCACAGACATTAGAAAAGATGTACAGCAAAATTAAATTAAAACCAAACAAAGACATCATGGCAAAGTTTGTTCCCCTCGCAGGCAAACTCAACTTAGATGAGGCAGACAACATCACACAAACCTGGCAAGACATTGCTCAAGAAGTAGGTCTAGACACACAAGAACTTAAAGAAGCGATACTACCGCAAGCAGCATGTTACGCGATAGCAGAACATGCACGAACAGTATTATTCGCTCTAGCCGACGGTGCTTTGCCAAGTAACACAGGCGGCGGGTATAATTTACGCATCATCACCAGAAGAGCGTTAAGTTGTATTGACAAATACGAGTGGAATTTACACTTACCTGAGATCTGCACATGGCACGCAGATGAGCTCAAAGAGCAATACCCAGAATTAGAAGACAAGTTGCTACAAGTTGAAGAGATACTCAACGTGGAAAAGATAAAATACGACAATACTAAACAAAAAACAAAAAAGATACTCAAAAATATGGACATTGCAACCATTACACAAGAAAAACTCATTGAGCTCTACGACGCAAACGGCATCACGCCAGAACTCATTGCGCAAGAAGCAAAAGAGCAAAACAAAACAATCAAGATTCCAGAAGATTTTTACATGCAAGTTGCCAAAAGACACGAAAAACAAACACAAGAGCATCAAACAACAACAAAGCTAAACATAGATACAGAAGGTATTGAAGAAACACGCGCCCTATACTTTGAAGATTATAAACTCACAGAATTCTCAGCAAAAGTTCTGTACAGCAAAGAGCAATACGTTATCCTAGACCAAACCGCCTTCTACCCAACCTCAGGTGGACAGATACATGATAAAGGAACACTTAACGGCCAAGAAGTAATTGACGTAAAAAAACAAGGGAAACACATCATTCACATACTTAAAGAAAATAATCTAGAAACAGGACAAGAAGTACAAGGACGCATTGACAGAAAAAGAAGAATACAACTTGCAAAACACCACACAGCAACACACATTATCAACGCTGCTGCAAAAAGAGTCTTAGGTGAACACATTAATCAGGCAGGTGCAAAAAAAACGCAAGAAAAAGCACACATTGACATTACCCATTACCAAAGTATAACTGAAAAACAAGCTGAAAAAATTGAACAACAAGCAAACAAAATCATTCAAAGAGGCATACCGATCAAATTAAGCTTCATGCCACGAACCAAAGCAGAAAAAATGTACGGGATGCAAATCTATCAAGGCGGCGCAGTACCCGGTAAAAAGTTACGCATAGTTGACATCATCGGCACAGACATTGAGTGTTGTGGAGGAACGCACTTAACCAACACAGAGCAGGCTGAAAAAATTAAAATTCTCAAAACCACTAAAATATCAGACAGCGTAGTACGTATAGAATTTGTCGCAGGCGAGGCTGCACAAGCAGAAGAAAAAAGGGACGAAGAACTCATCACAGCTCTAAAAAATTTACTCAATTGCGAAGAGAACCAAATTCCAGCAAGAGCGCAAGAATTGTTTAGCAAGTGGAAGAAAGTAAAGAAACTCAAAAAGAAAAACCAACCTATCTCACAAGAGCTACAAACCTTAACAGCAACAGAAATCTTCGAAGGCGATATCATCAAAAAAACCGCAGAAATCCTTAAAACCCAGCCAGAACATATTATTAAAACAGTTAAACGGTTTCAAACAGAATTGATATAAAATTCTTAACACAAGTAAAAGATTTGCAAAAAACAACACTAAAAACTTATAAAGATCGAAAAATAAGAACATACATGGCAAAAAGAAAGAAAAAAGAGCAGTGGACAAACATCCTCACCGGAAAAAAGGCAACTAAAGGGGAGATCAAACGAATAAAAGAAATGCAAGCATGGATGGAGGCTGCAAAACATGAAAAAGAGAAGTACATTTGGTTTTAATCTTCACGTATTTGAAGACGAATATGGGAACACAGTATACAAAACAGAAGGAATTACGAGTGGCACACCTGTAGAGATAGTCATTTTGCAGATGCAAGCATTTCTCAAAAAGTTAAAAAAAGCATATTTTAAGAAATATAACCAGCAGCAGTAAAAAGTGAGAGAACGTCACTCTATAAAAGTAAAAAACCTCGCCTTCGATAAAAATTGAGTTAAGAGTATACTCACTTTATCAGACTTTCATGTCAATTGGCGCAAAAGAAACAAAAGGCACGAATCCTTATTCAGCAGATTTATAAAGACTTTATTTCAATAATTGATTATGGATGAGGAGTATTTTCAAAGATATATTCTAAGAGGAACTTGCTATGTTGCAGAGGTTTGCGGTGTAGTTGTAATAGCTAGCTCTTTACCACCTACCAACGCAAGTGATTCTCTTGCAGCTATCGGAGGAATGGCCGCGTATCTTGTTGGAAAATTTTTCGAAAACAGACCTGTTGAGCTTGGAAACCTTGAAAAGAAATTAGAGGCACCAATTAATGAAGAAGGGTAAACTTAGTCTAATTATTAAAAACATTTACTCATTTTTTCAGTCAAATCACGCCATTCCACAGAAAAGAAACATTTCCAAAACATTTATATACGTGTTAACACATATTTATGTGAGGTGGAAATATGACCAATATAACTTTATCAATGCCTGAAGATGTGCACAAAAGCATGAAACACTTCTCAGAAGTCAAGTGGAGTGAAGTAGCTCGACGTGCAATAATAGAGAAACTTGAAACCTTGAAACTAGCAGAAAAACTTGCCAAAAAAAGTAAATTAACACAAAAAGACGTTGATGACTTCAGTAAAAAAATAAAGTCCTTTGCTACAAAGAGGTTTCATGAATGAGGATAGTGCTTGATGCTAACGTCCTCTTTTCTGCATTAATCAAAGATTCCATAACAAGAAGACTAATTTTAGAATTTGAAGGAAAATTTTTGTTTCCAGACTATGTTTTCTATGAAATGGAAAAGCACAAGAGAGAGTTATTAAAAAAATCAAAACTATCCGAAAAAGATTTCGATGAGCTTCTCAGATTAATCTTACAACAAGTATCGATTGTTTCAAGTGAGATGTTAAAACCATACAGTAAAGAAGCATACGGGATTGTTAAAGAGATAGATCCAGATGATGAACTCTTTATTGCATGTGTTCTTGCACATCCAAACAGTATCCTATGGAGCAATGATAAAGGATTAAAGAATCAATCAAAAGTTAAAGTCTTAAATACGGCGGAAATGAAATTACTCATTGAAGGATAAAAAGAAAAATAGTAATATTCACCTTTTGCGTAAAAACTTTACTTTAGCAGTTTAGCCCACAAATTGCGCCATCTAGCCCAAAAGAAACAAAAACGCAACATATATAAGGTTTTACCACCCTCTAGTAGCTATGAATTGGCCAGAATGGATACCCACAAGAGAAGAAATTGAAGAATTTGCAAAAGAATGCAAAGAATACCTCTCAGAAATAGATGTTAAAGACCGACTAAGATCCTTAGATCCAAAGAGTCTGGCAGCGGGCGCTAGTGGTATTTTTCTCATAAGCCTAGCAACCTGTTACAGCTGCCAAGACAACCAACAAGTGCCAAGCGATACAGAACTCACCCAAGAAGAACAGCAGGTTCTTGAAAATATCGCACAAACAGTAGATGATAACGACGCAACAGCAAGCGAGGATATAACCCCAGAGCCAACCATAGAAGACATAATCAGAACAACAAAACACCCAGCGGTTGTAGCTACCATCATACAAAACAACACAGAAGGCTACAGAGAAGAGAAATGGGCAAGATTACGCAAACAAGACAGAAGAGGTATAGGATTATTCACAGCACAGCAAGCAGCACTGGTAGGCATTTGTAACGACAATTGGCCCTACTGTCAAGAGTGGGACGAACGATACAATATCAAAAGAGCAATTCCAGCAATTGAAGCGTACTGGCAACACAACAGAGATTGGCTCAAAAGCACATGTAGATGGACCAAACACATGCGAAGAGCTGATCTAGATATGCTAGCCATATTCGCACAAGAAACACCTAAAGAAGAAATCTGTGCCACAGCAAAAAGTACAGGTAAAAGAAAACCAAACATAGACCAGATCAAACGCCACTACGTGCCGGACTTTGTCAACAAAGACAGACCACAAGAGCACGCAAGACGATCTAGATTCAGAGCATACGCAGATAAAACAGCAGATCGCTTAGCAGCAAACAGGCAGCTTTATAAAAAATAATAGAATCCCAAAACGATGACAAACCAACAACAACCGATATATATTATGCAGGAAGGAGCTAAAAGAACGTCCGGGCGAGAAGCGCAAAGAAATAACATTTTAGCAGCAAAACTCGTCGCAGAAACAGTCAGAACAACGTTAGGTCCAAAAGGTATGGATAAAATGTTAGTAGATAGTATGGGCGACATCATAGTTACTAACGACGGGGTAACAATTTTAGAAGAGATGCAAATTGAACACCCTGCAGCAAAAATGTTGGTTGAAGTAGCAAAAACTCAAGAAAACGAAGTGGGCGATGGTACCACCACAGCGGTAATTTTTGCAGGTGAATTACTAAAAAAAGCTGAAGAGTTAATCGACAAAGATGTGCATCCAACAGTTATTATCAAAGGGTACAGATTAGCTGCAAAAAAAGCACAACAAATCCTCAACACCATCGCACAAGAAGGAGCAAACGAGCAGATACTCAACGCAATTGCACAAACAGCCATGACCGGCAAAGGTGCTGAAGCAGCAAAAGAGCATTTAGCAAACATTACTGTGCAAGCAGTCACACAAGTCATGCACAACAACCAGGTTGATCGTGACGATATTAAATTTGAAAAAAAGCAAGGTAATTCTATTAACGAAACAGAACTCGTGCAAGGTATTGTGCTCGACAAAGAAAAGGTACACAACGCCATGCCAAGCAAAGTGGAACAAGCAAAAATCCTCTTAACCGATGTTGCTTTAGAAGTAAAAAGTACAGAAACTGACGCTAAGATACAAATAACTGACCCGGCACAAATACAAGCGTTCTTATCCATGGAAGAAAACATGCTCAAAGACATGGTAGAAAAAATAAAAGCATCAGGCGCAACCGTAGTTTTAGCACAAAAAGGCATTGAAGATTTAGTCCAGCATTACTTAGCAAAGCAAGGTATCTTTGCCTGCAGACGAGTTAAAAAATCTGACATGGAAAAGTTAGCTAAAGCAACCGGAGCAAAAATTGTAGCAAACTTAGACGAAATTAAACAAGACGATATGGGCTTCGCACAAACCGTTGAACAAAAGCGTGTGGGTGATGAAGACATGACCTTCATCCAAGGCTGCCAAAACGCAAAGGCGGTCACCATCCTCGTACGTGGCGGAACATCACACGTAGTTGATGAAGTGGAACGCGCAATCAAAGACGCCGTAGGCGACATCATTGCAACATGTAAAGAGCAAAAAGCAGTAGGTGGCGCAGGCGCATGTGAAATTGAAGTAGCAAAACAGTTACGAAGCTTTGCAACATCCTTTTCAGGGCGTGAACAACTAGCAATCACCAATTTTGCACAAAGTCTAGAAGTGATTCCAACAACGTTAGCCGAAAACGCAGGGCTAGACCCCATTGATACATTAACAGAGCTCAAAGCAGCACATGATAACGGCCAAGTTTGGGCAGGTTTAGATGCACATTCTGGTAAAGTAATTGATGCCTACCAAACAGGAATAATTGAACCACTTAAAATTAAAACACAAGCAATCCAATCTGCAGCTGAAGTCGCTGAACTGATTCTTCGTATAGATGACGTGCTCGCCGCTGGAAAAAGCGGCCAACCACAACAACAGCCACACGGTATGATGTAGCTACTTCTTAAACTCCACACCTTCTAGAACTAAATCAGACCCAGGTTTTCGAAGCCACGCCCATTCTTGGTTGCTTGTTCCAGTAGGCTCATAGATCTCTGAATACCATACTTGTTTTCCATCTGGCACATGGTCAGGAAGTTTAAGCAGTTCTTCTTTTTTATAGTCTGGTTGAATCATTTCAACACCTCCAGGAATAAAATTCCGTGCAGTATTGTAATTATGCGTTCCCATAGCTAGACCTTGAAACCCAGCTTGAGTACCAACGGCATCAATGCATCGAATCACATATCCAGTAAGTGATTGTAGCCCCTCCCGAGAAAGAGGATTCATTTGCTGAGAGAGTTCAAGAGAATTTATAGCTTGCACAGGCACACCATCCAAATCAATAGATGCATGCACGAGCGCCATTCCAACTCTCTTTGCTTGTCTTTGAAGAGGTTTCTGTGCTCTAGATTTAACAGCACGTTGATACACACCAACAATAACAGTTGCCAGATCCAATTGATAAAATGGAAAAAAGTCTCCTCCCATAAGTGGGGCATTCCCTTGTTCTTCAGTTTGTCCCGAGGAAGAAGGATTTACTGCAATACAACAACCACCATCATTTCCTGCACTAACATCTGTTGGCAAAAGTGCTTCAACGCGACAAAAATATTCCACTTCAGCCACATTTTTTAATCGTGATGATTTACCAATCTCTGTAAAAATAGGGGCAGTAATATCATTTTCTTGAAGATCTATAAGATGGGAACCCAAAGTAAGGAATTCTTGCAAGTAATAATCATGATTAACAAATAATCCAACGTCATATCTCTCAATAAGGTCTGGCGCATCGTTCACCAACGAAATGAGAGCACTCATAAAGTCGTGTCCTGTTTTTTGTTCACCAAACTGACCTGGTATGACAACGTTTCCAGTTTCACGCCAAGAAGAGTAAAGTTCTCTCAAGAGACCTTCAGACACCAAAGTATCAATTGGCTGTGCAATATGAGCTTCTAAGGTTTCTCCAATATATCTTGCTGCTTCAGGAAGTTTATCCTCAGGAAGATAAGCCCCAGTTTCAGACAATACACCTTGCAGTATCAATTCCTGAGTAATTTTCTCTTTTAATGTATCATCTGCCTGAGGTACAACCTCATCAAGATAAGACATGAAATAATAGTCCCTTTTTTCAGACCCACCACTAAACCCTAGAGAAACCTCCGAATCATCCTCAGAAGCGTAGTTTTCCAATGATTGATAAAATTCTTCCGACCGAAATTGCCCAGTAACCTCATCGAGTAAGGTGAAAGATTTATCAAGTTGATCAAGTAACTTTTGCTCAACTATAACGCCTTTTTGACCAAGTTCAAGGCGTAAAGGGTCAGAATCTTGTGCATTACACCACGCAGAAACATTTATCCCATAACCTACTGCATCAGTAATAAACTGCTGATTATGCATCAATTGCTCACGAACTGAAGGATCAAGAACAAACTGAGAATATATTGCGCCATAAGACGAATGATCAACAAGTGCCCTCATTCTTGCAGCATCCTTAGACTTGACATCTGAATCATCTTCATGTTGCTTTATCCTATCTAAGGCGGCATCGCGCAATGTCGCAGAGGGATAAGCTTGCACAAGGTCATCAAGTCCTGAGGAAGTGGGTAATTCATTCATTTTTTAATCTTCGCACATAAAAGGCAATCTTTTGAAAAGAGGAAAATTATATAAAAGATTCTACTAAAAGGAATACGAATAGCAGAAATAAGGTAGAAAAACTACCTCCTAAACTCCAAGTACATCATCCAAGCAACACCTACAACTAAGTAAGCATCAGCTAAATTAAATGCAGGCCAAAATCCCAAAGCAATAAAATCAACCACACCGCCAAACAAGATTCTATCAAGTAAATTAGAGAACGCACCAATCAGAAGTAAACCTAAAACAAACGATCGTTCACGGTAGTACCAGTAGCCAACACCAACTACAGCTAAAAAAGTAATAACAGCTAAAACAGAATTATGCCCAACAAAAAAACTAAACGCAGCACCCGTGTTTAAAGTGCCAGTAAAATACCACTTGGTAAAACGGTCTAAAACAAACAAAACTAATAACAACAGGTTCATTCTTGCGACTCTTTGGCAATTTTTTCAATAACAGCTAACCGCCTATCAATATTTTGCAAACGCTGATCAAGTAAATCTAACTTCGTCAAGATAAGATCATGCGAACCAGAAGAGCCTGAAGAGACAGACGTAAAGGAAGGCCTAGCAGCAGGTTCAGCTGAAAACCGGGAAGGAGAACCAAAAGAGGAAGGTGGTGGTGAGGTAGGCATTGTCTCTTTATCAGCACGTGAAGGAAGGTTAAAACTAGGCTTCTTTTTACGTCCAAATTTACTTAAGATACCCATAACAGAATACTTTAAATAGCCAGCCCTATAAATAGCTTTTGGATGGCTCAAAAAGAAAAACCGATAACTACAAAGACGGTAGATAACAAAATTAAAGGAAAAAAGCCAGACGAAGTAAGAAAAATACTCTCACCGTTAATGCAAGACGAAAAATACAAACACGTTAAAAAACAGATCATCAAAGAATTAACCAAAGCAATCCGAGCAGACAAACCTACAGTCGAATACAAACTCACCTACGACGCAATCAATGAAGGTTTAGAACCCATTTACTTCTGGCTACTTGATTTTATGCAAGACAAAGGCCCGGCAGGCTTAGGACTGACAGTACAAAAAGGTCAAGAAAGTTTCGAAGCATCAGTAGCGTCAGGCTATTTTGGTGAGATGGGTCAACGAGCAAGTTTAATGCAATCTAAAGGAGGAGAATATTTAGGTGCAATTAACCAAGTGATAAAAAGCATCCTTAACCTGATCTACGACCTCAACGAATTTAAGATGAGATTAAAATTATACAAAGAGCTCAAAAGCAAAGACAGAGACACCATGCTTGGCGCAAAATATGCACTTAGAGGTATTTGGATGGACACCGTCGACACACGAAACGGCCTCGGCAGTATAAACTCATTAGCACAACAACTCAACTTCGCAACACTGCGAGACGCCTTTTTTTACTGTGATGACGCACAAACAGTAAACAGAGTTGATGTAAATGAGAGAGTACGAAAAATTCTCATAAAAAAAGTCCACGAGTACAACCACTGGTTAGAAATCTCAGAAAAGGAGTTACAAAAGCGATACAACATTGAAAAAGCATACTTAAAATCACAAAAAGAAACGCTCAAACTCTATGCAAACTGGGCAAAACCATATCTGAAGGCAGCAAAAAAATTACAGATGAAAGAGTTCAACACACCTGACATCGTTGCAGCATTTAGCAACATGCAGATGGAACTCAGCCTCTACGGTAAAAAAGAGTATGACGGCAAAAAAGCACATCCGTCCTTTGCAAAGTTAGAGTTAAAAGAAAAGTACTTTGAAGTCGTTGAAGTCACCATGAATTTTCGGTCAGTACCACAAGTGTATCAAGGCCAAGGTGGTAGACATTATATCCACGGCGGAAAAACACAAATCAATTTCAAAGGGTTCGTCTTAAACAAAAACGAAATGCAAGCCTTCGATGAAAACGAGTTATACGACAGTTTTGATTTGGTTGAAGAATGGGTGGGAGATAGTCTTAAAGTAATAGACGAAGAAATCAGTCAATACCTAGATGATGATGAATTTAGCAAGAAAAAAGAAGAGGCACCAACAGAAGAAAAAAAGAAAAAGAATTTGTTAGAAGAAAATATACTCAAAGACATCTACAAAGGTTTTGAAGAGATTATAAAACCACTCACAGAAAAAAGAAGCAAGGGTGGATCAAAAGAAGTGTATAAAAGAATCCAAAACGAAGCCAAAGCAAACGTAAAAAAACGCACATTCATCATCTATGACGTCTACAAAAAAACCCATGGTATGCTCTCAGCATAAGCTTTAAATAAACACAGACAATAATACTCCCATGGCAGAACCAACCTCTAGTGGCGACTACTTCAAACAGCTCCACGAACGTATGCAAACACGCTACAAAAACGGTACACAGCGAAAATGGAGACTCTCCACAACAACTAATCCGTTTGGCGCAAACCAGCTTGAAGAATTCGGCAAAAAAATTAACGAAGGCGTTGAGAACGTTGAAATTGGCACATTACAGCTAGACAAATTTGAAACCATCCCTACACAACATTTTCACGAAATTAGACGCCTAGCAAACATTACCGGTACAGGCCTTTCCTTTCACGCACCACTTAATGTTGATCCAGCAGGCCTCACAAAAAATGGATGGAGCGAAGAAGCAAGAATCAAAAGCCAAAGTATGCTCTCACATGTCATGAACAGGGTTGCTGAAGGACTCTTACCTAATACCAAAAAAATGAGCAAAAAAGAAGCAAAGAAGGTAGCACCGATTCCTGTAGTGATGCATGCAGGAGGTGAGTTCACCCAACAATATGAGAAAGGACTTAAACGAATCAATCCAAAAACAGGCAAAGCTGAAAAATACGAAGACGACCTAGGTATAAGAACCATGATGGCAGTTAATCAAGCAACAGGTGAGATGCGACCATTACAACACCGAGAGAAGTTCAGAATTGGTAAAGAGAAAAAAGATATCTGGGACGTACACACCCAGTTACGAAGCTTAAACCAGACATCATGGGACGATGAGCAACTCAAAATTTTTCACTTACAACACGATATTGAAGAGCGTGATGAAAAAGTAAGAGAGATTCAGAGAAGACAAGAGGCAATACAAAAACAGATAGAACGGGCTCAAGAACAAGACAACCAAAGAGAGTTAGCAAGACTCAGAGCAATCCAGCAAAGACAATTGGCAAGGGATATGCTCGATCAAGAAAACCTCAACAATCAAATTGAGCAAATGAACCAAAACTTACGCTCACAGATCGACTCAATACAAGACAGATTTAGAAAAAACCCACTTGACAAAAAGACTCCACAAGGAAAACAATCATGGCAAGCAATAGAAAATATGGGCAAACATCAAAAAACATATCGTAAAACACAACAAGAGGTACTAAAACAAATACAAGAAGAAGACAAAAGGCTCAAAAAAGAAGGAATAGGAAGAAAACAGAGAGAAGCATACCTACAAATGGCATTTAGAGAAAACATGCGGCGCATGGATACCGAATATAACAAACAACTTTCAAAAGAAATTGGTGAAATGGCTGCACCAAAAACATGGATGGCAGCAAAAGATTTTGCTATGGAAAAGGCATCAGCAACCATAGCAGAAGCTATGTTTGACGTATACGACAAACAATCAAGAAGACTCAACGATGAGAACATGCCATTCTTAGCACTAGAAAACTTCTTTCCACACACACCTATGTCTACAGGAAAAGAGCTCAAAAAAACCGTGGTAGACGCAAGAAAACAGATGGCAAAAAAGTTAGTCAAAGAAAAGAAAATGGACAAAAAACGTGCAGACAAAATAGCAGAAGGCATGATTGGGGCAACATGGGACATGGGGCACATAACTGCATTACGACAGTCAGGCTTTGAAGGTAAAGAACTCAAAGAACAAGTGCTTAAACAAACACGTGACGTAAGCAAAGTCGTCAAACACGTACATATTACCGACAACTTTGGCTGGCACGACTCTCACTTAGCACCAGGCATGGGTGTAGTACCCATTCAAGAAGTCATGAAAGAGCTCGAAGAGGCAGGATTTGCAGGTACAGCAGTTGAAGAATCGGGCGGATTCATTTCCGAGTTCAAATCACACTCAACGCCCTTTGCAAAAGAATTTTTCGGCTCACCGATTTACGGCGGTACAAGCCAACCCAACGCATACAGAGTAACACCAGACCACTTTGTTGAGTTCCCGCAACACCACTTTAACTTATATTCATCAAGTTTCTCAACACTACCCAAAGTATTCGGCGGACAAATAGGCGGCGGTAAAAGCAGATTTTCCAACACACCTAACCAATAGGTTTTTAAACAAATAAATGAAAAAAACAATAGATGGCCGCTAAAAAGAAAAAGAAGGCAAAAAAGAAACTACTCACAGAAAACGATATAGCACTAGATCTCGCAACAGAGATGTACAAAAAATTCTCAGACATTATCAAAGCCATAGCCATGTTCGGCTCAACAACAAAAGGCACACAAACCAAAAAAAGCGATATAGACATCATCGTGATTGTTGATGACTGTACCGTAAATTGGGATCAAGAACTTATCGGCTGGTACAGAGAAGAATTGGCAAGAATTGTTAAAAAACATCCCTACGGCAACAAATTTCATATTAACACCATCACCTTGTCTGTCTTTTGGGACGAAGTACGGCGAGGCGAGCCGTTAGTAGTCAACATTATTCGTTTTGGACACCCTTTAGTTGATGCAGGCAACTTTTTTGACCCTCTCAAGGTACTGCTAGCTAAAGGAAAAATAACACCATCACCTGAAGCAGTCTTTATCACCGCACAACGAGCGTTCGAACATCAAGCAAACGCAAAGCAAAACATGTTAGTGGCATTCGAAAACTATTACTGGAGCATGGTAGAAGCAGCACAAGCAGCCTTAATGGCACTCAACATCTTACCCCCATCCCCTGAAGAAATTCCACACCACTTACAACAGCTAGTCAAACAAAAAAAGTTAAAAAAACAATACTTAACAAGTTTTCAACAAGTAGAAAAAGTTATGCAAAAGATAAAAAGAAAAGAAGTGGTCAAAATTACAGGACAAAACTTAGATGAATGCGCACATAAAGCAGAACAATTTGTAGATACGTTTCAACGTTTGACAAAATTACTGTTAGAAAACAAAAGAATAATTAGAACAAGAAAAGTTTAAGCAGACTTTTTTCTACGCACATAAACTTTTTCTAAGCCAAGTCTTTCTGCCAAATCTTCTCGCCAAAAATCAGGTTTTTGTTCAATAGCCCGATGCCTTTCCCGCCGCGCATCAAGCTTAAATTCTTCAAGAAGAGCAGCAACATTAAATTGATCCATATCAAAAGCAAATTTGGCAACTTCAAAGTCAAGAGCAAGTCGCTCAGGTGCCCAGGCATTAACAAGCTCACCAGTAGCACAATCGACATAAACAGAATAAGAACCAGACTCACGATTTGCCTTAACTGCCCAATAACCAGTACGATAAGCACGTCCATTCAAGCCAGAGTAACCTGCACGCCCATCCGCCTGCAAAGCTAACCAAGGAACTTGCTGCCACAACTCCTTTTGAGAACGAACATGATCACGAATAGATGCAACAAGAGCACTAGCCTGCTCAGATATTACAGAAGTATCCATACAAGCAAAAAGAAAAAAGGGAATTAATAAAGAAAGTGGTACTCTAGAACATCAGTTCTTAAACACACCAAACAGAGCATCAAACAAACGAGCAAAGAAACCTTTTTCGACATCTAACACAACTGCTTCCTCTTCAACTTCATCAAACAACTCAACCGTGTCAGGTTCAACAATATCTTCTTTTTCAAACACAACATCTGAAGGAGAAGGCTCAACGGTTATAACTTGGGTTTCAGCAAAACCATCATCTACTGGCTCCAACACAACAGGCTCAGGCACAACAGGCGTAGCAACTACAGAACCATCATCAGCACCGCTAAAGACTAAATCAGCCTTATCTAGATTTGGATCTAAAAAATTCGTGATAACATACGCAACTTCCACCGTAACATCACCCACTTGTGCATCATAGGTACGACGAACAGACTGCTCAACACCATCAATGAGCAAATCAGCGTGCGTATCAGTGGTACGTATCAAAGTAAAGGTATGACCACCATACGAGTAAGACTCCCCAGCAAACAAAGTTACCTTACTAGCAACTCCTTCTACAACTTCCACAACTTCTTCCTCAGCAAAGCTAAACCCTCTAACACGAAAACCAACTTGATCCTCAGCAAACTGTATACGATTGTAAACTGCAGTCAATTTAAGCTCCAAAGGACCAATAGTTACCCAACGACCTTTAGTAGACATAGTATAAGAGAAGTCATCAACATAAAATTCAACACTGTTATCTCCATGAATATCAGCAATAGTCACCGTAGAATCAAACACATCAATAGATTCTCCACGATACAACAAGATATCATCTTCACCATCAGCAACAACAAAGCTCAAACAGAGAAGAACAACCAAAAAGATCATAAATCGCTTCATAACAAAACTTAGAGAAAAAGCAGTATTTAAAGTTATTGTAACACAGAAGAAAGCAGTAACTTACGCTCAATTGAAGCAATATGCTCACGCACAGAAACAACAGCATCAGGATTAACACTTACCGACGTTATTTTACAACCGACCAGAAACTCAGCAAGTTCAGGGTAGACAGAAACCGCTTGTCCACAAAACGAAACAGTTTTACCGTGTTTGATAAAGCCAGAAATAATGTTTTTCATCGCACAAAGCACCGCTTCATTACGTTCATCAAAATAATGCAACTTACCCAAACGCGCAGAATCCCGATCAACACAAAGCACCCCTTGCGTTAAATCATTACTGCCAATACTACATCCGGCAATAGGTAACTGTGCAAACTCTTCAGCAAGTAAAGCAACAGCGGGCACTTCTGCCATAATCCAAATATGAAAATCTAAAGATTGATCTAAACTATGTGCAGATAAAATTTCAAGACACTTGCTAACTTCTTCACGGGTACGGACAAAGGGAAGCATAACATGTACATTAGTCAACCCTTTTTCTCGTATAGTCTTAATTGCTTCACATTCAAGAGCAAACGCATCTTTATACTGCGGTGAAATATAACGAGAAACGCCCCGCCAACCAAGCATGGGGTTCGCTTCATGCGGCTCAAAAGCCTCCCCACCTTCTAAATTTTTGTATTCATTAGTTTTAAAATCTGAAAAACGCACAACAACAGGACGAGGATAAATTGCTCGAGCAACTTTTGAGACACCGGCAACTAACGCATCAACAAACTCTTGCTGACGTCCTTGAGCAATTAAATATAACGGATGAGCTTTAACAGTAGACGTGATAAGAAACTCTAAACGCAGCAAACCAATACCATCAAAAGGTAAATGCGCATACGCATCAATTTTTTCAGGCTCAGCTAAATTCATATAGACTTTCGTCGCAGTAACAATAGGCTCAGATTCATGTACAGCCGCGGGAGTTTCGACAGGCTTCTGCTCAACAGCAACAGCACCAGACAAAACAATACCACTTGACCCATCAACAGTAACCACTTGTCCGTCAGTTAACTTTTTGGTAGCTTCCTCAGTACCGACAACACACGGTATACCCATTTCTCGCGATACAATTGATGCATGTGAAGTCATACCACCTTCATCAGTAACTACAGCAACAGCACGCTCAATAGCCGGCACATAATCAGGCGACGTCATCGTTGCGACAAGCACGTCTCCCTTTTCCACCTTTGCAAGCTCATGCGGTCCAGCCAAAATTTTTACAGGCCCACTAACCACACCCGGAGACGCAGCAAGACCTTCAAGCAACTTTTCAGCAGAAGCAGACTCATCACGAGCAGTTTCCTCTACAACAGGAGCAACTTCTTTTTTGCCAAGAGTAGTGATAGGCCGCGCTTGCACAATAAACAATTTACCAGCTTCATACGCAAACTCAATATCCATTGGCTTTGCATAATACGCTTCAATACGTGCACACTCTTTTGCTAAAAAGACCACAGCAGAATCTGAAAGCTTTTGTCGCGACCCTCGATCAACAGTTAACTCTTTTTTTATGGTAGCACCACTCATACCATCCCGCGTATACATCCACGCTTGCGCACCTAACTTCTTTTTAGTTAACAAAAAGTCAGACTTAGAAACTTCATAATGATCAGGCGTAATTTCACCAGCAACAACAGCATCACCTAACCCAAGCCCCGCTTCAAGAACAATGGTATCAGTATTACCAGTTGACGGCTCAGCGGTAAAGACAACACCACTTACTTCTGAATTTATCATCTTTTGTACAACAACGGCGATAAACACTTTTTCATGTGCAAAATTATTTTTCACACGGTAATAGATAGCTCGTGCAGTATACAACGACGCCCAACATTGTTGGACAGACTGTAATACCGCATCAACACCTTTTACATTCACAAAGGTTGCTTGCTGCCCCGCAAACGACGCACCTTCCAGATCCTCCACCGTGGCAGAACTACGCACAGCAACAAACGGCGTGGTACGTCCAGAACTAATCATAGACAAAGCATCTTTGCCAACAGCCGTACGCAGCGACGGATCAACACTCATATAGCCATACGCTTCAGCAATCTGTGCACGAACCTGCTGCGGCATTTTCGCATCTAAAATAAGGTCTTGAATGTGTTTGGCAACAGATTGTAACTTGTCAGAATCAGCAACGTCTAAATCAGTCAGCTGAGCAGCAATAGGATCAGTAAGATCATTTTCCACTAAAAAAGTTTTAAAGGCATCTGTAGTAACAACAAAGCCAGGAGGTACAGGAAATTTATGTGCATACATCTCACCAAGATTGCCAGCTTTCCCACCTACAAGAGCAAGATCATCACGACTAATTTCTGAAAACCACTTAATAGGATCCATGTACCACCTCAAGAAAAACTCAGAAAAAAGAAGTTCTTAAAGGTTACGCTACAACCGGCAACTCTTCAACTTCAACAGTTGCTTGACACGGCAAACGAGGCACCATAGCACGTAGTGCAGCACGACCAAGCTCAACACCGTGTTTAGGAACATACAAGGTAAACAAGGTCTTACCGCGTTTAATCTGTGCTGCAGTCCCCATAGTTTTACCAAAGGCTTGCTTCATACCAGAACTTAAACGGTCAGCCCCAGCACCAGAAAGCATTTTATTCTCTCGTAAAATGTGATGCGGGTACATGTTAATTTGAAAGTGAAAATTTTTAGGACCAAGTTGCGCAACCAACTTTCGGTTAGCAACTAATCGAGCAGACTCAATCGCATTATGACGAATTTGCATGGACTGCTTTGATTTTAAACGAAGCACATGCGTATACGCACCATGCACATTACCCATATCAAACTTCACAATTTTATGTGCAGGAACTGAATTGATGTATCCTTTACGGCGATATTTAGATTTACGTGTGTAAGCACGAATAATGTTACGATAACAGTTAAACTTTCTCAAGGACGCCATTATGCAAGAACCACCTGTGAGCCGATAGACTGACCAGGCATACCTAAAGAAAACAACACACGCACAGCACCTTTGTTACCGTGAGCACTACGCACTTCACCGAGAATTTCTTTACCGGCAGGACTGGTCCACGTAACTTTTTTACCGACAAGTTTAATAGCTTCTTCGCGAGAGCTAACACCGTCTACAGCAATAAGCATATGGTTACCATATTGTGTGTGTACACCTTGTCTATAATGTAAAATTCGACCTTTCATAGAGTCAAAGGCAACCCAGAATGCTTTTTAAAGCTTTTGGGTAAATAATCGCTCCATTCCAGGTTAAGCTACAAATACCCCCGATCTTGTAAATCAGCAAGAACGCTGGGATACTGAAAAGCAAGAGGTAAATATATGGTATCTGAACGAGCAAACCATCCATACCCACAAACCTCAGCATTAGGAGAAATAGAACCAGAGAAAGAGCCAACAAACATATGCCCTTCAACAATTTTATCTTCCAATGGTGTCCTATAGACACCAATTAGTATCTTAGGAATAAAAGTAACAGAGACTTCCTCTAAAGCCTCACGCACAGCAGTTGCACTAAGATCCACATCACCAAGTTCTTGTCCACCACCGGGAAATCCCCAAGCCCCAGGAAAATCTTTACTAGAAAAGCTACGCTGAATGAGAAAGACACGTTTATTTTCTATCAAAGCGGCACAACCACATTTCTTAACTCGCATCCCAAGAAAAACAATTAACAGATTAAAAAGCTAACGAAAGCTCACACAACAACATCCAAACCACGTAAGCGAGGATCTTGAGCAACTAACGCATCTACAGCCCGACTAACACCAGCATCATCTTGTCCAGTTAACACAAGGTACGTATCAAGAGAATGTTTTGCTTGATTGGATCTATGTTTAATTGCAGATAAAGCAACATACCCAGAACCGGCAGGCACATCCACACAACCCGGAGCAAAACGCGCAACTTCACGACAAAGGCCAACAACCACAATGTTATCAGCAGCATCAGTAAGCGTCAACTCAGCTAAAGGCACCATATGCGGCAAATGACGTTCAGCTTGAAAATGAGCAGCAACAGTATGAGCATGCGATAAACCAGACTCAGCAACAGCAACAGTAAACAAGTTATACCGACCACCTTTAACAAAAGGTGCAGGAAGATGCAACAAATCATAGCCACTTAACAGTGGCTTTTCATATTTTGAGACAAGCACAACAACCGATGACGAACCAAGCTGTTCATTATCTCGCCCATACGTGTGCGAAACCGATTCAAGGTGCACACGCAAATCATCAAGAATTTGTGTATCACCTTCACCAAACAAATCAGAATCATGGCCGACACGTAAAAACGCGCCCGCATCAGAATACTTCTGCCCCCCGGTAAAGGTAGTCACTAACTCTAAAGTCCGCCCATACACATGTATAGATTCACCTTCAGTTAACGTGAATCGCTGCGCATCTTGCACAACATACCCCGTGGGAACATAGGAACTAAAAAAGGAAACAAAGAGTGCTAAAGACACAAGAAGTAAAACACCAAAGAGCACTTCCTGTGAAGAAAAACGTCGCATACATCAAAAATAAAAAAGTGAGTATTTAAAGATTTCTACACATCTTTTTAATTCACAAACCTTAGATTTCTTCAGCTTTTTCCCAAGCTTCAGAAAACAATTGCATCCAAGCAGCCTTTTTTTCTTCATTTCCATCTTTCATAATGTCTTGATGATCCGCCATATAATGAGGATGCATTTTCTGCATCATTTCTTGAGGAGTTGCAGCTGCAAAAAGTTTTGCACAATCAAGACACTTCATTCTTTTCATGGGATCATAAATGTTTTTTAGCAGCAGAAAAATCTTTCCAGGCTAAATCAAACATGCCTTCAAGCGCAGAGGCAAAAAACGGCGTATTTACCCAAACACCGATGTCATAGGAAGGATGTACATCTTTATCATCCATAACCATAAACAACAAATCTTTACCATCAACCACACAAAACCGTGCAGAGACATCCGGCGTATGACGGACTTCAGCAAGACCCTTCAAGTCAGAAACAGCTCCAGCACATGACGAATCCATAGGTGCTGCGATACGTACCGTAACACCTTTTTTAGAAAGTTTTTGTAACACTGGCTTTAAAGCTTCAGCTTTACGCACAAAACCTTTACTGGTAGTCATTAGGGTAACAGACTTTTGTGCACTTTTAACTAAGGTTTCAAGATGCGAATACACATTATGTTTACCCCGTAAAGCACCAGACAAATCACTCGGCTCAACAAACTCGATACCTTGACGGTGTAACGCTTCAAGCTCATTTAACACCGGCGTGTTATCCAGTGAACGTAAACGCTGCACATGATCTTCTGCATGTTGTTTGATATTCTTTTTAACTCGCTCAACAACTTCAGCAGGATCTACAGCCAAATATTTGATCGGCTTACCAAGTTTCATAACAACAAAACCCTTCTTTTCAAGCGATTCAAGCACATCATACGCTCGTGAGCGAGGCACATCGCCAATCTCAGAAAGCTCTCCTGCAGTAGATACACCGCGCGATAACAACGCAGTCCAGATTTTCACTTCATATAAATTTAGATTAAAATATTGACGCAATTGATTCAAAAATTCTTCTTTAACAACCATGTAATCACCCATCCCTCTTTTTTTTACTACGCAAACACAATAATGTGTGTCTACACCAGACAGTGAAAGTTCTGCTATTTAAAGATTGTCATGATTACGACCGCGTTGTGACAAAAATAAATGTGCAACTACAGCAAGTGTAGTTATTTCATCTAAAGGTTTATCTGCACGCAAACGTAAAATGCGTGGAAAACGCAATGCATAACCTGAAGAATATTTTGTTGACGTTTGAATTTCTTCACAACTCACTTCTACAATAACATGTGGAGCAACAGTAACTCGTGAACCTGACGAAGAAAGGACATGGGGAGTTAAAAGTGTAGTTAACTCAGTAAAACTCAACCCCATCTCTTCTTTTTCTTTAACACCAGTACCCACCATACCTAAAGAAACATACGTATCATCTTTCTTGCAAGCAACTTCAAACGAAGACAACACATTTTTTCTTTTTCCATGTCCCCACTCAGCACCAATGATAACAAGATCAAGCGTTTCAAGCGTAGGTTTTACTTTCATACCAAATCCGACACGAGCACCAGGCTGATAGATAGCAGATAAAGATTTTACCATAACCCCTTCATGACCAAGAGCTAAAGATTTTTCATAAAATTCTTCAAGCACAGCTAAAGAATCAGTTACAACTTGTTCAGCAAGCATACAACTTTCTGAAGCATCTACTGCTCCAGCTAAAAGTGCACGACGTTGAGAGAAAGGTAAAGTTAAGGTACTTTTACCAGCAAAGTATAACACATCAAAGATACGTACAACAACAGGAATCTTTGCAGCCAACGCTTCTATGTTATGCTTTCGTTTGATACGTTGCGAGATATGCTGAAACGACAAAAAACCACCCGTAACAGGATCTACACCTAAAATTTCAGCATCTAAAATATAATCCTTGGCAACAACAGCATCACAAACAGCAGCAACTACATCAGGAAACTGGGGAGTAACATTTTCTAAGCGACGCGTAAAAAGCGTAACCTCAGAACCCTTACCATGAATTTCACAACGAAACCCATCAAACTTATACTCACACGCAACACGTGGACCTAATTTCTCTAAAGCCTCACCGAGGTTTTCCGATTTCAAAAACAGCATCATCTTCACCGGCCGACCAACAGTTAAAGACAATGCAGTTAAACCCTTACGTCCTTTCTCTTGTATTGTTTGTGCAACAGCAAAAAAGTCAGAAGTTAAATTGTATGCACGCAACACATCAGCCGCAATTTCTTTATACAAATCAACATCAGCATAACTGACAGAATTTTTTTGCTCATCATAAACAAGACCAATCTCAGAAGAAAAATACGCCCAAACTAAAGAATCACGAATTGAACCTTCCCCAACACCAATACGCATTTCATCAAGCAACGTACGCACAAGGTACTTTGCTTCAAGCGGCGTTGCAGAACTTAAAAGTCCAGTAATTAAATTAAGTTTACGTGCAACTGTTTGATCACCAGACATTTCAGCAAGAGAAGTTAAATCTTTGTACACACGCGCAACAGTTAAGTGTGTAGAACCAAACGTTGTTTGCGATTTAGTAGAAAAAACTTTTTCCGCAACAAGACCATAATCACCCAACTGAACATAGAGTGAATTTATTTGAGGCTCAGACACACCACCAACTCGACAAAGCGCTTTAACAACTATACGTGAAGCAACACCAATTTTTCTCTGATCCCAGTCAGCAAAGATACGTCCTTCAGCAAGGTAAAACACAGCAGAATCTAATTGTTTAAGTGAAGAAAAAAATTGCGATAAAAGCCAAACTTTGGCAAGACGTTTTGACGTGGCATCTAAAGACTCATACAATGCAGTTAACTTTAAATATCGCATACTGCACAGATAAAGTAGAGGCTTAAAAACCTTTCCGAACCATGGACGTAAGCACCTGTATAAGAGAACGTAGATCGTTGCAAGAGTACACTAAAAAAGACGTTACACACAAAGATATAACAACCATACTAGACGCAGCAGTGCACGCACCCAATGCAGGCAACACGCAAAGCTGGCGATTTGTGGTAGTAAAAGACGCTAAAAAAAGAAAAAAGATCGCACAAATTTGTGAGCAAGAATGGATGGAGAAAGCACCCGTACACATTGTGGTATGTGGAGAAACAGAACTCTTGCACGACCATTATGGTGAGCGAGGCTACATGTACAACATGCACAACTGTGCAGCAGCAATCCAAAACATGTTATTGCAAGCACACAGTTTAGGCTTAGCAACCTGCTGGGTAGGCCACTTTGACGAAGACGCGATAAACAAGTTAATAAAAGTCAAAGGCGCACACACACAAGCAATAATTACAGTAGGATATAGTAAAGAAATAAAAGAGAAAAAAAGAACAGCATTATATACCAAAGTGTTCTTTGAAGAGTACGGTAACAGATACAGAGAAACTGACGTGTTCCCACTCAAAGAAGCCTTACAAAGAAGGAAGAAAAAGAAAAAATGAGCTTAGAAAGAAAAGTTGAAGACCTTGCAACAAAAGCAACAATAGCAGTTGCAATCATAGGCCTTGCCGTAACAGCCGCGTATGGAGTAGTAAAAGCAGCAACAAACGCAGAAGAAATCGCAGCACAGATAATCCGGGAAGAAGGGTGCATAGATTACCAAGAGCTAAGAAGCAAAGCATATCAAAAAGAAAGGATGCTCTACGAACAAAGTTTAAAAGAAAAGTACAGGAGCCTATGCACAGATGAATAAAAGCTGGTTATTCACAACGTTAGTACTTTTGCTCTACATACCGTTCGTATTTATGGGTGCAAACGTGTTCTTTCCAGACTATCTAGATAAGTACGACAACAAATATGAATTCTGTGCTCCAAAAATAGTCAATGAAGAACGTCAAGTAGAGGGAAGTTCTGAATGCGAAGAGCAAAGACAAGCACACCAAGAAGTGTACTTTCAAGAGTGGCAAAAATATAATAGCTGGAAATATTTTTTCATAACCATAGTAAATTTACTAAGTATACTCGCAATAATTAGAATAAAGTTAGACGAAAGCATCAAGTTAGGACTATTTTCAGGAGCAATAGCAACTACGTTTTTTGCCACATGGATTTACTTTGAAGCCCAATCAAAACCAGGGTTTGTTGTATTAGGCACAATCCTTGTAGCAAGTATATACATCATTAACAAAAAAATAAAGAAATAATTATTGGTAAATGTTTTTCCTATGACCAACCTCAACAACAAGAAGTATAAGCTCGCCTTTGTCAATTTTTAAGATTGCCCTATATTTACCGATACGTAAACGAAAATAAGGAGAATCAATCAACTTTTTTACATGAGCATGAGGACGAAGCCTGCAACGATCCAACACAGAAAGAATCCTTTTTTTATCTTCCTTGGGAAGTTTTTTCAAAAACTTTTTTGCTTGCGCAGTAAAAAAGATCTCATAGATCATAAACGAAGTTCCTTCTTAACTTCCTCATAAGAATAAACCCTTCCAGCTGCAATATCAGCCTCTGCTAATTTAATATTTCTTTTGGTAACTTCAGATAACTCCATAGAATCTTCTAAAGCATCCCAGATAACCTCTTCATACGATTCTTTGTCATACATTTTTCTCTCTTTAAGCTTCAAGAGCAATTCTTGGCTAATCTGAATGGTAGTTGCACCCATAACAACAATATAGGTCGCTATAGTATATAAATGTTCGCTTCTTCCAAGCAATTAGATCAAAAAGAGAAAAAAATCAAGAAGTAAGTTTTTTCAATTTTTCAACTTCTTCAGCAATCAAATCAAACCCTTGCTGCCAAAAGTCTTCAGAACAAATATCAACACCAATTTCAGCTAAAATCTCAGCTGCAGGCGCAGACCCACCGGCAGATAAAATTTTCAAATATTTAGGTATAAATGTTTCACCCTGCTCTTCATACATTTTAAAGAGAGCTAAAACAAGCAACTCACCAAACGCGTAAGCATAGCAGTAAAACGGCGTGTGAAACATGTGTGGGATATAGGACCACTCATGCGCAAAACATGCAGGCACAGGCATATCACCAAACTGCTCTTGTAACAAAGACAGATACAACTCATTGAGTTCATGTACCGTAGCCCCCGCAGCAATTTTTTCATGGGCTTGCTGCTCAAAGAGCACAAAATACGCTTGACGTACTATAGATGCATAATGCCCGTCAAGTGTACGTAACAACAGATAAATCTTTTCATCATCAGTTGCAGCTTCAGCAAGCAAACGTTTAGTAAGTAACATCTCACCAAACGTAGACGCAGTCTCAGCGAGAGGCAAAGACGAATGAAACGTAAACTCGGTTTGACCTCGTGCAAGCATGTGATGAATACCATGCCCAAACTCATGCATCATGGTAAACAAATCACGAATTTTATTGGTATGATTTAACAAAATAAATGGTGGCAAGTCTTTTAAAACTGACGAACAAAACGCACCGCCACGTTTGTTAGCAACAAGATCAGAATGCACATGGTTCGCAGAAAAGATTTGCTCAGCCATTTTTTTCATCTCAGAAGAAAACTGCCCATAGGTATCTAACACCAATTGTTTTGAATCTTCATAGGAATATTCTTTAGCAACTAAAAGATATGGCGCATACAGATCAAAACGATCAAAAGCATCAAGCTTACAAACTTTAGCCTTCAAAGCAAAATACTCTTGAAACAAACCAACATTGTTTCGCACAACAGCAAGTAAAGCTTCAATTGCAGCATCAGGCACATCGTTGGCTAAATTTCGCACAGAGATTGGAGAACTAAAGTTACGCAACCCAACATTTTCGTTACGCCAATCAAGGACAATGCTTCGATAAATTTCACCTAAAATCGATTCTTCTGCAGCATATTTTGCAAAACGAAGCTCATAAGATTTTACACGTTCTTCCCGTTGTGGACTTTCACAATAGACCTTAAGCTCTTCAGCAGAAATCATCTTTCCGTTCCAATCATACAAAAATTTATTGGTAATAATACTATACAGTTTTACAACAGCAGAAACACCACTAAGATCTTTTAAAGAAACTATTTTTTCCTCAGACTCAGTTAACGTATGCGGTGTAAAGTTACGCATCTCAACTAAAGCATATGCATACGGCCCAGCAGCATCAATATACGTTTGTGCAGCAGCAGCAGACAACGACTTAAACCATAAACCAAAAAAACGCAAAGAATTACTATGTTCAGTTAAAATATGCGAAATTTTAGATTTATGCGCAGAAATTTTTGCATCACTGGTATCAGCTGCAAATGCTAAAGAGGCATACCCAGACAATTTAGAGCAAAGAAGTGAAATGGCTTCGGTTTGTTTGTACAACTCCATAAACCGTTCGCAAGAAAGATTTTCAGTAAGTTCATCACGTACAGCAGCAAACGCAGCAACGTTAGAATCAAGTTCAGCTAACAACGTATCCGTATCACTAAAAGGATAAATTTGCTCAAGATCCCATACAACCATACGCGGTCCAGAAAGTCACTGCATAAAAAGGTTACGACAAATCTCTTTGGGCATAAGCAAAACGGGTTTGAGCACTATAAGCAAACCAAAACTGATGAGAGCCTGAACGAACTTCAACAGCAGGAGTAAGCTTTTCGCCAATTACACGTAAACCATACTGAACAATAGGAAGATAAGCCAAACCATCGTCAACAACAAGACCAACAGCAAACTTACCCTGAGATTCTTCTAAAGTGCCAACAACAAGTCCATCAATAGTTAGAGAATCAACAGGCGCAGATGTCATAAAAACATGCAAAAAATGATAGCCTTATAAACGTTACGTTTTTTACAAACAAAAATAGTTACAGTAGTCGTTGAAGTCCCACAAAGATACAAAGTAACACATAAAGAATATGCACGTTTAATCTAATTTTTTAAAATAGAATAAAAAGGACTGGCACCAAACGGCGCCAGCCATAGAGGGTTTTTTTTCTGTGTCGCTTTAAAGGGTTTCCAGAGGGTAGGGGAGAGAAGGCAACCCTTTAATTATCACCTCACAGCCTAATGCACCACATCAATGCCAAGCTCGTTACTATACTGCTTAGCTTGCGTTTGTGTCATGTGAGACTGTGTTTTTCCCAGCACAAACGGACTTTGTACGCCGGTAATAATCGTCATGATACGAATCTTACCTTTCATACCTTCTTCGATACGCGCACCCCAAATCACATTTGCATCAGCATCAAGTGAGTCAGTAACCATTTCACCAACTTTACTTACTTCATCAAGCGTTAAGTCAGGTCCACCAGCTACATGAATCAAAGCACCAGTCGCACCAGCGTAAGACACATCCAAGAGAGGATTCGTCAACGCACGCTTAGTTGCTTCATCAACACGTCGGTCGCTAGACGCTTCACCAATACCAACAACAGAGACACCACCGTTGGTCATGATTGCTTTTACATCAGCGTAGTCTAAGTTAACCAGTGACGGTACAGCAATGATTTCAACAATACCTTTAATCATGGTACTAATCAGCTCATTAGCTACAGCAAAAGCTTGTTGGATAGGCAAATTGCCAGCGATTGCGCAAAGTCTGTTGTTATCAATCACAATAACCGTGTCACACACTTGACGTAGTTGTTGTAAACCAAACTCTGCCTTATCTACACGAGCGCGCTCAATGCTAAACGGTGTGGTAACACAACCGATAACAATCGCGCCGTTATCCTTTGCCACTTGCGCAACAACAGGCGCAGCACCGGTTCCAGTACCTCCACCCATACCAGCACAAACAAAGACCATATCGGTACCTTTGAGTACTTCTTTAATTTCAGCTATTTGCTCTTTTGCCGCTTCAGAACCGACATTAGAGTAGCCACCAGCACCAAGACCACGAGTTAAGTCGCGACCAATCAAGATTTTTTGATCAGCGCTCACTAAATCTAAATGCTGCTTATCAGTGTTCATAGCAACAATTTCAGCACCTTGGATGCCCTTACGGAATAACCAATCTGTAGCATTACCGCCACCACCACCAACACCAGCAACTTTAATGCTCGCCTGGCCAATCTGTACGTCGTTTGTTGTAACTTCCTGTGCACTCGCAAGTGCGTTTTGTATAATAAATTCCATCGTTATATGTTTCCACCCATTTGTTTTTTCCTCTGATACCGTGCAATAGCGATCCATCTACCACAAAGTATTTATAGGAGTACTTCCAGTATTCCCACTAGAACCAATTGCCCAATAATATTGCCCGAGGCGAAAAATCATTTCATTGCCCAAAAGTTTTGCGCCCACAAAACTTCATCGAAATGAGTTTTTCATAACCTTACTTAGATCTGGTTCTTATTTAAATATTCAGTTGACAAAAAATAGATATTCTAGAAAATAAGGCTATAATCCGCAAAGAGTTCCCCCTAAAATAGGTGTAATGGTATTTTAAGCGCAAAGATTAGCACTTGTGTTTAAATAGAAAAGTACAACGCAGGTTTTTTTGGCCTTTGCAACAAAAAAAACAAACATTTTAGAGATTTTTTACAAGTTATCCACTCAAAAGTAAAGAGTACAGCTAATTTTTTCCAGTGACAAAAGATTAATAAACAGATAAGTCCAAAACAACCCATGGGATTATTCGACATCTTCAAAAAGAAGAAAAAACCAAAAGTGAAAAAATCAAAAGATAAATGCGAATTTTGTTAAAAAATGAAAACGACAAACAAAATTATCCTTGCAGCTGCTATACTAGGCATGCTCCTTTCATTATTTTTAACCTATACACATTTTCAAGGATCCCCATTTTGTGTTGCAGGCCAAGAAGAGGCTTGCGATGTGATTAATCAAAGCATCTGGTCAGAATTATTTGGCATCCCCGTAGCCCTGTTTGGGTTTCTCACATTTTTATGTTTTAGTCTAGGTGCAATCTTTGAAAAAAAGCATAAGTACATTCCACACGCCATGACAGCCTTAGCAACAGGGGCCGTTGGCTTTGAAACTTATATTACATACATGGCAAAAACAGTACTTGACCTGTTCTGTCCATATTGCCTTTTCATTTACGCACTGTTAATCATAACATTTATATGTACCATAATAAATCTAAAAAAATAATGAAAAAAATAATTATAGCAACATTGCTTATAGCAACAGTATTTCTTACAGCGTGCGCATCAGATGAACAACACAAAGAGTTAGCGATGTGTTTAAGCGATAACGGCGTGAGTATGTACGGTGCAGCAACCTGTCCACACTGCGAGCAACAAAAACACATGTTTGGTGACGCATTCAAATACGTACCATATGTTGAATGTTTAGATGTACCAGAGAAATGTCTAGAAGCAGAAGTGACGTTATACCCAACCTGGATTCGTGCAGACGGTGAGCGCCTAGAAGGCAGACAAGAACTAAGCGATCTAGCAGAGTGGGCCGGCTGTTAAGTCTAAAGAAATAAGAGACAAACGTCCCCAACAGATATCTTCTTAACGTTTTCGTACTTTCCAAAAAATCAGATGGTCCAAGTAGCCCTTATCCAAACCGATCTTAGAAAAAAAGATGTCAAAGAAGGTTTTCTAAATGGAACAGAACAACTACCATACAGCAAAGGCATCAGGATTGCCCTGGCACTAGAGCAAGGAACAAGATTTACATATGGCACACCTTGGGACGATGAGCTTATGGATCCAGCTACTTGGAAAAGGATGGGTAGGTTTCCACCTAAGTGGTTAGAAGAAGGAAAAGATCCCCCCATATGGTTCGAAAAACTTATGGAATTCGACCTTCAAACAGGACAATTAGAGATGATGCCCATTCCTGCCGAATACGGCGACTGGAATCCACTTCTTTCTAGGCTAGCGCCTGGGTATTTGCCACATAAAGACAGTTTTAGTCCACCCTATTTGTTTGACTTACCTCCCCTATTCTTACTTGAAAGAATCTTCACAAGACCTGTATCACAACTAGAGTTTACCTGCATCCTCACAAGCAACTGGGCCACTGATCAAGCGTTTTTTCCAACATACCGCCCAATAGAATACGATAATGAGCTTATTAAAGACTTTGCACACTTTTCAAAAGCCTATCTTAGAGCAATAAAAAAAAGCAGAACGGGCAGACCTTACATTGAACAGCTCTTTCAAGACAAAGAATTTTTATTCCAAGTTAGTACACCTCAATCCTGTGGCGCTGAATTACTCGATGACCTAATGAAAGCATATCCCTCTTGCGAGTCGGCGCAGATTATCAAATACGCAATAAAAAGAAGAGACAGAACGATACTTGACCACCTAGGAATACAAAAAACAGAATAAAAAAGACCTACGCTCGATCTACCTGCCAAGTGCATGCAACGAGCTAAAAAAATCAAATACCGCCATCTTGAAGTGCAAAAAGACCTTCACCAACTATCATAGTAAAGGCTTCAGGACTTCGTCCAGGATCAATAAGAGCTTCTTTATCGCCACCACAAATCAAAGCTTGCGGGCAAACAGTAGTCATAAGCGCTTCTTTATGTCCACCATCAGCAAGACACTCGGGACTAGCACCAGAAGTAATACACTCAGGACTAGCACCAGAAGTAATACACTCGGGACCAAACACAATTTGTAAAGCTTCCATAATTCTATACCTCCTTTCAACCAACATCAGAAACAGATATATTTAAAACCATCGAAAATAAAAACCCACCCATGCTCAAAGTAGACAATCTTTCAAAAAAGTACGGTAAATTTCAAGCACTCAACAAAGTAAGCTTCCAGGCAAAAGACGGTGAAGTCTTTGGCATCCTAGGCCCAAACGGCGCAGGAAAGTCAACATTAATTAAAATTCTCACCTGCTTTCACAAAGCAACCACAGGCAAAGCAAAGATTAACGACATAAACATAAGCAACAAAGATAAAATTAAACCACTCATTGGCTGGGTCCCACAAGACGAATCATTTTACGAAAAGCTCACGGTAAAAGAAAATCTTGAATACTTTGGCAGATTATACAATCTAAACAAAAAAGAGATTCAACACAGAGCACAAAGACTAGCTAAACTCCTAAAAATTGAAGACAAAAAAAACACAAAAGCCCATGAACTTTCAGGCGGAATGAAAAGAAGATTAAGCGTAGCAATAGCACTCATGCACGATCCTAAAGTAATTTTATTAGACGAACCAACAGCCGGCGTTGATCCAGTCTCACGTATGGCACTGTGGGAAGTCGTCAAAGCGATGAAAGAACATAAAGTAACCGTACTATTATGCACGCATCACTTAGATGAAGCAGACAAACTCTGCGACAGAATAGCAGTGATTAAAGCGGGCGAAGTACTCATTGTAGACACACCAAAAAAGTTAAAGAAAAAATACGGAAAAACGCTAGGAGAAGCCTTTGTCAATATAGTAACACAATGAAACTCTACCATTTACTTAAAAAAGATTTTAAGCTCTTTGTAAGAGACAAAAAAACAGTCGCCTTAATAATTCTCACACCTATAATCATCATGAGCATTCTCACCGTCATGTTCGGCCAAACAGGCGCAGGCGAATCCATCACCGGCATTAGCCTAGGCGTGTGTAACCTCGACCAACAGCAACACCGAGAAATTTACGATTTACCCATGTTTACAACAACCACAATACGAGGGAAAAATTGCGAAAACAAAGCACAAGAACTCGTACAAGACGGTGAACTACGCGGAGCAATAGTCATCCCACAAGGTTTTGCAAGTGACATTGAGCAAGGTACAGGCGCAGAGTTAAGACTCTACGTGGACGGTGCAAAGTCACAAACAGCCATTGTAACAACAGACTCATTTAAAGCACTCACCCACGATATCAACCAAGAGATAGGTACAGCCTTCATCGAACAAGCCTGGATACAACTCTCAGAGTTAAACACCAACCTAAAACAAGTCGTAACGCAATTACTGACAGCACAACAAACAGCAGACGAACTTGAAGAGACACTCAACAATTATACCAGCCAACTTAACACAATCAACTTTAAAGATATTAAAGACGACCTCAACGAAATCAACACCGTAAGCACAAACACAACAACAGAGCTAATAGACGAATTGTTAATCAACGCTATGGGTGCACACACATTACTCTGTACAACACCAGAGCCAGGCTGTGCACAATTACAAAACATTATCACAGACCTACAAACATTGCAAAACATTATAGCAACACAAGAAGCAACAACAGAAAGCCTGCAAGCGGTCCTAGACGAAATAAACGAAGTTGAAGAGTTTCAAGACAACACGCTCAAAGAACTCAACAAACTACAAAGGCAAGTACAAGACTACAAAAACCAAACAGATACGACAGTAATAGAGTTAGAACAGACAACACAAACGCTAGACGAATACACAGCACGAGACCCAGCAACCATCATTAACCCGGTAACATTACTAACAGAAAAATTCTACAGCGAAAAAAGGTACGTAGAAAATTTAAGCCCGGGACTAATTGCCATCTTACTCTTATTTATCACCTTACTCATCTCTTCAGCAGACCTCATCATTGAGAAAAAGACAGGCACACTGACAAGAAACCTACTCTCACCGACAACATTAACCACAATCCTAACACAAAAAATGATCTACTTAACCACATTAGGAATAATTCAGTTCATGTTAATGCTCATGATCTTAGCATTCTTTAGCATAACAATCCCACTAACAATTCCACTAGCCATTGTGGCGATACTCACCATTATCATGTTTACCAGCTTAGGGTTATTCATCGGCAGCTTAGCAAGCTCAGAAAATACAGCGTTACTTACGTGTTTAGTAGCAAGCATCCCAATGATGTTCCTCTGCGGCGTCTTTTTTCCTTTTGAAGTCATGCCACCACTCATTCAAACAATAGCTCAACATTTACCGTTAACACTAAGCGTAGCAAATTTAGAAAAAATAATAATTTA
>CAYFPK010000008.1:0-33836 GCA_964344975.1 Candidatus Woesearchaeota archaeon
AAATATTAAAGACTTAGCATTTTGTGAAAAATCAAAAACGCAAAAGTTTAGGATTTCAATAGACTTAACTGGAGAGAAGAGTGCTAAAAATTGTCCCTGTGCCTATCTGTAAGACAATACCTTCGAAACTCTTGTTATCACGTAGTGTTTGAAAAAAACTTTTCTTGTGCATGCTTTTATTGTAGAAACTCCTGTTTAAAACTTTTTCCACAATGTATATAAGGTGCAAAACAAAAAATGGCCTTATGAACAAAAAAGGTCAATTCTTTTTAGTCTTTGCTATTGTCATTATTTTCTTTCTTTTTCTGGTGACCGCAACATACAATTCAGCATGGTCTTTAGTTGAGATTGAAAACTTTGAAGAGTTGAGCGACAACTTTGGCTATGAGCAGGATGTGGTCATTAACAAAGCAATCTATGAAGGTGCAGATGTTGCTAATAACCTTGAGGAGTTTGGCACTACGTTTGCGGCCTATTCCGGAACTGTTGACCCGAATTTTGGGTTTTATCAGGTATATCAAGATCCGAACACAGGAAAGATTCATATTAACAACTTTTTGCCTGATGGTAGGACAATAACTTTAGAAGCGACCGACTCTACATTTACTGGTGCAGAGCAATTTAATCTTGTAGTCGCATCAAGTACGACAGAAACAGACGGAACAATTTCTTTAGATGTTGGTGGACAGGTAATGGAAGATACAGTTAGTACAGAATTGATTAATTATGAAGGAGATTATAATACTCTTGAGATTGATGCGGTTGAAAACCTTATTCTTTCAATAGAGGGTGTTTCTGGTCAAGTAGTTCTTTCCGGCGGTGAAGCTGGTATGCTTGATGTTGGTGGAACTACAACTTTCTCTACCGACGATTTTGGAACAATTAATGTAGAAGTTCTTACCTAGTTTTCATTCAACAAAGACAGTAGAGCTATTTGTATCTTCCGCACCCGCATCATCCTCAACAGTAAGTGTCAGTAAGTATTCGCCTGGGCTGTCGTATATGCGAGAAAAATTTCCTCCTGGCCCCCAACTTGCCCCTTTATCTCCCCAATCAACGGAATAGAGCACAATCTTTCCATCAGGATCATAAGAACCTGTACCAGTGGGGCCAAAATAAATTTGTAAAATCTCACCAACACCTACTTCATAAGGCCCACCAGCAATAGCTATAGGGGGCTGGTTCTCTGGCGTGGTATCGTCATCATCTATGGGTGTCGTGTCATCGTCGTCAGGCGTGTAATCATCATCGTTAACGGTATCATCGTCATTTATGTAAGTAGAATCATCATCGTCATATGGTGTGCTGTCGTCATCATTCCAATCAGAAGTTGTATCGTCATCGTTAGCAGGAACAGGGTCAATACAGCCAGCTAAACTACTCACCAAAAACCCGCTTAGAACCAATTCTAGACCATTTTTAACCATTTTCTTCATAAAAAAGTAAAGTAAGTGAACTTAAATACTTTTTGTCACTGTATCTCATAGAACATGCAGATCCACTCTATAAATCCAAAAAATGAGCAAATTACAGCAACTTTTGAAGTGACAAGCCCGCAAGAAGTAACTGCTGCCATAGCAAAAGCAAAAGAGGCCCAAAAAAAGTGGGCTAAGCAAAAAAAAGAGCAAAGGATCGCAATTCTACAACAAATTAAAGAAAACTTCATTGCTGAAAAACAGAGTGTTCTTGCTGTTATAGAATCTGAAACAGGATATCCATCCGAAGAGACTGAACCTGTATTTTTTGACATCATAGAGGGGTTTGACTATTACTGTTCACGTTACGAAAAATTAGATAATATAGCATTCCCGTTAGATGAAGAAATCCAACCGCAAACAACAGCAGAAGTCCAGTTTATTCCACATGGCGTTATTGGGCATATCGGTGTTTGGAATTATCCATTTTGGCAAACGATGATCACATTTATTCCAGCCTTACTTGCAGGCAATGCCATCGTATACAAGCCATCAGAATATACTACCGCCACAGCAAAAAAAATTGCCAAAATCACATCCCAAGCAGGCTTACCTAATAACATTTTCACAGTCACTCCAGGAAATAAAGAAACCGGAAAACAACTTGTACAAGAGGACGTAGACGCTCTTGTATTTACCGGCGGATCTAAAACTGGAAGAGACATTATACAACATGCAGGCATAAAACCATTAATATTGGAGTTAAGTGGTAATGATGCTGCCATAGTTTGTGCTGATACCGATTTGCAACAAGCAGCTAGGGGTATCTGTTATGGCACGTTCCTACATGGTGGACAAGTGTGTATTCGTATCAAACGTGTGTATGTTGAACAATCTATCGCCGAAGATTTTATCAAAGAATTAGTTGCATACAGTAAAAAACTTTCATTTGGAAAAGAACTTTTCCCTCTCATTCGAAAAGAAGCTCGAGACAATGTACACCGTAAAGTACAAAATGCTACCGCAAATGGAGCAAAACTCTTGTTAGGTGGGGCGCTTCCTGAAGAGAAAGGCTGGTACTACCCCGCAACAATCCTGCAGATAGAAGATGATAAGCTTGAAATCATCAAAGAAGAAACGTTTGGCCCAGTTTGTTGTATACGTGTTGTTAAAGATCTTCCTGAAGCAATACGGTTAGCTAATGCCTCGCCTTTAGGTCTGGGTGCAAGCGTTTGGTGTAAAGAGCCCAAAAAAGCAAAACAAGTAATCCAACAGTTAGAAGCAGGAAATGTATGGGTTAATGATTCAAACATACCTCTTGTCTGTGGGGAGTATTTCCAAGGGACGAAATCTTCATCTATTGCATCAAGCCAAGAGCGATTAATGATGTTTCTAAAGAAAAAAACAGTCATTGCACATAATTCATCTAATCAGAGAGATTGGTGGTTCTGAGTTCCTTGTATCTGTTGTATATACATCTTTGCAAAATTTTTGTTTTTTATTACCTTCAAATCGAAGGACGCCTTTTGAGAAATGATTTTTAGAATTTTTTTCAACTCCCTTTTCTCCTTTGGGAGCATATAATATTTGTCAAGCTCCTTAAGAACTTTTTCAGGTAGTTCACAAATAAAAACATAATCGCCTATTACCTGCACCACTTCATTATCTTCTTTTTTTTCGATTAATTTTATTCTACCAAATTTTTCTGATTCATAATACCTTTTTGCATCAATATCTAGATTCGTTTTTCTTGTAATAAGGGCATAGCCTAACAATTTTTGCTCTTCATAGCTTGCGACCACTTGTTTCTCTTCGAGAGGGTATCCTTGCAACCACCAGCAGTGGGGTGTTTTCCAAAACGTTGCTTTTTGTTTTAATCGTTTATTGAGTTTAATGATCTCTTTTTGAAAAAGATTATCAAGTTCTTTTAGGCTTTGGCAGCTGACCACTTTAAGGCCCTCTGAGTTATACGTTACGCGCGACTTATTTGATTCCTCTTTTTTCAAAATCTTTTCGAATGCTTTTAGCTGCTGTTTAATCCATTGAGTATTCAATTCATATTGAAGGCCTTTCTTAAGGAGGATATCTTTTTCAACCATTTGGCTCAAGGCCTTGAAAGTTGATTGGTAAGTGAAACCTATTGCATATTTCTTTTTGAGTTTGTGGTGTATATTCTTTGCAGTCAGTTCATGGCCTGTAGTTAATAGTTCGAAAATAAGCTGTTTCTGATTTCTGTGCTCAAAGATATCAAACTCAACCATGAGATCTTTAACACAAAAAGAATAATAAACCTTTTGGTTGATATTTCCTTCCCCGAACATTTAAGCTTTCTTTGTGAGAACCAAACATCACCTGAAAGGAGGTAATCGTAAGATGACATTAGAAGAAAGTGTGAACTGTGAATCTGCAAACGCATCAAATGTAAATTATTTGCCCTTTGCCACACAATATCTTGAGAACCCAGAACCAATGGGATATGAAGCAGGCAGTGACCTTGAAATCACATCAATCACTTTTGCTACGTTTAAAGGGATAATTTTTCCAAATGACATGGATTAAAATAAACTTAGGAGGGAATTCGAAATGAGTCTAGAAAAAAATGTATGTGGGGCATCAACAGGAACAGAACAACAAACTAGCTACTTGCCTTTTGCAACACAATACCTAGAAGAACCGAAGATTGTTGGTTATGACGTGAGTAAACCAATGGATTTTACAAGCATGACAATCTCAACATTAAAGTTCATTCCACTTATCGACGATGGAGATTAGGTTATGAACGCGAGACCTGTTTTAATTGTAAGTAGCGAGATTGATGCACACGCTAGAAATCTTGCTGCAAAATTGAAGGAACAGGACTCTATTCATTTTTTCTTTTCCACAACCAAATACCCCTTTACAACCCAAATAAGTTATAGCGGAGATGGAACATTTATCCTTTCAGATGGCACTAACGAGGTTGTTGTAGATGAAAATTGGACAATCTGGAACCGAAGAGTCTTTCCTCCTGAATTTCCAGAAGGATTCCCTACAAATCTTGAGGGTATGGTTACAGACGAAGCTAAAGTAACTATGCATGGTATGATGGCAACGCACAGAGGTTTGGTGGTGAATAACCCTTTATACAATGCAGCTGCAAATAACAAAAGTGAACAGTTGCAACGTGCACGTGAGATAGGTTTGAGCGTTCCAGAAACACTGATTACAAACAACCCGCAAGCAGTTCAAGAGTTTTATGAGAGACTAGCAGGAGATGTTCTCTTTAAGATGCAAAAAATGCCAATCGTTGAGTGTGAGGATGGTGTTAATCGAACAGTTCTTGCAACCCGCGTACTGCCAGAACATTTTGAACACCTTAAACGCATACAAAACAACCCTTGTTGTTTCCAAAGATATATTCCTAAAGATTATGAAATTCGTGCAACGATAATAGGTGAACGGGTGTTCCCAATAGCAATACATTCGCAAGATTCAGATTATTCTAAAGATGATTTTAGAAGGTATGATTTTGATAATGTAAGATATAATGAAGCTACTCTGCCAGAAGATGTTGAAAAACGTCTTGTAGACCTAGCTAAATCATACAAATTACACTATGCAGCGATTGACTTGATATGTACACCTGAAGGAGAGCACGTGTTCCTTGAAGTGAACCCTAACGGTCAATACCTTTGGACAGAAGAGTATAGTGGTGTTCCAATAACAGACGCGTTTGTTGATTTGTTAACAGGGAAGTGTGTAGTATGAAACTAACTTATGAAGAATTGCAAGAACTTGTTGACAAGAAGAGGTTCGTTTTTTTTGGAGAAGTGCATGGTACCAAAGAGATACCCAAAAAGGTTGAACAACTTCTTAGCAAAACCAGGAGTGGAATTTTCTGTGCAGAGTTCATAGTACAAGCTTTGCCAAAAGTCAAGGAATTTCTCAGAGATGAAATAACACAAGAGCAAATTTTAAATGAAAAATGGTTAAAAGAAGCTGTACACGATAGACGAGTAACCCCGAGTATCCTTTCACTATGGAAAGAGTTATTCAACAATAATACCTGTGTTGAAGCCTTAGAGGATTATAATGCCCCCTTCACTTGTGCAGCGGATCGAGACAGGATGATGGCACAAAGGTTTACTTCTTTTGTAAACAGAAACCCAGAGAAACGTTGCTTCATTTATGTTGGTGGTATGCATTTACTGGATGAAGAATTAACCCTTGGACAATTTACTGTAACGCCGCTAAAGACCTTCTTGCCTAAAAAGATTCGAGAACAAGCACTAACCATACAGTTTGAACAAGGAGAAAAAAATATCACTTATGATGAAAGTAAAAATGTCGTTATTTACACATTACCTTTTGTCAGCAACGCACAGCAAAAAAAGATTTAATTCAAACTTACCACTTTTTTCTAAAACCTTTGCCCGCAACCTTTATATATACACTTTTGTAATTTTGTTGTAGGGTATTGGTGTCGCTATTGTACCTTACAAACAGTAAAAAGAAGAGGGGAGGCCGTAGTAAAAAGGGGTCGAGGGATGTTTCTGTAGTGTACATTCTCTTTGCTCTTCTGCTTTTGCTTGGTTTTGGCTCATTTTTTGCTTGGGAATCGTTTTCTCCTACTGGTTTTGTTGTTTTAGATATAAACCAAGAAGTTTCTTCTGAAGCATATCTTGAAATTGATGGCGTTTCTCGCGGAATCTCTGCAAACTTAACAACCAATGAAGATGGTGTGCGTGTGTATGCACTTTCCACGCTTTCGTTAGATCTTACGCCGGGTGAACATACTGTTAAACTCTATGATGCTGGCACTTTAGTATTTGAAGAGACTGTTGTTGTGGGTGATGTTGTTGCTTTGCCTGACATTATAGTTGATGTGCCTGTTGAAAATGACACTATTGTAAATGTTACTATTCCTACTCCTACCCATATTTCAGAGGGGGAGAAGTATGTACCAGAACCCCTTGGGAACTCTTCGCAACAGAAATTGGCGACACCTAATTCTTCTGTTGTGACTCCCGAGGGTGCTTCGGTGCACGTTCTTTCTGAAATGCCTGTTGGTGCAGTACACGTTGGTGTACCTGTTAGCTGGCAGCGGGACGTTATTCTTGCCGCCGGTGATGTTGATCTGTCTGTTCCTGTTGCTGCGTCTGATGTTGTTTTGCGCAAAGAGCAGGAAGTTGTTGCTCTTGAGGAAGGTGTTACTGCTGCTTCTGTTGGTAATGTGACACTTCGTGCACAAATCCCTTTAACTGGTGTACACACGTTAAGCTACACGCTTCCAGGGCCTGAACAAACAGTTGCAGATGTTAGCTCATATGAAAAGCACGTACACATTTCTTCTGAGCAGCACATTGCTGTACCCATTGTTACCAATATCTCTGTTGGTGATGTCCCTGCAGGGAGTGTTGCTGTCTATCACCTTGTTAATAACTCACGGGTTCTTGTAGAGGAGGCAACCTTACATGACACTAACGACAATGACCTTGTTGATGTTGTTGCGTGGACTGTTCCTCATTTGAGTGATCAAAGTTACGTTGTTGAGCTAACTCTATTGAACCCTGTGAGTAGCCCGGTTGTTGGTGGGAACTGGACTGTGTTGTTTAACACCACAGGTGTTGCCAATTTAACTGTGACGGCCATTAACGGCACTACCTTTGGTGAAGAATTATTTGATGACTACGGTACGTTTGATGATTTACGCTTTTTAGACTTAACCTGTAACAATATTTCACAAGTTGATGATGTGCTTGCGGTGTTTGTAAACGGTACTGAGCTTGCTTATTCTTCTTTGCAACCAACCGACTCGTACGTTGTAGAATCGTTTAAAGTTGCAGATTATTCGTGTAATTTTACGTCTTCGTTTGTTGATGAGGTAGTTACCACGGGCAAACACTATTTGCAGTTTACCTACGGTGGTGTTGGGTTTAATGATTCTGTGCAGTTTGCCTCAAACGATGCTAGCTGTAACTCTTGTTCAACCTGTGACAGTGCGGTAAATGCTGGAGATGGATATGTAAGCACTACGAGGAATTTAACGAACTTTAACACTACACGGGCTTGTATTGAGTTTAAAACCAATGACGTTGTTTTTGACTGTTTAGGTCATAACGTTACTGAAGTGCCAGGTCACGGGTCTGTGGGGTTCCATTTTCCTCCAGTGGGATCTGGTTTGTGGAATATTACCATCCAAAATTGTTATTTCAATGACATTGGAAATTCTTCTGTTTTTGTTGAAGATACTATTAATGTCACTATTATTAATTCTACTTTTGCCAATGCGACCACCCATATTGAGACAGGAGAAGTTTATGGATTAAATGTCACAAACAATGTGTTTACTACCTCAGGAGATATCCTTCTGAGAGGAATTAATGAAAGTGTTTTTGCCTTTAATGAATTTACCGGCATAGATTATAGCACCGCATATATGCGGTTTACGGGGACAACCACGAATTTGACGGTTCATAATAATACGTTTAGAGATATGGCGGCAAATGTTATTGCTGTCTCGCATGCTGATGCATCTATCTATAACTTGACGATTCAATTTAACCAATTCATTGATGTGGTTACCCGCTCCATTATTTTTGAGGCTCAGCTTGGTCCTAGTTTTGTTGAATCTGCGATTATTTATAATACGTTTCGAGATGGCTACGAACCCGATGCAACTAATGCTGGGCTGATTAACCGCGCTGATATTTTTATGAGTGGGTTTGATGACTCAGGAGACGCGGGCAACTTTATTGCGCACAATACCTTTTTGAACTTTAGTCACACGGCAGTTTCACTAAACTATACTGATTATGTCCTTATTCGCAACAACACGTTTAGAGGCAATGTTGATTCAGACACCATGTATGCTGCTGTCCGCGTGCGTTCGTCTGATCATAACCAAATTGCAAACAATACCGTTACTAGTGGCCAGCATGCTGTTGTTATTGAAACTCGCCCTGTTGACAATGACCTTGTTAGCTCATCTTCAAACAACTCGATCCAACATAACAATATCACGAACACCCACGCTTATGGCGTCTTTTTGAACCGTACCGGTGCCACTAATGAAGTTATTGCTAATAATCTTACTAACAGCTCCTCTGTGACTATTTTTTCTTATGGGCCTGGACCTGTTTTGATTCACAATAATACCATTCAACCGCTTAATAACGGGGGAGTTGAAATTACTGAGGCCTCGGATTTTGAAATTGTTGGTAATGGTTTTGTAAGCCAGGCAGGGACAACGATGGTTGACATCAAAAACTCTTCTAGTAACTTTACTATTTCTAACAACTCTTTTAGCTCAGTTGAAACGGGGATTACTCTTACGGACGTTCTCAACGCTACCATCGTAGATAACGACGCTCGTACGATTTCTGCTGTTATGGTTGATGCAGTTAATGTAACCAATATCACCTTTATGGGAAACTTCATTTCTCACTCGATGAACTTGTCTTTGCGATTTAGAAATGTTACCTCGGGTGTTGTTGCTCACAATAATTTTGATAACGCTTCAGCAACCACTTTGGCGAATTTTGCGCTACGTTTTGTTGACACTTATCGCGTTGACCTGATATTAAACAACATTACGGCGAATCAATTTCCGATTGGTGGTGAGTTTTATAATGATAGTATCCTTGATCAAAACCGTTTTAATTCGACAGATAATCATTGTACGGATTTTAGTAACTCTCACACGTTGAATTTGACTAACAACACGTTTCTAGAATGCCGAAGCTTAGATGGTTTTCTTGCTTTTGAGATTGACAGTGTTAACACCAATTTCTTATTTGTTCGCAACAACTTTACAGAAATGAACGGAACCACAGAATCCACCACTGTATCTTTTAACAGTTCCAGCGAAGGAAATTTCTGGGGACAATTTGACACGGTAGCTGAGGGTTGTATTGACAACAATGGGGATAGTATCTGTGATTCTGTGTTTAACATTTATGATTCTTTGGATGAACTTGCCGCTGTTTTTACAAACGACAGTTTTCCTTTCGGTGGTGATGCAGATCTTGCTCCTGCAGTAGTTAATTTAACGCCTGTTAATACCTCTATTTTTGAGGCTGGTAACGTCATTGAGATTTCTGTAAATGTAACTGATGGTGGAGGTGTGGAAAACGTTTCAGCAAACATTACCTTACCCAATGCCAGTGTGACCGAGTTGCCTCTCTTTAATCACAGTTTCTTAGATAAGTATAATGCGTCGTATACCATTCCGTTTTTGCTTGGCAATTATAATGTCACGTTTATTGCCAACGATACTTCAGGCAATTTGAACAATAGTGAAGAAACCAACTTTACGGCGACCGATACCACCGCGCCGTCATTAGTTAATGCGACGCCGGTCAACACTTCTCTTTTTGAGATTGGTTCTGTGATTGAAATTTCTATCAATGTGACGGATGGTATTGGTGTTGCAAATGTTTCAGCGAACATTACCTTGCCTAACGCCAGTGTTACTGAATTGCCTCTCTTTAACCATAGTTTCTTAGATAAGTATAACGCGTCCTACAGCGTTCCCCTCCTTATTGGCAATTACAATATTACCTTTATTGCTAATGATACAGAGGGCAATTTGAACAATACGGAGGAAACCAACTTTACGGCGACCGATACCACCGCGCCGTCATTAGTTAATGCAACACCTGTAAACACGTCGCTGTTTGAAATTGATAGCATCATTGAAGTTTCCATAAATGTCACTGACCTTGTAGGTGTGGAAAATGTTTCAGCGAACATCACCTTGCCGAACGCCAGTGTGACCGAGCTACCTTTATTCAATCACAGTTTCTTGGATAAATACAATGCGTCGTATAGAATTCCGTTGCACATCGGTAACTACAATATTACTTTTATTGCCAATGATACTGAAGGAAACTTGAATAGTTCAGAAACAACAAACTTTACGGCAACCGATACCACTGCGCCAACTGTTGTTAATCAGACACCGGTAAACACCTCTGTCTTTGCGGTAGGTTCTGTGATTGAAATATCTATTAATGTTACCGATAGTGTTGGTGTAGAAAGCGTTACTGCAAATGTGACGCTTCCTAACGCAAGTGTGACTGGCTTAACACTTGCCAATGCAAGTTTTGCAGATACATTTAATGTTTCTTATACTGTTGTTGGTGCTCTTGGCAACTTTGACATCACGTATTTTGTGAGTGATACCCAAGGAAACTTGAATGATACCGAAGTTACAAATTTTAGTTCTTTTGATGAAACCCCTCCAACAGTTTCTGACATTATTCCTGTAAACAATTCCGCATTTACTGTTGACGATGCTATTACTATCTCTGCAAACGTTACTGATGCAACCATTATTGATGTTGTCTTTGCTAATGTTACTCAACCAGATACCAATACTGTTATTGTTACCTTAACCAATGCCACCTCTACCACCAATACGTATAGTGGCACGTATACTATTCTCTATTCTGGGTTACACAATATTACTATTGTCGCCAATGATACTAGCGAAAATCTGAACAATAGTGAGACCACAAATTTTACTGCTACAGCTGCCACTGAAGCTGAAGAAGAAACCGTAGCTGTTGGAGGTAGCGGGGCCGGTGGTTCTGTTGATGCGCCAATTGTTCCTGCTGATGTTTTAACTGGAACGCTTCCTGTTGCTGAATTGCCTGCGCCAGAACTCGGCCTTGATGGACGTGTACAGCTAAGATATGTTGACGAGCAGGGTTTGCGTAAATCGGTGCTTGATTTCATGCTTGATGCTGCTACCTTTGGTGGTGCGACCTGGCGTGAAGTTGCCTTACGCCATTTATCTTGGCGCGATTATGTCATGGCTTTTTTGCTGCTGTGTTCGTTTGGCTTGGTAGTATCGATGCTACATGATGGTCGCATGGGTATGCCTGAATTTTTTTCGCGTCTTATTGGACGTTTTCGTCACGCCGAATCGCTTGCTGTGAAACGCGTCTATTATCACCGCCATTTTACTGCTTCACTGCATCAGTTAGATGCTGCACTTGCGCAGGGTCAAATCGTCTATGCACGTGAGTTGTATAGTTCACTTTCAGGTGCTTATGAGCAATTAGAGCCGTATCTTTCTACATCGGATAAAAAGGCGATCTACAAGCATCTTCTGGAAGCCTATGAGGCGTTATCGGGCAAGTAGTTACCCCTGCAGAGTAGATACATACCGAAAAGTTTAAATAGTAGGGATGAATCTATACTCTATCACCTCTTTTTCCCAGGGAGAAGTTCCTTGTGAATTTCTCTTTGGGTTTTATAATTTCTTTGCCTTTAAAAGTAGTCTTTCCCAGGATAAATCGAAGCTTGTTCCAGGACCGGTTGCATATCCATCATCTTTGTTTTGTGGTATGCCTGCGCCAACTTCGTGCGTGTAACAACGCTCGTCAGGATGTATAGTGGGAGAGGCAAAGCAAGAAAGTGCATAATCGGGCGCTTTACTTCTCCAGCCATGAACTGTTATAAGATATCGCTCTGTTGGCTCGCTATTGAATAATTCTAGGATCTCTTCAAAATTTCCAGATTCTGCCCCTTCTGCTGTTATACCAATAAATGCTTTTACTAAAATCTCTAAGGGTGGGGCGTCTGGGCCAATCCCATACTCGTTGAAATCAAGACAAGTAGGTGTGTCTTCCCATGCACCTGGTGAAACTTGTGTGAATTGCGGGTCACCGTAGGGAGATGTATATTCGCCGTCTGTTTTTCGTATTGCTGCTGCAACGGAAAAATAAGATTGTTCATCGTCAACGGTTGTCCATGGTGGTAAACCCATGCCTGATATGACCGGTCCTTGTGCACTTATACTTGTGGTTGTGCCAACTTTACGGCAACGCAAGTCTAAAACTTTTTGTATTGTTTCTCGAAGCCTACACCCAAAAACATACCCCTCAAAACTGGAAAGGCTATAATCTATTGTGGCGTTGAGCGCTATCTCCTGTGCCACCTCGGCGCTTGTTTGTTCGCCGATAACATATTCTTCGTGAGGTAGAGATGAAACATCTTGACAACCTACAGGTTGAGCTATTTTTTCTAAAAATTCTTGTTCCTCTAAAGGTTCTTCTGCTGGTGCTATGCAACCAGAGACCATTGCTAATGTTGCTAGAATCTTTTTCATAAGCTATCATAGTAAATAAAATTAATAAATCTTTTGCCACTCTAAGTTAGTGACTTGTATTTTTTTGAAAAACTATATAAGTTTTTGCTCCTTTGTTCTTTTTGAGATGTCCAAAAAATATATATCCTTAGCCCTTTTGCCTCTTTTAACCTGTTGTCCTTCTCCAAATACGGACGATGACGATTTTGTAAGTAATGATGATGATCTTGTCGTTGATGATGATGATAGTGCTATTCTTGTAGATGATGATGACAGTGCTGTAGGTGATGATGATGATGATACTGTTGAGGATGGCTTGTTTCCTGTAGGGCCAGACTGGGATTGTTTTCGGCCTGCCCAAGAGTGTAATGCCGACTATCTTGTTCTTGCAGATGAACTAAACCCTGGCTCAAGCACAGATTTTGCGTGTCATGATGCTTTTAAAGAACAAGTTTATCAAGTTATCCTTGAACTTCCTTTTGT
This sequence comes from Candidatus Woesearchaeota archaeon, assembly GCA_964344975.1. Classification (GTDB taxonomy): domain Archaea; phylum Nanobdellota; class Nanobdellia; order SCGC-AAA011-G17; family GW2011-AR18; genus CAYFPK01. The sequence continues at coordinate 12,976 of CAYFPK010000008.1, forward strand.
AGATTATTTTTCTCCAGATGCGCAAGCATTACGTGAAGACTTAGAAGCCGTGCTTGATATGGGCCTTTACTCCGATGCTGTTGCCGATCAACCTTTAGATGCGCGGCTTGTTGCGACTAGTATTTATCAGCCAGGAATACTTGAAGAAATTATTATTGTTGCTGATCCTCTGTTGGGTGATATTAAGTACCGTCTTTACCGGCCAGAAAATCAGGAAGGTCCTCTTTCAGCTGTGCTTGGATTACCAGGTCATCCTTTTACGAATGATGAAGTTGGCGAATTTTTACAAGATAATCATGCTCATGAAATTATTGATGCTGGACTTATTCTTCTTGTGCTTGAAACGCGCGCGTATGACGGGTATGATGAAGAGCTTGCAAACGTTGCACTGACTTGCGCGGGGTCGTCTCTTACTGCAGCACGACAACAAGAGATTTCTCAGGGTATAAACATTTTAGATTATCTTAGCGAACAAAACATTGCTACCGGTCGTCATGGACTTATTGGACATTCGGGTGGTGCGCAAGCTGCAAGTTTAGCTGTACGACTTACTGACCGCTTTCGTGCGGTAGTGCTGGATAACCGTGGTTCGTTTATACCTTCAGTCCCTGCAGGGACGCCTATTGAAGAAGTTAAAATTGGTGATGATACACATACCGGTTTTATCTACGGAAGCGATGATGAGGAATTTCTTGGTTTGTATGGAAGAAGTGGCGACATACATAATTATGGAGCTGTACCCCATTTTTCTAATACATCATGGGTGATGGATTTAAACTATAATGACTCTTATGTTGAAACTGGTGCGCTGGATGCTCTTTTAGGAGAGCTCAATAAATTTTAAAAATCTTTATTCTTTTTTTACAAATTCTGTGTAGCCGCATTTACCGCAGTGCTTTCTTGTTTTGTGTAAACCTAAAAACATTGCCGGACCGCACTTGGGACAAGTTTGTGCGCGTTTGAGTGTCTCGCCTTCAACAGTGTATTTGCTGTATTTTTTAGAGGGAACTTTATTTTTTGCTGGGCCTTTTGCTTTGGTGTCTTTTTTTGCCTTTGCCATTATACTGTTTTTTCCTCTTCTGCCTTAGGAGCTTCTTGTTCTTTTTTTTCTTCAGTTTCTTTAGGAGCTTCTTGTGCCTTTTTTTCTTGTGCTGCTTTTTGTTTTGCTTCAGCCTGTTTTTTCATTCGTTCCTGATCTTTTTTTCGCAAAGGATCTAGTTTTTGACATAGCTTTGCATCGTTGTAGACGTGCGCAATAATTTTTGATTTGCCCTCCCCGTATTGTTGATATACGTGGCGAATGTTTACTAAATCTTCTTTTGTTTTGTTATGTTTTGCCACTTGTGCCCGTAGCTCAAGACGAGAAGGTGTTTTGTCTTTGTGATGTTCTATAACAAATGTTTGTCTTTTTCTTGCAAGTAAAGGCATTTCTTGTTCTTTTTGTAATTTCATCGTGTTTTAATCGCGTATTCTGCTGCTACGCTTACCCCTAATTTTTCTGCAATAAGTGATTTTTCTGGGTGAATAATAACCACGCGTCCTAAATATGTTGTGGTTGTCTCAGTGTGCGTGCAACCGTTGATAGGACTATCTGTTGAATCAATGAAGACTTTACATTTTCTACATACTTTTCGTTTCATTTCTTTTTGCCTTTCTTCTTTTCTTCGCCCCAGTGTATTGCACCTAACTCTGGTTGGCGCATGGTCAGACCAATCTTGGGGTTGGTTATGTCTTTAAAAGATACCGCAATGATACGTGCGCGACATTTGTCGCCTACTTTAAGCACGCGTTTAGATTCTTTTCCTTGTAACACCTTATCTTTGCTGACTGAAATGTAATCATCCATGGTTTGGGAGACGTGAATCATACCGTCTGTCGGGCCCATGCTAATAAACGCACCGAAGTTGGTGATATCTGTAATTTTACCCAAGATTAATTCTTGTAATTCGGGAATAAAGGTGATGAGTTTGAACTCAGTCTCAAAGTAGACTGCACCATCGCCCGGAACCACGATACCTTCGCCGATGTTTTGCACGTCAGTCACGCAGATGATAAAGCCGCTTTGTTGGCCGATGTGCCCTTCGTACTTTTCATTGAGTTGTTCGAGCACCGATTCACTAGTGGGTTTGCCTAGCGTTGTTGGCGGCACCCGTACGTGGCTTTTGACTTCTAATTCATAGAACATATGGGTTTTGGGCCTGTTGGGGTATTTAAATAGGTTTTGGTGTCTGAAGGTGAGATTTTACAGGAATATTACTTTTAGTAGGTAGTATAGTATTTCTTGTGGGTAGTATACAATTACTACTCTTTAGTAGCATAACCTTTATTAGGTAAAATGTGTGAATTTTTGAGAGAGGTGATAATTTGCAGAAGAGGAGAGTAATAGGAGTATTGCGTTGTTTTCTTACTCTTTTTTTGCCTTTACTTTTGTATGAAAAAAATGGCTGAGAGAAAATCATTTGTGTTAGATCATGATGTTGTTGCAGATGCACGTGTGCCTTGTTATGTATTTACTGATGTGAGTTTGGAAGGTGCTTTGTTTGCTGTGCAAGCACATCTGCAGGAGTATGGTGGTTCTTTAGTTTCTCTTGCCGATTTAGTATCTGGACGGGCAAGCGTTCCGGCTGCTAAAACAGTAGACGTTTTTCCCAAAGTACATTTGGGTAATAGCATGGGTGTTTACGGTTTTGACCGCGAGGGGAAATTTTTTTCTCGTGATGAACCGCTCTTTTTAGTGACACATAATTTATGTGCAATGGATGATTCGTTACTTTCTCGGCCAGTTACCGAACAAGGAGGCTTTTTATTTTCTGATGATGAAGTTGTACGATTGCTTGCTGAAAGTGAGATTTTAACTCCAGAGCAAATAAGTAATGGTGTTGAGGCTTCTTATGAACGTTATGGAATTGTCTTTGCTGCACGAGAAATTGCACAACTTGCTTTGGAACCCTACCCTGCTGAGTTTCTTGAAATGACCCATCCACTTTATGTTGCTCTTGCTGGGTCGTTTAAATCAGCCTGGCGTTACATACATACCTTTTCAGATTCTCTTTCACAACTTTGCATACCTCATCCGTTTATGGATAAAAAATTGCCACAAGACCCTGCAGCGTTTCTTACCTCGGTTGGTTTTGATTTTATTGGTTGTGATGGGGCACCGTTGCTTGAAGGACAGAGTTCTTATTCGCTTGTTGTTGCAGGTGGCAAAGCGATTGCGCGAAGTGCTGTTACTCTTGATGCTGCACTTGCTAATTTGACGGTGACGCGTCCAGACGTTTCTGTTTTACAAGAGGATTCTCCTGATGAAGTCAAGACCATTTTGGAGGCACCAGTCGTTTCGTTAGACGATTTGGCAACGCGTATGGAAGTTCCTGTCTTAACTGTTGGCAAACAAGTTTCTGGATCCTTACAATCTGCACCTACTGTTGCTTTGCCTGCAATACAGCCACAGGAGAGTTTTCGAGCAAATAATACTCCTCCTGACGTTGCACCGATGTCAGAACAGGATGGTACGGTAACACAGGAAGTTCCAGCAGTGGATTCATCAAGAAAAGCTTCTGAAAGGTTTGCTGATGGATATGCAACACAAGTTGGTCAAACGTTAGTTCCTCCTTTTGATTCAATTCCACCTGTACATCCTGAAGAAGAGATGGATTTGGGAAGTCTTTTTGTTGAACCTTTACCTTCAGAAGAAGTCCCTGTTGTACACCGTAAAGAAGTCATACATCGTCTTGTACATGAAACAACGGTGCACCGGGATGCGTCAGCGCCAGAGGATGCTTACCAGCCTCCACAAGGTGTTGCTGCATCAACTGCGCCTGTGGATACACCAACCCACCATTCATCTTCACCCACAAGCAATGGACCTCAACAAGTACATGTTGATTTAGGAAATATGGCTAGTGGAAGTGGCAGTTTGAAAGTAGATTTAGATGCAAGTGAAAAAATTAAAGTTGGTTTAGATGGAGATGGTCTTGACCTTGGTAAAGGGCTAGGTGAAGGTATTGCTGGCGGGCTTTCTGCAGGCCTTGGAGAGGTTCTTTCACAAATGAGTGGGAACTCTGAGCTTTCATCTGGTGGTTCTCCTCGTGCACAATTCTTCAAAGCGATTTTGACTGAAGAAGGACAGGATGCGCAAGATAGTTTTGTTCTTTTTGGTAAAGCGCGACCAGTTCCTGCTGCTGTAGAAGTTTCTTTTGGACGAGAGCCGGTGATTATGACACCGGCAGAAGAGATTTCTGAAATTATTGTTGGTAGTACCACTACCTACAAGGATGGTTTAACTGCAAAAGTTCATGCAACTAAAACGCGGGGGTCCCTTTCAAGTGCACTTCGTCTTGCTTATGCGTATGCTGGTGAGGATGGTTCTGTAGCGTCACTTCCGGAATTACTTGTTGCACGTATCTTAGCTGAACACACTTCTTCTCTTTGGCAAACGACCATTACGAGTAACACTGTTGAAATTGTTGGTGTAGATGCTGCTGGTACGCCGAGCATTTTTGTGTACCATGGACGAGGCCCTTTACAACCTGACTTAATTGATGCTATACGTGCACCTTCCTCAAGAGACCTTAAGTACCCCATCCCGCTGTTAGCTGAACATGTTGCTGCGATTCTTAATTCTGCAAGTGGTTTTTCTTTTTTACCCTATCAAGATTTTTTAGATGCAGAAGATGATTTAGAAATTCCTTATGGCGTCAAATTAGATCTTGAGACGGTTGTTGGGGGAGACTATTGTGGCAAACCGGTTACTGAAGCAAAGGTGGAAGACCAGTTACTTATTGCTCGTTGTGGTGGTTTAGCGATTGCACAACGTTATTTATTAGAACATAAACAAGCCTATGGTGTGCAACAGGTGTTGCATCGAAATACCTTTTCAGAAAAAACCAATCCAGATAAACCCTATGCGCGATTTTTAGTGTTGGGTCAAGATGATGCAGCACCAGAGGTTGGCAGTACCATCATACGCGGTATACGTGGGGATCAAAATATGATGTTTGGCGCTTCATTTTTTGCCGTTAACCCTGAGATACATTCTGCGCAAGAGATCACTCTTGAGCAAGCTGTTGCTCGTGTACATGCAGCAGGTTATCCAGATGATGTTACTGCTGCTATTGTTGCGCGTTTAGGAGACGTGTATAAACAATGACTTCACATATCTTAGACCCGGGCGTGCCACAAATCCATTATCAAACAGGGCTGAGTTTTGCGCACGAAGATTTTTTATCTGCACTTGCTGCGGCGGAAAATCAATTTGGTGAGCAAGGCCATGTTGCTGATTTACCTACCTTGATTCGTGGACGCCTTGCGGCGCCATTTGACCACCTCACTTGGCAACGAAGTGTTGTTGGTTTTTCTCAAGAGTTTGTTATTATGGATCCCACACTTGCGCATGGAGATCCTAGTAAAGAAGCGTTGATGATTTACCACGGGTGTGGGCCCCTTACTTTAGATTCGTTACCAAAGGCAGCTATGCAAAAAGATGGCAGTTTGCGACTTACTCGTGAACAAGTTACCAGAGCAATTTCTGGACGTCTTGCTACAGGCCGTGTGGATGTGTTTGATTATGATAGCTTTACCAACGTTGCTGAACAAAAAATGTTACCGCAACACTATGCGTGCCGATTACCTTTTCACTGGATAAAACAAACGCCAGACGGTGAGTTGTCTTTAGATTTGGTTGCTTCACTTCCTTTGTATGTGGCGCGTATGGGTGGGCCGTTGCAAGCACAGGCCTATGTCGCTAAGTTGGCTGATTCTGGTGTTGAACAGTTAACTGTACATCACCCATATCGTGATGCTACTGTACGTTACTCTGATGTGCGTTTTTTAACGCTTGGTGCGGGGACGTCTATGGGTGTTTGTGGTGTCTTGCCCGGTGAACATACATTTGTTGCTGTTTGTGCACTTGAACGACGTTTATCTCCTGAATCTATTGTTGCTTCATTTGACTCTCTTTATGATGATGTTGCACCTGACGCTTTGGCTGAGCTTGAGATTATTCTTTCTCGACCTTAAGTAAGCTCTAGATAACTTTTCTTTCTTATCGTAATTATTTGTCCTTGCCAGCGTTTTTTAAGTTCTTTATCCTGTGTTGCTAAGATGTGGTTTGTGTCGTCAAATTGCAAAATATCGTCATCTGTGTAGCCGTGGGACTCTGTTTTGAGTACTTTATACCTCTCTGTGAGGTGTAGTGCGATTTTTGCCGGTTGCCCTTTAAGGGTTTTGAGTTCTTGGATCGTTTTATCAAGTACCGCAAGCGTGTAGGTTTCGTCTACAATACGTTGTACCTCTTCTTCAAATCGAATTTTCCAGTCTAGGCAATGCACTAAGAAGTTTGTGTCTAGGATGATGATTTTCATACATTTTTGCAAGGAATTGCCTTTATAAAAGACTTTTTGTTTATATAAAGGAGTAATTTGTTGAATTACGCGCTGTATTGCCTATATTTTGCTGTTTTAGCAATAACAAGCTTTATAAAGAAGAACCTGTTCTTTTTTCTATGTTTAAAGAGGTGTTTTTTGTTAAGGAAGGTTCATTATTATGAGTTCAGAGCAATCATATTCAGCATCCAGTATCCAAGTTCTTAAAGGATTAGAGGCAGTGAGAGTTAGACCGAGTATGTACATAGGGTCTACCGATGCAAAAGGCCTACACCATCTTGTGTGGGAGGTGTGCGATAATTCTGTCGATGAAGCTATGGCTGGGCATTGCACCGAGATTGTTGTTACCGTACATGCAGACGGGTCATTGTCTGTTGCTGATGATGGTCGTGGCATTCCTACCGACTTTCACGAAGGTGAAGGTAAGTCTGGTGTTGAAGTTGCTTTAACGATTTTACATGCCGGAGGTAAGTTTGACAAAGACTCGTACCAAGTTTCCGGTGGTTTACACGGTGTTGGTGTTAGTTGTGTTAATGCATTATCGTCTTCTTTACAAGTTGATGTCTATCAAAAAGGTAAACATTTTACTCAATCCTATGTGCGTGGTGTTGCACAAAGTGCTTTGGATATTGTTGGCGATGTGGAGCGGACTGGCACTACAATTACGTTTACTCCTGATGCAGACATTTTTTCAGTCACTGATTTTGATGCTGAAATTTTAGCTACTCGTTTGCGTGAGCTTGCTTTTCTCAATAAAGGTTTGCGTATCATTTTTGTTGATGAGCGTAGTGATGCAAAAAAAGAGTTCCATTATGAAGGAGGCATTAAAAGTTATGTTGCCTATTTGAATAAAACGAAAGCACCCTTACATGAAGATATTATTTATGTGAGTTGTGAAGAGTCTGGCACGGTTGTTGAGTTTGCCATGCAGTATAATGATTCGTATCAAGAATCGTTGTTTAGTTATGTGAATAACATTAACACGCATGAAGGTGGTACACATGTGAGCGGTTTTTCAACTGCTTTAACGCGTTCAGTTAACCGTTACATCAAACAACATAAGTTGACGGACATTTCTTTAAGTGGGTCTGATGTGCGTGAAGGGCTAGTGTGCATTTTATCTTTGAAAGTAGCCGAACCGCAGTTTGAAGGGCAAACGAAAACAAAGTTAGGTAACTCTGAGATTAAAGGTATTGTTGATTCGTTAACGACTTCTGCTTTGCAAACGTTTTTTGAAGAGAATCCGCGTACGGCAAAGATTATTATCGGTAAAGCAGTCACTGCTGCTAAAGCGCGTGAGGCTGCACGTAAGGCGCGAGATTTAACGCGGCGTAAAGGTCTTTTGGACTCTGCTTCTTTGCCTGGGAAGCTTGCTGATTGTCAAGAGAAGGATCCTGCGAAGTGTGAGCTGTTCATTGTTGAGGGGATGAGCGCTGGTGGCTGTTTTTCAGGTGATACGAAGGTTGCCCTTGTTGATGGACGAGACCTTACTTTTAGGGAACTTGTTAAAGAACATCAAGAGGGTAAGAATAATTATTGTTACACATTGGATGATAAAGGCTCTATTAAAATTGCAAAAATAGAACATCCTCGTAGAACGAAAAAAAGTGCACAGGTTATAAAAATTGTATTAGATAATGATAAAGAAATCATTTGTACTCCTGATCATAAGTTTAGATTGACAAGCAATGAGTATGTTGAAGCAAAACAATTGACTAAAGAAATGAATCTTGCTCCATTAAGAAAAAAATTATCTGAGAAAGGTAAGGGTGCGCCTATTGAAGGTTATGAAATGGTCTTTGATGGACCGAAAAGGAGATGGTTCTTCACTCATGTGCTCGCTGATGAATATAATTTAGAAAAAGAGATTTATTCCCCTATTGAAGATTTTCATAGACATCACGTTGATTTTAATAAATTAAATAATAGTCCTGAAAATATTGTAAGAATGGGTGCAGAAGACCACATGCAACTGCATAGAGATCATGCTCACATTTTTTTACAAACGCCTGAAGTCCAAGAAAAATTGCGCAGAATTCGGCAAACACCTGAATTTAAAAATAAAGTTCGAAAATCTATGCTTAAGATAAGAGATCTACTTAGTAGGCGAGCAAAAAAACGATGGGAAAATGAAGATTATAAAGTATATATGGGTGAGAAGTACCTTGAATTTTATTATTCCAATGAAGAGTATCGCAACAAACTCTTGAAAAGATTGTATCAAGCTCAAAAAGAGTATTGGTCTAATGAAGAGCATAGAAAAGCCCAAGGTAAAAGGGTAAAAGAATATTTTGATAAGTATCCTGAAAAGAGAGAAGAATATTCCCAAATGGCAAAGGAACAATGGCAAGATGAAAAACTTCTTGCGTGGAGAAGCCAAAAAACTAAAGAACAATGGACACCTGAGTTTAGAAAAAAACGTGAGAGGGCATATAATAAAACTTATTACTGTCACTCTATCAAGTTAATGAAGGAGCTTCATGAAAATGACGTTCTTGAAAAGTACGATCTTGTTCGAGTTGCATTAAATGATAAAAATCTACTTCGCCAAGATACATTTGTTAATCGCTTCTTTGCAGGAAATGAACGAGCAATGGTTGAGGCTATCGCAAATTATAACCATAAAATAAAGAGAATTGAATGGGTTGATCAACCCATGGATGTTTATGATTTGGAAATTACCGGAACTCATAACTTTGCTCTTTCTGCAGGTGTTTTTGTACACAATAGTGCAAAATCTGGTCGTACGCGAACAATACAAGCAATTTTACCTTTACGTGGAAAAGTTTTGAATGTAGAAAAAGCGCGCTTGGATAAAATGTTTAAAAATAATGAACTTTTAGCTTTAATTACTGCGCTTGGTTGTGGTATTGGTGATGAGTTTGATATTTCTAAGCTACGTTATCATAAAATTATTCTTATGTCAGACGCTGATGTTGATGGTTCGCACATTAGTTGTTTGCTCTTAACATTCTTTTTTAGATATATGAAGCCACTTGTTGAAGCAGGATATGTGTATCTTGCTATGCCCCCTTTGTATGGTGTTGGTAAGGGTAAAAATAAAAAATATGTGTATAATGATACTGAATTAGAAACGTATTTGGCAACTTTAGAAAAAGAAAATGTTTCTATTCAACGTTACAAAGGTTTAGGTGAGATGAACCCTGAACAGTTGTGGGAAACTACGCTTGACCCTACACGGAGATTCTTAAAACAAATCTCGATTGATGATGCGGCTGTTGCTGATCAAACGTTTTCAATGCTTATGGGGGATCAAGTTCCGCCGCGACGTGAGTTTATTATGACGCACGCGCTTGATGTGAAAAACTTGGATGTGTGATTATGGCTGAGCAACAAATAATTTCGACTGTCATTGAAGATGAAATGAAGACGTCTTACCTAGATTATTCAATGAGTGTTATTGTCGGTCGGGCGTTACCTGATGCTAAAGATGGATTAAAACCAGTACATCGACGTATCTTGTATGCCATGTATAAAGAAGGATTACATTACAATAAAAAACATTCAAAGTGTGCAGGTGTTGTTGGTGAGGTTCTTAAAAAGTATCACCCACATGGTGACTCGTCTGTGTATGATGCGCTTGTTCGTATGGCACAGTCGTGGAGTTTACGTTACCCTTTAGTTGATGGGCAAGGAAATTTCGGCAATCAAGATGGCGATATGGCTGCAGCATACCGCTACACAGAAAGCCGATTGCGTAAGATTGCTGAGGAACTTTTACTTGACATTGATAAAGATACAGTTGATTTTGTTGACAATTTTGATGGTCAAGTGCAAGAGCCTGTCGTTTTACCTGCAAAGATTCCTAACTTGTTAATCAATGGGTCCAGCGGTATTGCTGTTGGTATGGCAACTAACATTCCTCCGCATAATGTTTCTGAAGTCTGTAATGGAGCTATTGCTTTGCTTGAAAATCCTGACATTGATTACATCGGTTTAATGGAACATGTTAAAGGTCCGGATTTTCCGACAGGAGGCATTATTTGCGGTACCGCGGGGATTCGTTCAGCGTACAAACATGGCACTGGGAAAATCATTGTGCGTGCAAAGTGTGTGGTTGAAGAGAAACAGATTATAATTGCTGAAATCCCGTATATGGTCAACAAAGGATTGTTGTTAAAAAACATTGCTACGCTTGTTCGCGATAAACGTGTCGAGGGCATTTCTAACTTACGTGACGAGTCTGACCGTAACGGTATGCGTATTGTTATTGAACTGAAACGTGATGTGCAAGGTGAAGTTGTTTTGAATCAATTGTACAAACATACGCAGCTGCAAACTACCTTTGGTACCATCATGCTTGCCCTTGTTGACAAACAACCAAAAGTGTTGTCACTCAAAGACATGTTGCAAGTGTTTTTAGATCACCGTAAAGAAATCGTTGAGCGGCGTACGCAGTTTGAGTTAACTAAAGCGCAAAAGCGTGCGCATATCCTTGAAGGATTACGTATTGCTTTAGATCATATTGATGCTGTTATTGCTTTAATCAAAGCAAGTTCTGATGCTGCTGTTGCAAAGACTGGTTTGATGGAGACGTATACGTTGTCTGCAATTCAAGCGCAGGCAATTTTAGACATGAAGTTGCAGCGGTTAACGTCTCTTGAACAAGATAAGATTAACACAGAGTATGATGCGTTAATGGAGCTTATTGCGGACTTGCAAGATATCCTTGCAACGCCTGCGCGCGTTGTTGCTATTATCAAAGATGAATTAATGGGTGTTGCTGATGCGTTTGCTGATGCACGGCGTAGCGAAATTTTAGTTGACTTTGCAGGGGACATTGAAGATGAAGATTTAATTGAAGAAGATGACGTAGTTATTACGGTTACCCATTCAGGGTATGTTAAACGTGTACCGTTAGACACCTACCGCGCGCAACGACGTGGTGGTAAAGGTATTGTTGCCACTGGTACGCGTTCTGAGGATTTTGTTGAGCACGTATTTGTTGCTCACACACATAGCCACGTGTTATTTTTTACCAACACGGGACGGGTGCATTGGCTTAAAGCCTATCGTGTTCCTGAAGGATCGCGCTACGCTAAAGGAACGTCTTTAGTTAATTTGTTACGTTTACAAAAAGGTGAGCGTGTGCAAGCGATGATTCCTGTGCGTGAATTTTCTGGCGGACAGTATCTTATTATGGCGACGCGTAATGGTACGATTAAAAAGACCGCGCTTGAGTTATATTCACGGCCGCGACAAGGTGGCATTATTGCTGTTACTCTGCGCGAAGGTGATGAACTTGTTACTGTGAAGTTAACTGATGGTGATGCGACGTTGCTTATTGCCACTGCTGATGGGCGTGCTGTTAAGTGTCATGAGTCAGACATTCGTGCTATTGGTCGAAGCGGATCTGGGGTGCGTGGCATACGTATTCGTGATTCGTTTGTTGTCGGTATGGAGATTTGTGATGCGCCGTATGTGTTAACGGTCACTGAGCATGGGTATGGTAAACGGTCTGCTATATCTGATTATCGTTTGATTAACCGTGGTGGGTCTGGTGTGATTAATCTAAAAGTTACTGCTAAGACTGGAGCTGTTGTGGGTATTCGTGTGGTCAATGCTGTTGATGATGTGATGTTTATTTCAAAAAAAGGGATCATTATTCGTACGCCTACTTCTGGTATTTCGGTTATCGGTCGTAACACACAGGGTGTGCGTGTGATGCGGTTAGGTGTTGCTGATTCTTTGATGAGTGTTGCGCACATTGTCGGTGAAGAGGAGCTTGTTGAAGAAGCTGAACAGATTGAAGCTGAAAAGCTTGAAGCGGCACTTGATGAAGTTGCTTCAGATGCGCCGTTTAACGGTGATGAAGATTAACTTTGTTTGACTAACCAGTACCCTAAGTTTGATTGTCTGTTTGTGGGTGTGTATATTTTTGCTCCTTCAACTGGTGTAATTTCATCACCTTCAACATTAAATGTTGCTGGACAATTACTTGTTACTGTTGCTGGAAACCTTGGTGTGAAACGATAGATATCCCACCCGTTGATGCGCATGCCTGTTAACACATATTTATCTGTATCCCAGTTTGGTGCGTCAAGCGTAAGTACCGGTGCTGATTCTCTGCTGGCAAAACCTATCATGGTGTCGAGTTCGTTTAATGTGTTGCTTACCATCAACTCTCCTGAACCGTCAGAACTTCTTCCGTCGTTGTAGAGGAGAAAATCTTTTACACCTAAAAGACCTAAATGAAAAATGTTCTCGTGGTACCAGTCGTTTGAATCTGCGTACCCTGAAGTTAACCAAGCGGACGTGTATGCCCCATAAGGTCTGTCTCCTGAAATCCATGCACTGATAGGTATGCTAAAATCAACACTACGCATGCCTCTAAACAATCTATGGCTAAAAATAAATGATTCAAACGCGTCATTTTCTCTTGGCGCGTGCCAATTTCGCAGAGGGCCTGTAGGTGGATCGTATGCAGTGAGTTCTTGCACATAAAATTGGCTCGGGATAGTGCCATAACTTTCTTTTGCACTGTGTGTGCCAACAATAGTCCCTCTACCTACAGGGGAGTTGTGTCCAGAAATAATGTACTGGCCAAAACGGTGTGTATCTGATTTGCGTAAATATGCATTGTATTCAGAGCCGCGTACTGCTGGAAAATGTGTGCGGGCGGCGTCGAAAAGGATGTGGTTGAGTGCTTCAACAACTCGCTCGTGCATTACATCGTTCCACACAAACGTTCTTGGATCTGTTGGTCCCCATGTGCTTATATCTGAAATGTCATTGAAGTTTACTTCTACAGGGTTGTAGCCTGCAGCGATTGCTTTTGTGTTTAGCCTTGTTTTTATTTCTGGCCAACGTGGATCTGCCACGACTTCTTCTGCCCAATTCCTAATTTGTGCGTGATTACTGTTAAATTGTGTACGTGTGATATCGTAGACGGCAACATCTCGTTCGAAATCTACTATGAGTATATCTAAATTTCCTCCCGCTGCTCTATAGGCTGCAAACCAATTTTGCATCTTTTCGTAGCCTTGCGTTGTCCAATCGTCGAACCAGATATTTTCTTGTCCATTTGCAAACTTATCTCGCCAACGAACTTTCCAAAAATTTCCATCGTATGCTAAAGAAGGATCACCGGTATATTCCATCATAAGATATATATTATGTGGATGAATCGCTCTATGGCCAACAGGATGTGCGTTAACTGTAGAGACTATGTTTGTCATTTCTTCATTTGTTTCTGAGGTGAGAAAATCAAAACCGATCATTCTTGTACATGGACCGCTGCTGCAAAGACCGGCTGCTGTGTTTATTACTACTGCATAATGTACATTTGGTAAATCTGTTGGGGTGTTTGCATCCCAGGCGAAGGCTTGTGAGACTAGAGACGTGCCACTTGGAGTGAATGGTTCTGTGCAAAAGTTTTCTGAAGAAATTTCATTTGCTTCTTCTAGGGGAATGTCTGTTAAAGTCATTTCTGTTGTCTGTGCGACTTGTACTATAAACTCTTGCTCACAGGTTTGGATGCTGTTGTCAACTTGTACTTTTGGAAATAAACCTATTTGGTACACATGTTCTTCGGTGTAGTCGCCTTCTAGTGTTGCAAAACTGTTAAGAGTAAATGTTTGAATGCCGTAGGCGCCGACGGCAGGACCATTGTCGTGCGTTTGCACGTCTTTATTACCGTTATCATTGAGGTAAGTGCGCAGTTTAAACCCTGCTAAACTTTGTGCGTTTTTGTTATCTATACTTATATAAAGTTTGGTCTACTGGTCATAACCCTTAACTTGGGTAGCGCTCGGGTAGCTTTATGATCCCCAGTAGGTCTTTATTGGTGGGTCATGTGCAAGGCCTTGTGCGTTCTTATAGTTGGCTTAACTCTCATAGGGAGGTAGAACCTATGGTAGTTGATATACACAATATTGAGAGACGTATTCAGTCGCAAGTAGCTTCGATACAGCGCTCATCTGAGCTCTGTGATGCAGATAAAGATCTGTTGTTGCGCTATTATGATAGCATGGTGCTGCAAGGCTTGCGTCTGGCAACCATTTCAAGCGCACTTGGAGACATTATTCGTATCTTTAAGCAGATGGATAAGCCCATTGCTGCTTTAACAAAGGAAGATATTAAGGAATACGTACGTTCTTTAGAGCTTTCTTCGTATGCAGCGTGGACAAAGTCTGGTCGTAAGATTGCGTTGAAGCGTTTTTTTAAGTGGTACAAGGGTACTGAAGATAACGAGTACCCTGATGAGGTAAAGTGGCTTAAGACATCCATTCGGCGTAGTGATCTTAAGAAGGTCTCTTCGGGTGCGCTGATCTCAGCTGAAGAATACCAGAAACTTCTTGCTGCAGCGCGTAACACGCGTGACCGGGCACTTATTGCGTGTTTGTTTGAATCAGGCTGTCGGATCGGTGAAATTGGTGGTTTAACTCTTGGTGCTCTTTGTTGTGTCACACCCCTTGTTTTAGTGTTGATTGGGCTAAGTGGTGCTTCAAGCGCCATGGCCTTAGCTGGAACATTACAGCAAAGCTTTCGCTGGATGTTGTTTATCCCTCTAGCAACCCTTTTCTTGGTTGCGGCTATTTTTCTACAGATTAGGAAAAAAGAAGGTGTTTGTAATGTGAAAACTATCAAGAAGTACAAATATTATGTCCTTTTTACCTTTATTTTTGCCCTACTGACCTGGGTGGCACTCTTGTATGTCATAGTGCCCATGGGGTTTAGCTTAATTTCTTAGAAGAATGAATACGTATATATGTAAGATTTGTAAACTGCTCTACAGAGAGGAGGTTTGGGCTGAAAAATGTGAGGCCTGGTGTAGAGAACATAGAAGTTGCAATTTAGAGATTACTAGCCACGCTCTTAAATAAAACCAAGTATCTTCGGAATTTTTAGAGGAATATTCTTTATGAAACTCTGCATACATTAAAGATTTCTAACCCAAAAGCGAGTAATATGGTCAAATTCAAGATACTTTTATAATAGGTGTGTCTACATAAGAGAAGAGTAGTGTGTGATAAGCAGTTACTCACTGCCAAAACACAAATGGCAACGGAATTTTACACAAAGAGGCGTTATGCCTTGGTGAGAACGTGGGCGTAAGCTTTAAAAACTCTCATTGTAAAAGATGGGGTATGCGTGCAAAGAGAGGTATTAGTCCGTTAATTTCAGCTGTGCTTTTGATTGGGTTTTCTGTGGCTTTGGCTGCTGTGGTTTCTACGTTTGTTATTCAAAAAACTAAAGATTTTGATGTGGGCTCTGTCGTTTCATCTTCGTATTGTGAAGAAGTGGTGTTAGGTATTGGTTCGCAGGGTCCCACGTTTAATTATGATGCGTCATCTTTGGATTCTAGCTTGTTGTTGTTACAAGATTTTACTTTAACAAATAAGGGAGCGTTTACTATACGACAACTCAGTTATACTGCGCCAGGGTTGAGTTCTGTGACTTATCCTTTGCAAGGAGATGTGGAACCTATTCAATCAGGACAAAGTACTCCTCTGACGTTTAGTTATCCAGCAGGTACTAGCGAAGGAGATTTTAAATTCACGCCCTGGATTCAAGATCCAGAGACAATGGAGTATGTACCTTGTGAAGCGCAACAGTTAGTGGTTTCATATGCAACCGTATTAGGATTATCATCATAGGAGTAGTTAAGAAATGATTATGAAAAATAAAAAAGGGATTAGCCCGTTAATTGCAACGGTGCTTGCCATTGGTTTTGCCATTGTGCTTGCTGTACTTTTTTGGATTTTCGCCTCAGAGCAAGTTGAACAAGTGCTTGACAAGGATGCAGCGCAACAGTCTGGTATGGCCATTTGTGCAAAAGATGTCGCGTTTAGTATTCCGTCGTGTACTGTTGGTCCGCCAACGTCTGTTACTATACACAATACAGGGGATATGCCGATAACCGCGTTTCGGTTGCGAGTTGCTGGTGAGTTTACAACAGGAAATAACATTGGACCATTTACCTGGACGCCTTTAGTTGAAAATGAAGTTGCTGAAGGTGCTGAAAAGACTATTACCAAAAGTTTTAGTTCAGGTGAGACATTTATGGCAGATGGAAACGTTGAAGTGATGCCGGTGATTGTTTATGGTGGTCATGCTATTACGTGCACCGAGCAAAGTGCAACGTGCGTAGGATCATAGAAGGAGGAAAAAAGAGATGATGACAAAAAAAGGTATTAGTCCTTTGATTGCTACTGTACTGGTTATTGGTTTTACCATTATTTTAGCTGCGCTTGTCTTTCAGTGGGGTGGTAACTTGTTTAAAGAAGTACAAGAAGATACCGCTGCTGCTTCTGAAGCAAAGATACAATGTACAGCCGGGTTAGCTAGTTTGGAAGTTGAAGCTTATGATGTTCTTAGCGATATTGAAGTAAGTATTGATAACAAGAACGATGAACTATTGGCTGGTTATATTATGCGTGCGTATGGTGCAGATGCAACAGGAGTTTTTGTTGAAAGTTCAGGTGAGGTTGATTTAGAAATCGCTCCTTACGGTGTTGAACCGGCAATAAGTATGCTCAGTGTGATTCCAGGGCTTACTGTTGGAGATGTTACACACATAGGAATCTTCCCAATACTTGTATTGGATAGCGGCGCTGTAGCAACCTGTGAGAACGAAGTAAAAGTAGCTGTGCAATAAGCACAGCCCTTTTTTTCTTTTTTATTATTATGACTCGTAAAGGTAATATTTGGATTTCGGCTGCGCTCTACTTTGGCCTTGGTATGGTCGTGTTGAGCATTATTCTAGCCGCAGGTATGCCTGTTATTAATAAATTACAAGATAAAAATATCATTTTACAAACTAAAGACGTATTTTTTACCTTAGATAACCATGTGCGTGAAGTTGCCCGTGGTGGGCCTGGTACGCAGCGGTTATTACGTGTGCAAATGAAGCGTGGATCGATGGAAATTGATTCTGATGCTGACACGGTCAGCTGGAGTTATCAAACTAAGGCGTTGCTCAGTGAGCCGGGTGTGCCTATAACTGAAGGAAATTTACAAATCTTAACCGAGCCTGGTAATGTTGTCGGTGAGTGGGAAACAACGCTTTTTTTAGATTATGATGGTGTTGTAGATTTGGATTATACTACTGGTGGCGTTTACGCGCTTCAAGGTGGAACAGATCTTGTTATCCAACATGCAAGTACGACTGGTGATGTTGTTAATGTTGTCATAAGTGAGAATCTTTGAAGCCGTAACGCTTATATACATTCCACTGTAATTTCTTTAAAAAGAGGATGGCGTTATCACCTGTAGTTATCGTTGCATCGCTTGCAGCGTTTTTGTATGCAACCACGGTTGCCCTGTTTTTGTACCAACTATTTAGTAAGCCGTATTCAGTTGGTAAACGCATCGGTCTTGCCTGCCTTGTTATTTTTGTTCCAATCATTGGCTGGGGGCTCTTTTTTCTTTTTGCTAAAGAAGAAAAACCTGCTGAGAAGGTATCTGAGCAAAAGGAACCTTTAGCTGCGCCGAAACTCTCTGGCGAGCCTGAATTTTCTATAGAAACGCAGGGGGATATTCCACGGTTGCCTGACTTAAAAGATAAAACGCAAATTAATGTGCGGTATCCATTATTGCCGCCGTATGCCTATGCCCACATTTACTGGGATGCGCCGACCACAGAATTGGTGTACGCTATCGAAGAGCCGGAGTTAGATGCAGAGGAGCAAAAGATTCTTGCTACTTTAGAAGAAGGTATTAAAGAGTTAATTAATTTGAGTTTTATTAAAGTTAAAGATCAAAAAACGGTGTTTTTATATCTTGAAAAAAATATCAAAGTGTTGTTGACAGAATTGTCGATAAAAATTTCGCAAGATACGTACATGAAGCTCATGTATTACATTTACCGAGATTTTGTTGGATTAAATGAGCTTGAACCTCTTATGCAGGACTATTACATTGAAGATATTGAATGTAACGGTGTGGATACGCCGGTGTATGTTGTACATCGTAAGTACCGTAACGTGCGTACTACGTTAAGCTACCCGCAAATGGAAAAGTTAGGTTCTTTTGTTGAAAAGTTAGCGCAAAAATGTGGCAAATATGTGTCGTATGCTGAACCTTTGCTTGATGGTTCGTTGCCTGATGGGTCTCGTGTAAATGCAACTTACTCCACTGATGTGAGTTCCAGGGGGCCAACTTATACGCTGAGAAAGTTTTCAAAAGAGCCGTGGAGTCCGATTCAATTAATGCAAAAGGGTACGGTGAGTCCGGAGATGCTTGCGTACCTGTGGATGCTTATTGAGTATGAACATAGCTTTATGGTGGTCGGCGGGACAGGCAGCGGTAAGACGACATGCCTGAATATCTTAGCGTTTTTTATTCCGCCGCAAGCGCGTGTGGTTTCTATTGAAGATACTAAAGAGCTGCAACTTAATCACGAGAACTGGTTACCTTCAGTTGCCCGTGGCGGTGTAGGGTTAACCAACTTAGTCGGGCAGCGGTTTGGTGAAGTGACGTTGTTTGATTTGCTTAAAGAAAGTTTTCGTCAACGTCCTGACTATGTCATCGTCGGTGAAGTGCGTGGTAAAGAAGCGTATGTGCTGTTTCAAGGTATGGCTTCTGGACACCCTTCTTTTGGTACCATGCATGCGGAGTCTGTGGAAACCCTTGTTCGTCGTTTGAAAACGCCGCCTATTAATTTGTCTGGTTCTTTAGTTGAGTCGTTGCACTGTGTCTGTGTCATGGCGCCTGTAAAGGTGAAAGGAAAGCCAGTGCGGCGGTTAGTTAAAATTGATGAAGTGGTTGCTGTGCCTGAAGGTGAGAATGCGCGGCCGGAAACCTCGCCGGTTTTTGCGTGGAACCCACAAAATGATACGTTTCGTTTCAACCCCAACAACCGGTTGTTTGCCAAAGCAGCCCAACAGTATGGCTTGACTGCTGAGCAAATTTTACAAGAATTTCGCGTACGTGCGCAGTTGTTATCTACGTTATATTCACAGAATATTTATGGCTTTTCTGAAGTGCAAAAGATTGTTAATGAGTATTACAAAAGTCCAAACGTGATTTTGCAACGGTTTAAAATCGGTGCTGCTCGCTGAATTATTTTTTAAATTTAGACATTCTTTGCATTTTGGTAAACGGCCAGGGTCGCTCGTTGGTTACAAAAGTTAAATAACGTACGTAGCGGTACATTTCTGTGTTCCAGTATTCGCAGAATTCTGCTAAGTCTTTACTTCTTTGTGCTGTGATAAGTGTGTAGAAAAAGTTGATGAGACTTAATATTTGTACTAACGCTTTCCATATACTCAAGATAATTCCTGTTATGATTGCTACGACGATGCGCATGAGCGCTTCTTTTCTTTCGCTTTTTGTCATAGTTGTCTTGGGCATTTTTGTTATATAAACTTATTGTGCAAGTTTTTTAATCTCTTGCGGGATTTTTTTCAAGTGATACCTGAATTTTTTAACCAAAAACATCATCGATGCTGTAACAGCCATTGAACTTGCAACTACGCTTAAGATTTGTATTTTGCTGTGAAGATTAATTTGTCCAGTTATAAACCCTAAGGTAATACCCACACCGTATGTTATTGCTATAACAATTGTTGTGTTGTGCCACTGTAAATATTTGTTGTAGTGAAGATCTAGGATGTTCTTTTTAATTTCTCTTTGATTCACCTTTCTATTCTCCAAAAAAAATTGCCAGAAAAACTAGTCCAGATACGAGTAAAATTATACCTAGTGTTGCTAAAGTATAGTTCTCGTTTGCAAATGCCGGTATTGCTGCTGTGATTCCTATAATTGATCCAATAACCCCAGCTAGACCTAAGATCCCTTTGTGTGTGTTCATATTCTTACCTTTATTTCTTTTCTTTAAATACTTTCTGTAGGTTTTTTCGCAAATTTTTCTATCTTGCTGTTTGCATAAGGAGTTCTGTGACTTCTATTGCTTTTTGTTTTGCGTGATCGTGTCCCAACTCTCTTTGTGCTGTTTGTGCGTATGCTTGTAGCCAAGCATTTATTGTTGTTGCGTTTGCGGTGAAAAACTCTTTTGTGTAATCGTTGTGTTGCACATGGATGCACATGTTTGCAAAGATACCGTCAAAGACGAACGTGTCAATCTGTTCTATTAAATGTGCGAGGTGGTTTTGGAGTTTTTTGTGTTTTGCTTCTTTGTAAAGTATATAGAGGTCTGCTCGCAGACAGGTAAAGTCGTCAATGAAGCTTTTAATTGTTTCTGGGTGGGGTGTGTCGTTCCAAAGTACTTCATCTATGTTATGCTCTGGCTCTAACGTGTATAATTGTTTAATATGGTCGTTGATTTCTTTGTGTGCATAGGCTCTTTGGTTTTTGGTGAGTTTGTGTACTTGTGGGTCTACTCGTTTATTTTCTAGTGCGTCTCTTAAGTCCTCTAGCTGTGCGCCTAGCAAGTGGAATGCTTCTTCTGTGTTGAACATGGGTAGTTTTTGATCTGCCTTTTTATAAACCTACCGTACACTAAACTTTTGCGTTTTTGATTTTTCACAAAATGCTAAGTCTTTAATATTTTAA
>CAYFPK010000009.1:0-27574 GCA_964344975.1 Candidatus Woesearchaeota archaeon
TAAAATATTAAAGACTTAGCATTTTGTGAAAAATCAAAAACGCAAAAGTTTAGGCTGGGTGTTTAAAAAGAAAGAAAAAATTGGGGCATTTATATAGCGGGAAGAGGATTTGAACCTCTGACCTCCGGGTTATGAGCCCGACGGGCATTTAGGTGACTACACCGGATGTTGCAATCATCTCCTGACTGCCCCATCCCGCTGAGATTTAGAATTCTGGCTTTAATTATAAAGCTTTCTTATAACTTGTCAATCTTTTTTGCTAGAGATAATAGCCCGTTTTGTAATGTGCCTGTGACCTCTGTGGGTAAACTATGTTCTTCATCAAGAACTGCTAACCAATTTAATAAATCACTCAGCTGTTGTTGTGCTTCTCGTTGCTTGGCTTTTTTTGTGGGCATACGTTATTTTTATCTTTGTGCTTTATTAAATTTTCTTATTCAAGTTGTGGGCCTAAAATTTTCTTTTCGACGTCTCTTAACCTTGCTAAACCTGTTCTTGGCATTGCTTGTGTAAATTCATCCGGTTTGTAATTGCGTACTCGTTCAAGACCGTATGCTAATAAATCGTATAGGGTGTCGTTGGATTCAGCATCAATAATCTCGCATTTAACGTATTCCTTTTTTCTTCTTGTTGTACTTGCCCAAATAGAGACTTCATAGCTTTCTTCTGATTTTCTTTCTATCATTATAGATCTTCTTACCTTTTCATTTTCTGCGTCAATAACAGCCATACTTTCGGTTACCCTACAGGTTAAATCTCGCTGTTTAGCAAACCACTGAATATCTAAAGAAATCTCTTGCCATTGCATGGATTCTAGAGGGAGTACTTGTATTTAATCCTGCTGTTCTAGCTGAAACCCTGGATCTTGTTTGTCGTAGGACCTTACTATTCCAATTGCATATAGTGCCAAATCTGCTAGACTTTCACCAGGGTCATTTTTGAATCCTTCTCTTTTTACTTTTCTTCCTTGTGGTGTTTGGTAACTTGCATATGTCTCTGCGTGAAACTTTCCATTGCCTGCTTTTTTTAAGCAAATTTTTCTCTCTATTTTTCCTGATTCAATGAGAATTATTCTTGGTTTTCCTTGCAAGACATCGATTAAAATTTCCTCTATGGGTTTTTCTGCCATTTTTTTTGTCAAGAGGAGAATTCTTAAATACTCTTTTGTTTTTTGCTTGTTATGCGTTATGTCAAATATCCTTTAGGACGTTTTGTTTTTTCCTCTGTTGAGCTCTTTGATTTAGCTTTAGGTTGGGGGGCTGTGTCTTTAGCCTTTGCGATTGTGTTAAGTGGGCGATCTTTGTCTCGTATGCCCGGCATGCTTTTGATTTCTTTAGTTGTTGTTGGTGTTGCTTTTTTGTTTCATGAGATGGGTCATAAGTTTGTTGCACAAAAATATGGTTATTTTGCTGAGTTTCGTGCTTTCAAGCAGATGCTTCTTGCAGCTTTAGCCATGAGCTTTTTTGGGTTTGTGTTTGCGGCACCTGGCGCTGTTATGATTATGGGCAATGTGCGCCGGGATCATTATGGTAAAATTTCTGCAGCTGGACCTTTAGTGAATTTTGTTTTTGCTGGTCTTTTTTATCTGTTAAGTTTCTTTTCATCAGGGTTTTTGTTGCTTTTACTTAGCTACGGGTTTATTATTAATGCGTGGATTGGTCTGTTTAACTTGATTCCCTTTGGGGAGTTTGATGGGCGAAAAATTCTTTCTTGGAATAGAAATGTGTATGGGTTCTTTTGTTTACTAGGCCTTGTGTTACTGGTGTTGAGTTTCACTGTTATGGGTAATCTTTATTAGTTTTGTGTACTCTTAGTTTCTATGGTATCGCACCCAGGGTATGATGTACGTGTTATTGAAGAGGATTCTGATGGTCTTGCACAGGGTCAGGATGCATCTTTTGACGACTTTACCGGTTCTTTAGTTACCATGATGACTTTTGCCGGTGTTACCGGATTGCATGATATGGAGGGGCTGGGTACCAAGTGGCTTGCTTCTTTAAGTCAAAAAGAACATCTTCCTGAATCTTTGTATGACCCTTTGCAGGTGCGTTTACAGGATGGATCTTCACTTGGGTTGTACGCCTATTTATCTTTACTTTCTAAAGGTGGAGATCCTTTGCCACTAGAATCTGCACTCTATCTTTTGTGTGGTGCTTCTCCTAAATCTGCTGATCCTTTTTTTTCTGCTTATCTGGATAGGCACGGTGTTACCCAACAGAACTTTACTGCTGTTCGTTTTGGTCGGTTTGGTCTTATGCGAGAAAATAGGTCTGGTGAGGTTAAACTTACCCACTATCATGATGAATTTGCTTTACCTGGTTCTTTTGGAAATATCCCTGTAGCTAATGAACACCTTTGGGATGGGGCTGTGTTATCGCAAAAACAATCTCGTGCATTGTTTCAAGGGGTCCATACACATAAGTTACCTTTGACTTTGGATGCTTTTGTTACTGATGTTGACCGTTGCCCTTATACTGTTGGTTCTTGTGCTTTTCCTGTTGCTGTTTCGTCACATCATTTTTTACCTTTAGCTGAGCATTATACGACTCATTTGCAACAGTGTTATCAGGATGATTCTCTGATTTTGCCCTTACACCTTGCTGCTCCATCCTCTGGAAATGGGGTTGCTGCTGTTTCTACTTCAGATGATCTTGGGTTTAATTTTTTTGAACGGGTTTTGTATAGTGTTCTTGAAAAATGTGGTTTTGTTAAATGAATGATGAATTTTTTTTACCTTCTGAGGAGCAGTTGGATAGAATTCTAGCACGTCTTTCTCACCCTGGCCAGCCTTTGCCTGAGCTACCTATTCAAGACCTTGAAAATTCTGCCTTGGAGGTTACTGAACCTTTTCGTACTTTGCCTTATGTTTGTTATGGTGTTGGTGGATTTTCTGGTGGCTATATTGGTTTGGGTAAACGATCTAAATAACTTTAAATACTGTTCTTTTGTATAAACTCTTATGGCTGAACCACTTGTGTTACGTGCACATTTTATGAATGCACTTTTACCCCGGTTTTTACCGCATCTTCTTTTGAACCTTGTGAATTTTTCTTTATTATATCTCTTGTTACAGGGATTGCAACAGGTTTTTGCTTTTGCGCATCAAAATGAGATTTTGCTCTTTTGTATCTCTTTAACTGTTGCTTTTTCTTTTTTTAAAGTTGCAAAAGATGTGATTCGAGTTTTAAACACACGCTATAAATTTTATGATGATCATGTTGAGGAACATTATAAGTTCTTTAAAGAAGCAACACATTCTGTACCCTATTCGCATGTGACGAATATTGAAGTTACTAAAACCGTTTGGGATCGGTTATGTGGCGTAGGTAACATTGTTATTCATACGGGAAATGAGGAAGTTTCTGGTGCTGGGAGTTCTGTTACGTTGTATGACCTTCGTCACCCTGAAGAAATTAAACAACAAATTATGGCTCGAGTAAATGGATAAAAAATGCACCCGCCGGGATTTGAATTGCCGAACGTAGTCACGTATGACCACATTTCCCGGATCGCCGGCTTGGAAGGCCGGAACGCTAACCGTTACGCCACGGATGCATTTGTCGTTTGGTCTTGTTACTTGTTTCTTAAAGGTTTCGACGTAAGCTTTATTTGCAGAGGTTCTCGAGTTGTTGTATGGTCTCTGCTCGTAAAATTGCCAACTTCCAGAAAAAAATATTAGATTGGTATGTTGATAACAAACGGGATTTGCCTTGGCGACATACTACGGACCCGTATGCTATTTTAGTTTCTGAAGTGATGTTGCAGCAAACGCAGGTGGATCGGGTGATACCTAAGTATGCAGCTTGGCTTTCCGCTTTTGCTGATTTTTCTTCTTTAGCGTCTGCTTCAGGTGGAGATGTGCTTAAGTTATGGAGTGGCTTGGGGTATAATTCTCGAGCTTTGCGTTTACATCGTCTTGCGCAGGAAGTTGTTGCAAAGTATAGTGGTGTGTTGCCTGCTGATCCGGAGGTTTTGTTAAGCTTACCTGGTATTGGTCCTTATACGTGTAAAAGTGTGTTAATTTTTGCACACAACGCTGATCTTGCTTGTGTGGATACGAACATTCGTCGTATTTATATCTCTGCGTTTGGTTTAGATGAGTCCATTTCTGCAAAAGAGTTGCAAGCGTTTGCAGATTCTGTTGTGCCTTCTGGCCGTAGTTGCGATTTTCATAATGCTCTGATGGATTATGGCTCTTTGGTTTTGACTTCACGTAAAAGCGGCATTCGGCCCGTTTCAAAACAATCTAAATTTGCCGGGTCTCGACGGATGTATCGTGGTAAAATTATGAAAGCTTTAGTTGCGTCTGATGCTTTGGCTTTTGTTGATCTTTGTTCTTTGCTTGCAAAGGATGAATCTTTTGTTGCTGATGTTGTTGCTGAGATGGCTGGCCAAGGGCTTGTTATGGTTGATGGTGCTGTTGTTCGATTGCCTTGAGTAACTTTATTATCTTCTGTGTGCTCTTTGGTATATTCTTAAAAGTTTTTCTATCTTTTCTTTTTTATGACCCTGCAGTTTCATCAATCCCTGGAAACCTATTTGGTGCGTCTTAGAACAAGTAGCAGTGAACAGCTTGTCAGCGAGCTTGGGATAACGGATAACTGGCAAATGCTCTTTAGGCTAGGCATTACTGAAGAGGATTGGAAGGATGTCCCTTTTGGAGACAAATGGATTGAGTCACTTGAGAAAATAGATCCTGGCGAAATAGAAACAAACTCTCAGTGGCTATATCCATTTTTACCAAGGCCAATGCGCCAACTAGTTGACGATCTTAGCGAAATGGATGGTATTCGTTATAATCACTCCCATGTAGGTCTTCGAAGTGTTAAATATACTTTTTTCTCTTATACAGCTGATGGAGGAAATACTCCTGATATTGAGCTTGCTACTATTCGTGACAATGCAGGTATATACCTTAGAAAGAGGGATGAAGTTACATGGTCTAGGCCTGTAGGGGTCGATGCCACACCAGTGGAATTTGATACTGTTTTGATGATGACCAGGTGTGGAAATCCTCGAAGACATGCGGATTTTGTTATTAAACTTGGTGAGTACTGTCTTGAGCATAATGTTACGGTGAGGATGACTGGCAACCAGTGTAATGAACCTAATTCTCTTGCATTTCATCCTTAGAGACTAAGATGTCTTTGACTGATAAGCTAATCAGTCGTAATGTCTTTGGTGACGCCAGAAACCTTTATATAGCAACCTGGGGTGCCCGTGGGTAATGGCAGACATTGTAACTAGGGTTAAAGAAATTGTCAAAGAGCCTAAGCTTGTACGAAACATTGCTATCTGTGCGCATATATTAGGATAAGTATTTTCTTTTCTAAGTGCAGAGATCATGGAAAGTGTGTTTCTGGAGCTACAAAGGTATCTTTGACGAATGGCCGTATTCTTTCGGCTGAGGAAATCTTTGCTCTTTGTGAACAACAAGGGACTCTTTTTCAGAAAACTCCTGATGAGTTAGTTTATGATGTGCGTGATTTAGATCTGTGTACTTTTTCTCTTAATAAAAAGACTGGACAGCTTGAAAAGAAACGAATTGATCTTGTTTGGCAGCTTTCTGGTGGTGAAACTATTTCTGTTGCTTTGCGTAACGGTGTTGCACTTACGACATCACCTGAGCATAAATATATGGTTCTTGATGGTGATCGTCTCTTAGAAAAAAAGGCTTGTGAACTTTCCTTGAAAGATCGTGTTGTTTGTGCTCGAAGACTTGCCACTGATTCCGATCTTTGTCTTAAATCTGAAACTCTTCAGCTTCTAGCACAAAAGCGTTTTTATGTTCATCTTAAAGAAGATGCCGCTTTAACCATTAAAGAGAAATTGCTGAAGGATCTTCGCGCCTATCACCCTCAAATTACTGATCTGAAATATAAATCATTTTATCATGGTGTGTGGCGGGGGCGTTATTTACTGTCTGATTTTATGAAGATCTGTTCTCTCTTTTCTATTGCTTTGGATGATGCTTATGATATGATTGACCGGGTTAATTTTCGTGTTCATGGACATCGTGGTAAAAGTTCTATTGCTGTAACTTTGCCTTCCAACTTTGCAAATTTGTTTTATGTTGCTGGTCTTATGTTTGGCGATGGGCATCATAAGAAATTTATTGTTGGTAAGCCTGAACTGGGAAAAATCTTTTCAGATTTTGTTCAGATGGAGTTTGGTATACAGAGCTCTTTGCGTCAATATGATCGTACTCCTGAATTAGTTTCTAATCGGACTATTCTTGAAATCTTGCACTCTTTGTTTGGTTATCCTAAAAAACGTAAGAGTCATTCTATTGCTATTTCTGATTTTGTCTATCGTGCTCCTTGTTCTTTGAGTAAAATGTTTATTCGTGGCTATTTTGATACAGATGGTACTGTTGAACAAGGGCGTCGTGCTATTTCAGTTAGCTCTGCTAGTTGGCAAATGATTGAAGATCTGTATTTTTTATTATTACAATTTGGTTGCATTTCTCAAAAATATAAGAAAAAACAGACGCTGTATATTAGTGGAAAATCTATGACCATTTTCAATGATGAAATCGGTTTTGGTCTTGCTGATAAACGTCGAAAGGCTTTAAACCTTGCAACTCGCTCAACTGGTTCGTTGATTTATGATTTACATGCTTCTTCTGATGCTGTTGCTGTTTCGTATTCTTCTGATCAACTAGGGCTTATGCGTCAACAAGTGCAATTGAGTACGAAAGATTTAGCGTTTGTTGAAGTTTCTACTATTACTTCTTCTTCTGAAGATAGATTGTATGACTTTACTGTTGCAGATAATCATAATTTTGTTGCTGAAGGTGCAATCGTGCATAATACTACGTTCTCAGACAACCTTCTGGCTGGTGCTGGTATGATCTCTGAAGAACTTGCTGGTAAACAGAGAGCTTTAGATTTTCATGAAGATGAGCAAGCGCGTGGTATTACCATTGATTCCGCGAGCGTTTCTATGGTGCACCCTGTTAATGGCAAAGATCATTTGATCAATTTAATTGATACGCCTGGGCATGTTGATTTTGGTGGGGATGTAACGCGAGCTATGCGTGCGGTTGATGGTGCTATTGTTTTAAGTTGTGCTGTTGAAGAAATTATGCCGCAAACAGAGACCGTGCTTAAACAAGCTCTGCGTGAACGTGTTAAACCGGTTTTGTTTATCAACAAGGTTGATCGTCTTATCAAGGAAGTGAAGTTAACTCCTGAAGCTATGCAGCAGAAGTTTGTTCGTATTATTACCAACATTAACAAGTTAATTAGTGACATTGCTCCTGAAGAGTTTAAAGAGAAGTGGCATGTCAATGTTGCTGATGGGTCTGTTGCGTTTGGTTCGGCTTTTCACAACTGGGCTTTATCTATTCCCTACATGCAAAAGCATGGTATCACCTTTAAAGATATCATTGATGCGTATCAAAGTGATGATGAACATGCATACAAAGAGCTTGCAAAAAAAGCTCCTCTACATGAAGTTGTGTTAAGTATGAGTGTGCAACATCATCCAAACCCTGTTGATGCACAGAAGTATCGTATTCCTAAAATTTGGCACGGGGAGATGGACTCACCTGAAGGTAAATCTCTTCTTTCGTGTGATCCTAACGGTCCTGTTGCTTTTGTGGTTACCAAAATTGTTGTCGACAAACATGCTGGTGAAATTGCTACTGGGCGACTTTTTTCTGGCACGATTAAACAAGGTCAAGATGTATATTTGAACATGGCTAAACGAAAGGTGCGTTTGCAGCAAGTCTCCATCTATAAAGGTGCGCAGCGTATCCAAGTGGATGCTATTCCTGCAGGAAACATTATTGGTTTAGTTGGTCTTAAAGATACGTTTGCCGGAGAAACCATTTCTTCAGAAGAGATGGTGCCGTTTGAAGCCATCAAACATTTGTTTGAGCCTGTAGTTACCAAATCTATTGAAGCGACTAAGCCTGCCGATTTACCTAAACTTGTTGAAGTTTTGCGTCAAGTAGGTAAAGAAGATCCATCATTGAAAATTGAAATTAATGAAGAGACCGGGGAGAATTTACTTAGTGGTATGGGTGAGTTACACCTTGAAATTATTGAAGATCGTATTGTTAAAGAGAAGGGATTAAAAATTAAGACCTCACCACCTATTGTTGTCTACCGTGAAGCGGTTACTAAAGAAAGTCCTGAAGTTGAAGGAAAGAGTCCTAACAAGCACAACAAATTTTACATGACTGTTGAGCCGTTACCTGATGAGTTGTATAATGCATTGCGTACTGATGAATTACCAGAAACTCGTATTCGTAAAAAGGATGAAACTGTCTTTAAAACTTTACAGGGTCTTGGTTATGATGCTAAAGATTCAAAAAGATTTCGTGAGTTTTATAACGGTTGTGCTTTAATTGATGATACGCGTGGTATTGTGCATATCGGTGAAGTTATTGAAATGATTCAAGACGCTTTTGAACAAGTTATGGATGCTGGTCCTCTTGCCCGTGAACCTTGTATGCGTTTGCTAGTACGTATTCATGACATGAAGTTACACGAAGATGCTATTCACCGTGGTCCTGCGCAGGTGTATCCTGCTATTCGTGAAGCTATTCGTGGTGCTATGCAAGCTGTAGGTACTGTTGTGTTTGAACCTTTACAAGTGTTACAGTTTGAAGCGCCGGATGCGCATATGGGTGACATTTCTCGTTTAATTGCTAATAAACGTGGACAGCTTTTAGATATGGTGCAGGAAGGCTCGCATGTTGTTGTGAAAGCGAAATTGCCTGTAGCTGAGATGTTTGGTTTGACTGGGGAGTTGCGTAGTTCTACTGCTGGGCGTGGTAATTTCTTTGTTGTTGATCAGGTGTTTGAGCGTTTACCGTTTGAGTTACAAAAAAAGGTTGTTGGCCAAATTAAGCAGCGTAAAGGTTTGAAGTAAAGCTTTTATACTTCTTAGCTTGTGAAGAATTATGGCGAAACAAAACAAAGTACAGTTACCGAGTTCCGGTGGTGGATTAGTTTCTTACTCAGATGATGTTAAAAGTAGTATTGAAATTTCTCCGATCTCTGTTATGGTTTTTATTGTTGTTGTTGCAATTTTTGAAACCATGCTCTATAAGGGCTTTTTTTAGGAGTTTTACGGCTCCTATTTAAGTAGTCTTTATATATAAGTTCTACCTATATAATTTAATGCTCCCAGGTGTTAATCCTAAAGCTTTGCAGAAAGCTATGAAACAAATGGGCGTCAAAGAGCGTGACGTTGATGCTGTTGAGGTGGTTATAACTACTTCTGATGGTAATAAACTTGTTATTTCTTCTCCAGTTGTTAAAGAAGTTGAAATGATGGGGCAAAAAAGTTTACAAATTACCGGTGAGATGGTTGCTATGTCTTCTATCTCTGATGAGGATGTTGCAACTGTCGCTGCACAAGCACAAGTTAGTGAGGGTGAAGCGCGCCTGGCACTTGAAGCTGCCGATGGGGATCTTGCGCAAGCAATATTGTCGTTACAATAAATAAATCAAATGGGTGATTATATAGATATGTTACATGAGGCCAAACAATCGCTTGGTCAAGCAAAACAAATGGTAGAGTTTACGTATCCTTTAGTGCGTGAACAGCGTTTACTTTTACCTGTCATTGAACATATTGTTGCTGTGTTTAAATCTTGTATTGTTGCTGTTTTATATTTTGAAAAAGTTTCTAAACGTGTCGGTGATGCGTTTTCTTTGCAATATCATACGTTTCGTACACGGTTTGCACCGTCTTATGGTGTTTTACCTCTACTTGCTAGCTTTGATGAAGCAAGAGAAATTCTTTTGCAACATGAAGTTAGTGATGTTGAGTTTGTTCGTGGAGATTCGCTCTTGTTG
Organism: Candidatus Woesearchaeota archaeon; assembly: GCA_964344975.1. Lineage (GTDB taxonomy): Archaea > Nanobdellota > Nanobdellia > SCGC-AAA011-G17 > GW2011-AR18 > CAYFPK01. The sequence continues at coordinate 9,816 of CAYFPK010000009.1, forward strand.
TTTTCTGACAACTTTTCTACTCTTAAGTCGCTGGATGTACTTTTAGTTAAAAAGTATCTTTCTTGCGCTTATGCATTTTTTACTTCTATCTGTGAACGTCTTGGAGGTGTGTCATTACTATGATTGAAGATTTTGAACCGGGAGCTATTGAAGAACTTAAACGAGCGGACCATTTAGTGTATGTTTCGCTTAAATATACTAGAACAGGAGATATTATGCGTAATGCAATTAAGCGTTTAATTTCAGCGTATGAAATGGCCTTTACTGAAGTGCTTGATCATGCGCAGGAAGTTGGTATTATTGCTGACATGCCTGCAGGTGTTAAGCAAAAAGCTGCACAAGTTGAAGTGTTGCTTGGTAAAACTGCTACCAAGCATATGAAGCTGTATAATTTGTTGAAGCGTGTAGACAAATCAGAATTTTCAGCGTCGTCTGAGTTTCGTAAAGGTCTTACTTTACATGTGCGTGTGCCGCGTAAAATGGATATCAAGATGGATGATCTGTTTGTTTATCTTGAAAAAACGACCGATTTTGTTAAACAGACTGAAGCTTTTCGCGCTGCCAAAACGTAATCTTTATTAAGCTCATAGGGTTCGTTTAGCTATGTCGCGGGTTATTGCTTGTGTTTCAGCAAAGGGAGGGGTTGGTAAAACCACTACTTCTATCAATTTAGGTGCGGCGTTAAATAAATTTGGTTCTCAAGTTACTGTTGTTGATGGTAACCTGACTACACCGCACGTAGGATTGCATTTAGGTGTGCCTATCTTGCCTATCACGTTACATGATGTTCTTCGTGGACGTAACAAAATGACTGAAGCTGTGTATCAGCATCGTAGCGGGATGCGTGTTGTGCCTGGTAGTATTGCTCTTGATGATTTGAAAAAACTTGATGCTAATAAAATGACTAAGGCTATGGGTACGTTACGGGATCATTCTGATTTAGTTATCCTAGATTCAGCAGCAGGTCTTGGCCGTGAAGCTGTTGCCTGTTTACATTCAGCTGATGCTGCTTTAATTGTTACCAACCCTGAGATGCCTGCATTAACTGATGCTTTGAAAGCTATCAACCTTTGCCGTGAAATGGGTAAAGAAGTTGCAGGTGTCGTTGTTACGAAAACGAATGCGAAAAATGTTGATGTTCCTCTTAAAACGGTTGAGCAAATTCTTGAAGTGCCTGTTATTGGCGTTATTCCTGAAGATCGTTCTGTAAAATATGCGCTTGCTGAAAAAGATGCAGTTGTTCATACACATCCTGGTTCTGCTGCTGCTATTCAATATAAAAAATTAGCTGCACATTTACTTGGGCGTAGTTATGATGAAGAGCCTGCGCAAGATGGGTTAAGTTTGCTTGATACCTTCTTGGGTTTATTTGGTTTAGCTAGAAAGGATTGATTTTTAAAAAAGGAAATGTTTAAATATGTGTAATCACTTGTTTACACAAAATGACTAATATTACCTTAGCTATCCCGGAAGATCTTCACAAGAGAATGAAAAAGCATTCTGAAATGCGATGGAGTGAGGTTGTGAGAAAATCTATAGAAAGTAAAATTGAAATGCTTGAGCTGATGGATGCGTTAGCTGCAAAAAGTAAGCTTACTAAAAAAGATGCCGATATTATAGCAAAAAAAATTAAAATGGCAACTTTTGCTGATCTAGATAAACGATGATTATTGTTGTTGATGTTAATGTACTTTTATCTGCCTTAATCAAGGATGGTATGACTCGGAAATTGTTGTTTACTCTTGACTTAGACTTTTGTTTCCCAGAATCATCTTTGGAAAAATTAAGAAAGTATCAGAGTTTAATTATTAAAAAATCAGGTCTTTCTGAGAGTGAGTTTACAACTCTTTTGAAAACTATTTTATCCTTTATTAGAATTATTTCTACTGAAGAACTTTTATGTGTGTGGGATAAGGCAAAGGATATTATGGAACATATTGATCCTGAAGATGTAACGATTATTGCTGCTGCATTAAGTCAAGAGAATGCGTTTATTTGGTCTGATGATGCTCATTTTGATGAACAAGATAGAGTTCCGCATTTTAAAACAGAGGATGTTGTAAAAATTTTCTTACACTAACACACCGTTCAACGTGCCTTCTTGGCCTGGCCTTGATGTAATTTTTGCTTTGCCCAATTCAGTGTCTACAATTGCACCTTTGGTGAGAATGTTACGTTTGACGAAGTTTCTATTTGCTGAGTTTTCTAACGCTGTCTTAATGGTTGTTACTTTAGTCTTTTTTGTTTTAGGATTAGTTACATTGATTTTGTTTGTGGTTAATTGGACTGTTTTTTTGTTACCGCCACGGCTTCTGATACTTTTTCTTTTCGTTTCTGCTAACTTTGTCGCTGTAGGGTTTCTTGCAACATTGCTACTGCGCTTTGCTTGCGGTTTATATCGTCCACCAGATGCCTTTCTTTTAGGCTGTAATGTTGATCTTGCCATTACTTCTGGGTCATTGGTTGCGTTTAAATAAGTTGTGTTTTGCTTTTAGCAACCTTTAAATAGCAGCTGGAAGGTGTTTTTTTCTATGGAATCAAACGCACGTCCCTTGGACACCTTAAACGCTGCACGTGGCTCGCAGGTTATTGTTGAGTTGAAAAATCATAAACAGCTTCGAGGTAAATTGCGTAGTTTTGATATTCATATTAACACTGTTCTTGAAAATTGTGAGGAGCTTGTGGATGGAGAAGTTAGTCGTAAGCTTGGAACGCTGTTTATTCGTGGCGATACCATCGTCTTTATTTCTCCTTCTAACGGATAACCATGGGTAAAGGAACGCCCGCTATGGGTAAAAAGTCTGGGAAGCGTAATTGTTTTAGTTGTAGGCGCTGTGGCCAATCATCTTACCATAAGAAAAAGTCTGTCTGTTCTTCATGCGGTTTTGGTGCTACTTCTAAATTGCGTCGGTATGCTTGGCAGAAGAAGTAACCTCCACTTGACACACTTGCCATATGCGCGTAACGCTTTTAAAGGTTTTTTATCTATTTTTTGATATGTCTTCTTTGTTTGATCTCTTCTATCTAATTGGGGCTATCTCTGGAGATGGTTATCTTCGATCTGGAACAAAATCTAAAACTGATCTCTCACCTGACTATAGGATTGCTTTTGAACTTACTGATATTGATTATTTGAAAAATGTTATTTATGTTCTTCTTAAACAATTTACTCAAACAAATGCTCAGGTTCGTGTTCGTTCTCGAGAAGGAAAATTACCTAGTGCAATCATTGAAGTTCGTAATAAATCTTTTTTTAATTTTTTAACTTTGGACCTTGGGATGCATAGTGGCCCTAAAGATTCTTTTTCTCTTCTTCCTCAGTCTTTTTGGAATCTTCCTATGAATCTAAAAAGAGAGTTTGTTGCAGGATATTTTGATACTGATGGAGGTATTAGAGGACATACTCTTGGCTTTACTACAAAAACAATTTCTTTTCATAAATTTGTTTCTTCAGTTCTTCTTGAAAATGAAATTCAACATACTTGTGAATCATGGATTAATCCTAAAATTGGTTCTGAATATTATGGAATTAGAATCTGGCGTTCTTCCATAGATAGCTTTTTAAATGCTTTCCCACTGCGTAACAAATACAAATTAGCCCGTTGTGTGGGGGTGCCGGAGTGGTCAAACGGGCTGGAAAAAAGTACGTTTTAGTGCTTTTTGGCTTTGCTTAGGACCCAGTGGCTTAGTGTCTACGCAGGTTCGAACCCTGTCCCCCACACTTATTATGCTTTTGAGGTAAAGTCTGTTTTTTTGAGATCTTTACAGAAATAGAGTGTTATTACAATTGGTAGCAGCAAATTTAGTGTGTTTTTTTGCAGCATTACATCTAAAGTATTTGTAAATATCATAGCTACAATTACTCCTGCTATGAGTGCTACTGGAATTGTTAGGTGTTGTTTCATGGTTTCTTTGGTTTGGTTTTGGTTTATATTGTTTTTGTTTGTCGATACCTTTTTAAAGAAGGTTTCATAAAATCTTTTTAATGGCTGAGCCTGCTTTTTATCGTATACCTTGTTTGTCTTCTGCTAGTTCTCGAACGTTAGTTCTTGAAATGGAAAAACATCTTGGTAGAGGGGCTTCTTCGCGTTATATTTTTGTTCCTGTTGCTTTAAAAAATATTCAAACTGTTCTTGAGTATGGCCGCTTTCCTAAAAATGCTAATCTTTTAGAAGTGACCACTCATTCTGTACAAGCTGCACTTGGATTTGCTCGTGCAGCGACTAAACCTAACTTTATTTCTCGTTTGTTTGGAGGACGCCCTGGGTTTGCTCTTGCGTGTTATCGCAAAGATAAATTGCAGCAAGAACAGGGTCGTGAACAAGCAGACCTTCGTAGTTATAGACCTTACAAATGTCAAGGTTTTAGACAAGCTTTACAGTGTGTTATTGAGTTTGAACCTAGTTAGAAACCTTAATAAATTGTTAATTTAGTACTTACTTTATGAAAAAGGGGCAATTAACTGTTTTTGTTCTTTTGGGACTTTTTATCTTACTTGTTACTGTTGGGTACCTGTATTTTACTGGTGCTATTTTTTCCTCGCAGCTTGATGCGCAAAAAGCGAAACTTGCTGAAGTGCCTTCTCAGTTTTTGCCTGTACGAAGTGTAATGGAGCAGTGTGCAACGGAAGTTGCTTTAGATGCGCGTACGTACGTTTTTTTGCGTGGCGCTGGTGAGGAAGGTGTCTATGTACAAGAGTTTGATTATTCTGTTGCGTATTGGCATGATGGTGTTGCTAAAACTGTTCCTTCTTTAGATGCTGTTGAAGATGCTCTTTCTGCTTACTTAGTTGATCATTACCTTACTTGTGTCGATGATTTTTCTTTGTTAGATGGGTTTACTTTTGATGGTGCTGCTGTTGCTGCTTCTGCTGAGATTGGTCCTGAACGTCTTGTCTTTGTTGTGGATTACCCTATCAAAGTTGGTCATAAAGGTGTGCATAAAAAAATGCCTGCTGTTGTAGCTGAACTTGACTCTTCTTTTGTTACTCTATATACTGCTGCTGAAACTCTTTTAGATGCGCCAACCTCTGAGGTTGATCTGACCTCTTTGATGCAGTATGATTTTGAAGCGAATGCTTTTGTTGTTGGTGATGCTGTTGTGTATGCTTTTTTTACTCAAGATGAAGGAGTGATGTTTGCTCGTGCGATCTAAATTTCTAGTTTTGTTAGTCTGTTTAGTTGTTTTTTCTACACCTGTTGTTGCTGATGCTTTAACCGATACGCTTGTTATGAATGTTTTACCTGAAAATTTGCAAGGTGCCTATGGTCTTATTGATGATCCTATGGGTGCTGGGTTTAACTATGCTACCTCTGAATTGATTAAAAAGCTTGATCCTGAGTTACAACAAGTTGTTGGTAATATGCAAAGTTACGGTGGTATTGCACGGGATCTTTTTGTTGTAGCTCCTGATTCTGCTGAAGAGCAAACTATTATGAACTCGGTTATTTATCATAAAGAGTCCGGAGCGCAAATTTATCCTCGTGAAAATGGAGAGCCTTTTGTTGCTTTATCTGAAGGTGTTGCTATGGATTATGATGATCAAACAGGTCTTGTTAGTTTTACCAACACGAATGATGAGCCTACCACACTTACTTTTGGTGATATTTCTTTGTCTGATGTTGAATCAGGTTCTACTATTACGTTTACTGAGGATCGTGAAACTGGAATGGTCACTCTTGAAGGTGTGACTGGTGATCTTACTTTAGGACAAACGCATCTTGTAGGGGTTTCTGATGGAACTTTTCAATTTTCACAGGTTTTAGATGAGCAAGGTCGACCAACAGGGGATTATACGCAAGTTGAGTATGCTGAGTTTGTCTCTGATCTTGGTGGGGAGTATAGTTTTGATTATGTTTTTGCAAGTGGAGAGGTTGGTTCCTTTGACTTTTCTTCTCCTTATGGTGGTTCTGTTGTGTTTGATCCTGCTGATGGTGTTTTGTCTGCTGATTCGATATATTTGGATGAAGTTGGTGAATCTGAGTTTGGTCCGGGAGATGTTGTTCGTTCTCTTTCTGGTGATACTGTTTCTTTACGCTTTGATGATACTGGATCTTTTACCCAAGTTACTTTTAGTGGTCCTGATGCTTTTTATTCTGATACACGTGATCGAAGTTTTCTTGTGTATCCTTCTCCACGGAACCCTATGAACCCAACCACCATATATTTTGATCAACCTTTACCTGCTGATGCGCCTGCGAATGCTCTTTCTTTTTATGAAAGTTCTTCTGAGATTCCTGATTCTTCACTAACACATATTGTTTCGCAAGGTTCAGTTGCTTATCAATTTCAGGAAACAATGATTAGTGGTGAAGGTCGTGCTACTATGCTTGTTGATGAGGTTGATGTGCGTACGTTTGATGTTGCTTCAGGTGTGTATGTAAAGGATAATTATGTTCGTATTTCTAGAGATTCTCGTACAGACCCTGTCTCTGTACGTATTAATCCTGCTGAACTTCGTGAAGAGGGTTATGATGCCTACAAATTCTTAATTGTGCAAGAAACTGAATTACCATACATTGAAGTTTCTGCGGATGGTACGCTTTCTGCTATTAACCCTGAAAGTGGTCTTGCGTTTGAAGTGAGTGCTTCACCAACAGACATTGTTGTTGATCAGGTTCATCTGCTTGAAGCGGGTGAGCCTATCGATATTGATAACAGTCGTTTGTTGCATTCTTCTTCATATCTGCACCCTCGTGGGCAGATGGATTTTGTTGATAAGTTAACTACAGTCCCTTCACGAACAGAGTTTGGATCTGCTGATGATATAGAGAGTGCGTTTCGTGATCTTGCCTATGAACAATTTGTTGCTTCTGGTATGACTGAAGAGGAAGCTTTTGCTTTTGAAGGTGCTTCGTTGCGACGTGTTGAAGATGAATTGTTTGCTTTAGGTCTTGATCCTGTTGATGTACGTACACAGGCACGTGCGACGCTTGTGTATCATGAAATTGATACTGATTATCGTGCAACACGACCTTATGTTGCTATAATTGAAGATGCTACTTCTAGTTATGAAGAACGGCTTATGCTTGCTGCAGTGATGAGTAAAGAGTCGGGGGGTAATCCAGACGCCGTTTCTTATACTGGTGCTGCTGGTTTGATGCAAGTAACTAGTGGGACTGCTAAGGGCTACCCTGCATATTTTGGTTCAGATCGTTTGAGTTCTTGTTGTGGCCCTCCTTCTCAAAATTTTAAACATTTAGGTCGAACTTGTTCTACTTCTAACAATGCTTGTTTTGATCGTGGGCTTGATCTTGATCCGCGATTTGATCCTGAACTTGCCATTCCTGGCTCTCTTGAGATCTTGCGTGATAAACGTGCACGGCTTGAAAGGAGTGATTGTCTTGGTGCTGATCACCCTGATATCCGTATGTTTACCTTTATGGCTTACAACTCTGGTGCAGGTAATGCTTGCAAGGTGTATCGTGCTATAGGTGGCTCTACTGATAATCTGGTTTCTTTTACTGATACTGTTGATGCTGTCACTGATGAAATTGCTCGTGACCTTTTGCAAAATTCTAATTTAGCTCTTGATTCAAATCAGGTTCAAGCGAAGAAGCGTGAAGTTCAAGGTTACGGGTCTAAAGTAACTTCAGCCTACAAAAGTCTTGAGTTAAATAATCCGTTTATTTAATTTGTAACTATCTCATTAAGAACGCCTTGTGCCATATCATGTAATACCTCTGGGTTTTGATGGTAATGGATTCCATCGCCGCCAGCTTTGTTTTTGTCCGTGAAATCTCGTGCGTCAATAAAGATACAACCCTCTGCTTCTACAATCTCTTTTATTTTTTCTGCTGCATAATCTTGATTCTCGTAGAAAACTTCTATTGCATTCTCTCCAACTTGGGCAGGCCCTACCCAGAAACAAGTTCCTTGTGCTAATTGGGCCATAGTTCTTGTGTTTGTGATTACACTTTGTTGATCAATTTTGTCGATCATATTTGTCCCTAAAGAAATTATTGTTATGTCTGGGTTGTGATCTTCAATTATTTGCTGAAAATAACTTTGTGGCATTGCACCACTTAACACATTGCTACCTTGGTTTTCTCTATGAATTCCTGTTTGACTTAATAATTGGTTTGCAGTACTCCCCTGAATCCACCAAGTTGGTCGTGACCCTGAACGAGCGTAAGTTTGGATGTCTGCATTTGGATATTCTTCACGCAACAGGTTATGTAGCTCTTGACCATATGTTCCGACTGTATGTGATGCGCCAATGTGTAGGATCCTTGCTCCTGTTGTTTCTTCGTCGAAAACACTCTCACCTTCACCTGAAAGTCTTTCTTCTGTGCTTGTAGGTGTTACTTCTTCACTTGTTCCTAATCTCCCGTTGAAGTATTCTTTGAATTGGTATACTTTTGAAACGTAACATTGTGCTTGTCTTGTGTCGTCTGCAACGATTCTATTTCCTACATTTTCCCAAGTAATTTCTTCTGCGTTTTGTTCTGCTAATTCTATAGCATCACAAACTACACCTTGTCCTGCGTTATACGCATCAACCGCGAATGCCTCTAGATATATGTCCTCTACGACAGGGTTACATATGTTGATGATATCTCTTCTTTTATCTCTTAAGTGAGCTACACCTGCTGGAATTGCTTCTGTTGGGTTGAATCTTTGATCAGTCTCTGTGTGTCCTTCATCTGCACATCTATTGTTGCTGATACTACAAATTCTTCCATTATATCTGTAATTTTCAGCGCTTGAACCACAACATCGTTCATACGTGTCAAAAAAATCACTACCATCTATAAAATTGTCCCATCTGTTTAATACGACATCTTCTGCCCCCGTGTATGTGAACTGCATTAATCCTGCTGCGCCTGTATTTGATACTTCTAATGTGTTTGCTTTTGATTCTGCACCTATCACTGCAGCAACGGTGAGCAACTCGTTATAGTCAATTGTTTCTTCTTCTACTAAATCTAAATAACTTCTTCCCTCTAATTCTTCTCGAGATGCTATTAAATTTTCTTTTGCAAGCTCTTTACTCCTTTCTCCAACAACACAGTCTGTTCGTACTAAATCTGCTTCATCTCTAATTCTTGTTATGTCAAAACTTATATCTGTTATTTCTTGTGGATCAACTTCAATATCTTCTTCTATCTGGATGAGTGGTTGTGTTCTACATCCTTGAATTGTTTCTTCGATTGTATTTCTAACATCTGTATTATTTGTGTTATCAAATTCAACATCATTTTTAATTATTACTTCTTTTGCATCTCCATCTTTGCTGAGGCAGGTTACTGTTATTTTTATACATTTTTCATCACACAATTCGCTTATTTTACCTATCCCTTCATTGTAAGATGCGTCTTGCTGTATTTCTTCGTTTGCACTCCCAAAGGCTCCATTCCACCTGAACTGAAAATCATTTGCCCATGCAATAAATGCTCTTGCCCTTTCAAGATCAATCTCAAAACCGTACTTTGGACCTTCTTGCTCTGTTAATTCTTCTTCTTCTTCTTCTTCTTCTTCTTCTGGCCTTACTGTTGGTACTCTTTCTTTTTCTGGCCCCTCTTGTGAAGTATAAATTGTTTTTCTTAATCCTTTTTTCTCACCTTCGTGCCATAATGCAAAATCTATCTTTACTATCTTGCTTCCGATTCCATTGAGTTCTTCGATGAGTTGTTCTACTATACTTTGATCTACGCTTGTTATTTGGCTATTTATTTTACTTGCATCTAGTCTTTTACTTCCTTTGCTTTGATCTCCCCATGCAAACCTGTGCTCATTTCCTTCTAAATCATAAATAACATAACTAATAACATATTCTCCTGGATATGGGAGGGGAAATTTTTTGATAGTGATCGCTGGATCCTTGTTGAAGTCGACTTCGTAAATAAACTCTGCATCGATTTCTCTTTCTTCTTCTATTTGAGTTGTTCTTTGCTCTAGCTCTTTGTATGCTTTTTGTATCTTTGCTGCTTTTGTGTAATAATGTCCTAAATCTACTGTTGCTAGTGCTTCAACTTCTTTGGTTGGTGCTTGTGTAAGTATATCAAAGTATGTTGTTTCTTCTACCTTTATTTTTTGTGTAATCTCTATTTGTACTGTTTGCTCGAATTCTTCTTTTGAAACTTTTTCTTTGTCAATTTTATTCATCTCGTTCACAGCATCTGTGCTTTTTCCGAATAGTTCTAATAAAATCTCTTGTGCTTTGTCTGCTGTGATAAACTCCTCTTGTTCACCCAACAATTCTTGTTCTTGTTGTTCTAGTTGTCTTCTTAACTCTTCATCAATCAATGGACTGTTAATGCCTAGCGTTGTTGTGTCTAACCAACAGCTCCCTCTCTCTTCGCCGCAGGTGCCTACCACTTGCCATCTACTATCGTCGGTTGTTGGTCTGTTAAAGCTACATACTCTGGTGATCGTGCTTGAAGTTAATCCTGACTGGCCTGGAATGACTATGCCGCCTAAAGCTGCTGAAGTTCTTGCGCTCTCTGGTACACATTGTTCAGCTGAATTTATTTGTTGTTGTGCGTCAGCTGCTTGCAAGCCATCACTGATTAACTCTAAGCCTTTATCTGTCGAGACTCTGCTAAATCCGCAGAACTCTTCACCGTCAATCCATACACACATTTCTGCGTAGCCTGCTTTGCCTACGGTCAAAATGTTTTGTGCTGCGTAGTCTTCGTTTGCAATGTTGCCATACCGTGGGCCATTATTTGGGTTGGTGACAAAGAGTGGTTGTGAGCCGTCCGGGTGTTTTAAGTAGACTGCGTATCGTACCGGTTTGTCTAACTCTTGTTCGAATCTTTTACCTGCATAAATGTGATAATACACATTATATTGGCTTAGCTCGTCTGCGCCGTATACGCCTGGAATGCCTTCACTGGTGCCGATGGTTTGTGCGTACGGTAACTCGTCAAAGTATGCAGCAAATTGTGGCGGTTCTTCCACTTGTGAGATTTGGTTGAAAATGTCGCCTATCTTTGGCATTGTGCCTGTGATCATTTGTTTACACACTTGCGTGCCGATGTCTTCAGTTGCTCTGCCTTTAAATGCAGCTAAGTAGGTTTGCTCGTATGTTGAGGTGAAATAGTTGAATGAGTCTGTTGCACCTTGCATGTTTTGGTGGAAGTTTAAGTATTCTCCGCCGCCTTTTGTTTGTCCTCGTTGTGTTATCCAGTTAATCACACCACCCTTAATGTTGGTGATTGCTGCTGCTTCACGCCACACCAATTCACAGGTGCCTACTGAACGTATCTTATCACATATGCCGACGTTTTTGCCTGTCTCTAATTGCTCTTGTGTACAATCTCTGTACTCTTGCATTAAACTTTTAATGTTTTTAAGTCCCGCGTTGATTCCTGTCAAACACACCGGAACTGCAACACCCTCCTTAATGTTTGGTGCACATAAAATGCTTGATCCGACAATACCTGATGAAATGACATCGTCGGTTTGCCACGTGCCGCCTAAGTTACATCGTGAGGATGGACACATAACTGGATCGCATGCGTTGAATAACAGTGTACAATCTTGTGGGTCCATGTGTTCAGCACATGTGGGGTAGCTTTGTTGTGTGTTTAATTTTGCTTGGTTCATTGAACAGACCAATTGTTTGCCGTCAACTATTTTACCTAGTCTTTGCCCGTCTTGTGTACATCGTGGTAAGTCGCCTTTACGTTTGAGTTGTGCTTTTTTTGCTTGTTTGTCTGGCAGTTCTAATACACTTGCGTCTCCACCTGGAACTATTGTATCGTCACCGCCAGGGCCGCAGTCGATTCTTCCGTTTGGTCCCACGTTTCTTTCTTCAAGATATCTTATCTCGTTTGTTCTGTATCTTTCAATCACGTGCACATAATTGCCGTTTTCTGTTGGATAACAAAGCGGGAGGCCGTCGTTATCGTATTCAACGGTAATGGTGTTGCCGTAGTTGTAATGTTGGTTGAGATCTACATCCCCTTGAATTTTTGTTGTTGTGGTGTAGAGTTGTACGCCTTTTGTTGGTGGGTAGTCTGCTTTTTTTACAAAGACTTCTTGTGTTTCTGCCTGTAAGGTTTGTGATGTGTCACAGCCTTCCTTTTTTTCTCCAAATGTTGCAATTTGGAATTCACATTCATCTAATATCTTGAGATTTTGTGTATTGTAAACATCATCTTGCTCTGCGTTAGGGTTATAGGTTACACCTGTATACTGGTCGTCTGTTCCTGCAATTTTTGTTATTCTTCCTAATGCTTTTGCACCTTGGAGGCCTTCTAACTCTGTGTTGTATAGAGCTTGTGCTGCTTGCATGCTGTCTATTATTTCTTCAACGGACTGATCGCTTAGTTGGGGGTTTGCCTCTTTAAGCGCAACTGCATCATCGTATAATGCAATTTTTGTGGTGACTGGCGCTGTACTTTTGTCGTCTTCTCTTACATCTGCACCGAAGGCTGTTGTTTCATCAAAGCCTTCTTTATACTTTTCTTGGATGAGGTATTCGTGGTATGCGCTTGCTGCTCCGCCTGCTAACCTGTATCTTGCGTATTCGCCTAACTCATCGTCGCGTGACGTGAGTTGTTCTGGGCTTTCTTCTTGTTGGTATGCTTGCTGGATGCTTTGCATCTGTTGGTCTGCCTTTGTCAATTGTTGTGTTGCGGTGTTGAGTGTTTGTGTAATCTCTTGTGCTTTTGCTTGATAACAGTGGTCGTATGTTTGGTACTCGCCTGGGCATTGTTTTTTGTAATACGCCATAACATCTTCACGCGCGTGGTTTCTTTTGCCGGTGAGTGCGTTTTTTGCACTTAATGCTAAAAATGTTCCTGTACATGCTTTACGCCACCCATCGTTAACCTTTTCTAAGTTTGTGTTAATTTTGTCTAACTTTTCTATTGCTTCGTTGGTTGTGTCTAGATGTTCTTGCAACTTTTCTGGAGTCAGCTCGAACGGTCGTTTTTCTACGTTCACTGATGTTTTAAAATGCGATGTTGTTTTTGCTTCACCTGTGCCTGGAATTACTGTTACAAAGACTTCTCTGTTGGGGTTGACGTTTGTGAGCCTAAATGTTTCGTGGTTTTGTACTTGTCCTTGTACAATTTCTGTTGGTACTTCTACATCTTGGTCAATGAGTAACCGTTTACTGCGTCCTTTACGGATGGTGTAGCTGCCTGCTTCGTCTTGACAATATTGGACGACTGTCGCTGATGTGCTGGTTACTTTTTCAAGTTTCCACTTGAAAGAAAATGTTTCACCCTCCAGTCTGCAAGTCTCTGCTCTTGCGAATCTACTCCGCGAGCGTGGTTGTTCGGTTCCGATAACTTCAGCTCCGTTTTTTTCTAAAAACCCTTCTATAAAATGTTCTTTTTCAGCGCTGTTAAGATGTCTTATTGTTGCTGTAGCTAAATCAGACGCTTGCACTTTGTCAACAAATTTTAGCGTTACTGAAGCTAACTCGTCGGGTAAAAATGCTGCTGCTTGTGACATGTCCGCTTTACGTAGCTCGTCTATCTTTTTTTCAGCATCGTTTTTGAGATCAATATCTGTTGCAATGTTGAATGCTTGGTTGTAGTGGTAGACTGCTAGGCTGGTCATGTCAAAGATGTAGTTCGGTCGGATTTGTGTGATGAGATGTTCTCGGTAAACCTCTGCGATTTGATAATGCATATCTGCTGCTTGTGGGTCGTTTGGATGTTTATCAATGAAGTTTTGGTAATGCTCAATTGCGTCACAGGCAAAGATGGTTACATGCGGGTCACCGCAATGTTTGTCAAACATATCTTTTGCGCTCTCTTTTGACATCGCCATATCGTATCTAGACTCTTGCTCTTCAAAGTTTACTTCAAGGGTTTTTCGCTCTCCTCGAGAGTTTCTTAGAATGACGGTGTGGCGTGTACCTGCAACGTCTAGCTTTTGTACGCGCCAATCTGAACCTGTATAAATTTTTTCGTCTTTAATGAGTTGCGTGTGGCTGGTTCTTCCTGCAGCAGTAATCTCTACGTGGGCTTTATCTTGTGGGTTGACAATTTTGTTTAATCTAATTTGAAAATGGTCCTTAAACGGATCACCGGTTTGTTGCAGGGAATATACCCTAGATGTTTCGCCTTCACCAAGCGCTACATGCGCTTGCGTGGTTACACCGGTGTCTTGTAATGTTGGTGAGATGAGTGAAACTACACTTTTACCTTTATTGTAAATGATAAACCGTGCTTGATGGTCATCAATTTGTGTTGCTCGAATAAATCCTTGCCGTGAGAAGAAACTGTATGCGTCGCTGTTTGTCGTTATCTCGTTGTCCCATTGCTCGTCGCTTGGAATTTCTGTTAGGATTTTGTCTTGGTTACTTAACCCGTACAAGGTTTCATCCAACTTAAAAGTAATTTCTGCGTCGAATTCTAAATCAATTCTTTCTGGTACTTCTTCATTTAGCTTTTTGAGCATGATTAACATGGTTCCTAAATTGTCTAGCGAGTACTCGTTTCTTTTTGGTTTAATGTAGTGGTAGTTGGTAACGTAATTGCTTGTTCGGTTTGTCGGGGTGAGTTGTACCCTTTCAATCGGTGGGATGTTGGTTATGCCGGTAATTGGATCTCTGTAACTTTGGTCACCTGTTATGCCAGAAAGTAATGTTCCTGCCGTAACGCCTTGCAAATGTGCATATACTGGTACGTTTTGTTGTTCAAGCATGGCTTGTGGAATCGGGTTTCTTGGTTCGTAATAATCAACCTCAACAATGATTGCTTCGCCTAAATCTACTTTCTCTGTTAGGAGGCTTGCTGCTGTAGATGTGAGTGTTGCCACTAGTAACAGGGTGAAGATGAAGAATACTTTTTTTCTCATAGATGTGGCTCCCTGAATCGTGGATCTTGTGCGTTTGTTGCCATTGCAAATTGTCTTTGTGCAATTTGTTCAGTATCTGTAGTTACCGGTTCGGCAAACGAGTACATGGTGATTGGTCTGTTGCTTGTTAACATGTCTCGGGTGAAGGTAAATTCGTAACTTACTCCACCTTTAAGCACCTGTTCTAGCTCGTAACTTTCTGTTTCTATGCTAAAACACTGCTCAGGTTGAGCAAAGAAGCTTGCGATGCCTTTACCCTTAGTATCTGTACAGGTTTGTGTTACCGTCTTTGGTACCGTTATTGGCCAGGTGCTCTCGCCGATTGTTGTTGTTGTGATCTTGTATTTTCCTTGCACCAAATCAATTGGAAGTTCACCTGTCGTTGTGGTGGTGAACGGTGTTTGTACATGTTCAAAGGTTATAGTGGTTAATTCTGAATCGTATTGTTGCCGTGTTCCTCTTTCTTTGTCAATAACTTTTATAATAATGTTTTTTTCGTAGTATGGTTCTAGTGTTACTATATTGGAGCCACTCATTGTTCCTGGGATAATTGTTTTGCCAATGTAGTGTCCAGCATGCTTTGCTTGCAAAATACCGTTTGCACATTGTGGTGCTTTTGCGTGTAATTCTCCGTTACTGTTTGTTTTACCTAGTGGACAAGTTGCTTGGCCACATTTGAGTGACACCTGTGTGTGTGGGAGTCTTTGTGGTGTGTCTTGCTCTGTGATGGTGTATGTTTCTACACTTATATCCTCAGTTGCATATTGGCAAATGACGTTTTCTTCTTGCACGATTTCTATTCTTGCTGTGGTATCTTGTCTTGGTTCGTTGTTGTCAATGATGACTTGTGTTGCGTACTGGAATATGTAGCCATTGTCGTCTGTTAAAGTGATTAAAATTGGATACTTTATGTCGTAGACAAAGTGGTGGTTGTTCATACAGAAAAATTGTGTCAGAATGTTGCCTGTTAAGGTTGCTGTTTCATCGCCGATGTTTTGTTCTTCTAATGTATCTTGTTCTTGTTGAATATCAATGACTGTCGGCCAGCTTGTACTGTATGCGAAGTTCACGTTGATGTCTTGGTGGTTTTTACTAAACGGATCTAGCTGTAAGAATTCGTTAGCTTCTTGGTTTTGGGTGTTTTTTGCTCTGAGTGCTTGGGTGTTATAATATAAATTTTGTTTGAGTTGGTATGTTATGTCTTCTTTTTGCCATGTTCGTTTACCGCAGTCAAAGTTTGTTCCAGAAAACGGTACTATGTCGTCGTAAGCAATCATCATGTCGATTGTTTTTTGCTCTAAGAACATTTCAGTTTGCTGATACGCGCTTATTTCTTGCGCCATTTCTATCATTTGGCCGAATTTGGTTTCTACCTGTGCTAGGTGTGTGTTCAGCGGGAAGTTAATGTTATCTTTTGCAAGTTGGATTGGAAAATTGACTACCGTTGTTACGCTCTCATCAGTTATTTGTGTTTGCACTTGTGGTGTGCCTATGGTTGTGATACTAAACCCTTGGTCGATGTATTTGTCTACTCCATCTGCACATTCGCTAAATGTTGCTTCTATTTCTTTTTCTATTTCATTTTCAATCTGTTTTTTTGTGGGTACTTGGCTGGTGTAAATGCCGTTGGGTTTTTCTCTCTGCCAAACTGCTGTTGCGATGTCACTGCCTGGGATGAGTTGGATCGCTGCGCCTAACGGCGTATAACTTGTGGTGGGTAGTGCTTCAGTGGGTAAGGTGCTGTAGCCGCCTTGCAAACCTACCCTGGTTATTGCTTCGGCGGTTTTTTCTTGTAAGCAACTGTCAATTTCTTGGCTGATTGGTTGAATTTCAATAGGAATATTTGCGTGTCTTTCTTGTTGTCTTTCAAAGTCGGATTTGAGCACAAAGTTTCGTACGCCGAAGATTAAAGAAATGATGATTATTAATACTAGACCTATGATTATGAATGTTGTTGCCTGCCCTCTTTTTTGCATAGGGAAATTCTTATTTTTGCCTTTTTAAAGGTTAGGTTTTGAGATGCTCTAACTTGGTTAATCTTGCCTCTAATCTTCCAAGAACGTTTTGTATGTTTTGCAGTGTAGCTCTTATCTCTTTGAGTTCGTTTTTAATCTCTTTTATATTGTGCTCTAGGTGACTTACTCTTGTTTTCACCTCGCCCATTTCTCTGTCTAAACTAAATACTTTTTGTTTAAGGGGGTTGAGGTAGAGTTTCCAGAGACCTATGCCTACTCCTGCTAGTGACATGATCCATTGCGCATCTTTGCTGAGTCCTTCTAGTCCTGGAATTGGATCGTTGGTGAGAATTGCTATGATGAGTAAAGCTACCAGGGTTGCTAAGTATGCGTCTGTATATTTTTCTATTGTTTTAGTTATTTTTTCTGATTTGAGAAATTTGTTTATACCTAGTACTACGAAAAGTCCTAGAAATATTATCCAAAATACGATTAAGTATATCATGCTTATTTCTTGTTGATTCTTCTTTATATGCCTTTGTGTGTATTTTTCGCAAGATTTACGTTGTGTTTATATGCTTTTTTAATTTACATTTTCTATGTATCTTATTGATGAATCAAGCGGTCTTCCCTTAATTGGTACTATCTTTGTTGGAGTGATTGACCGAGGTAGTAATTTGTTACAAGTGCGCACCCATACCGCGTGTAATTTGCGTTGTAGCTTTTGTTCTACTTCTGCGAATGATTTGGATGTGCACCCTGCTTCGTTTATGGTTGAAAAAACGTATATGTTGTCTTGGATTGAGCGTATGATTGCTTTGAAAGGGTGTGATGATATTGAAATTAACTTAGATTCTGTCGGTGAGCCTTCAGCCTACCCTGATTTAGTGTGGTTGGTGAAAAAATGTAAAGCGCTTGACTCTGTGGTTAAAATTTCTATGCAGACTAACGGGACACTTTTGAGTGAACCAAAGGTTAAAGATTTAGCGGAGGCAGGCTTAGACCGTATAAACCTTTCTATCCATAGTTTGGATCCTG
>CAYFPK010000009.1:27674-30789 GCA_964344975.1 Candidatus Woesearchaeota archaeon
GTTGATTGTTCGAATAGTATTTATCTTGCTGTGGTTGCGTGATTTTTGTTTGTTTTAAACCCTGTTGGCGCTTTTGATTCTTTTTTAGTTTATACTGAGGCTATCTTGTCTTGCAACTGGGGGATAATTTTTCTTTCTGCTTTTCTTAGATGCTCTCTATATGTGGAAAGAGAAATGTCCATCATTTCTGCTAGGTTTCTTAACTCTATCTCTCTTGGGAAGGTGTAATACCCTTTTTCAATTGCGATCTTTAGTGCTCTTTTTTGGTTTTGAGTGAGGTTTGGCAAAAGTTTTGGAAAGAATAATTCATTTACTTTTATTTTTGCAATCTTGATAATCTTAAACTCTTGCAGTCCTTCTGTTTTCTGTTTTATGAACCTTATAAATTGGTTTATGTCTTTTCTATTCCAACTGCAAACTTCCCAATGCTCAACTCCGCTTCTGTCAACAAAAACTGGCTTTGTATGGAACACTTTTTTTGATGCTAGAGATAATTGTCCAGGCATTTTTTCCTTTCTCTTTTCTTTGTACACAAAAAATATTGTATTTCCATTGTTTTCAAACTTTGTAATGTTTTTGTCTTTTTTTAAGTCTTGAATGAAGGCTTTTATATCTTTGACCTTGCCGTCTATTTTCTCAAAATGAAGATAATATGTAGAGCTCTTTTCTTTGTAAAAGTCTAAAGGATATCCCATTGATGTACATTGGAATTTTTTACATCTATTTGCAATGATGCAGTTGTGCTTGAGTTGCAGTTTTAGGATCCACATAAGTACCGTTATATTGCGGGAGTATAAGTATCTTGCTATTTCTGAGGGTTCTGTTGTTTTGACTAGAATTTCTTATACTCTTTGCGGGTTGTGTTCTAGATAATTTGTTACAATCTCATGGGTGCATGCAGGGTCTACTGTCAACCTTCTTGGGTCGACCATGACTAGCTGGCACACTGCTGGAGCGAAAGTTCTTTTAAAGGCATGGTCTCCCCAAGCAAGATATATTTCTTTGCGCTTTTTGCTAGTTTGTACCCATTTTTGATCTCCTCCTTCTTTTATGTATGTATTGATCTGGTATTCTTTGTCTGCTAGGTCCTCAAATATGAGCTTGTAACCAAGAACGTGGGATTGAACATTTGAAAGGATCTTTTTTAGTCCTTTGTTTTTTCTTAAATCTTCATTTTCTGGTTGAACTATTACTTCTAACATTTCTTTAAGCAGCCTCGCTGCTGTGTAAAATTCGATTCCAAGATCAAGTACGTCAAAAGGTTCGTCAAACATTTCAACGAATTTATAGAGTGTCCTGTATGGTCCCATTATAAGAGGTGTTGTTAAACTTCTTAGATTGTCTGCTTCTCGAATCCATTCATAGGTTGGATTGCAAAGAATATCCTCCCAGAGGCCTCCATCGTGGCGCATGTCGGTACCTCGCATTGCGCTTAACTCTTCTGTAATCTCTGTTGTTGGATATCTTGGATCTTTACTTGCTCTTTTAACAAGATTATACATGCGTGCTCTTCTTAGCTCAAAGAGTTTACTCTTGCGAGGTAAATCCTTGTCTTTGTACCTTTCTAATGCTTCTGTGATTATATCTTCACTTCTCTCTGTATTACCTAATTTTCTTTCTAAACTCGAGAGATTTAGCACAGATATCTGGTATGCTTGAGTGTCTTTTCTTTTTAAGGATAGACGTCTTGCCAGGTTATAACTGTCTTTGGCCATCTTCCATTGGCCGTAAACTTCGCAGAGTTCTCCGTACAACAGTAAACTCGGTAGGTGTGTGCGTTCTTTTTCTAGTGCTTGTGATACTTCTCTTATTGCTAGCCCGTACTTTTCTATTTCATATAATTCTCTTGCTGCAATATATTTTTCTATGGCTCTTCTGTGAAACTCTGTTGATCCTACCTCTTTTATGGTAGATACCAGCTCTTCAAGTCTTCTTTGCTGACTTTGATCCAGGGCTGTCAAACCCTGCCTTATCTCATCTAACTGGGTTAGAATTATGCCTGTTTGTTTTAATTGCCCTTCGTAAATCTCTTTGAGCCCTGCACCAATAAAATTAAACCCGTCTCTAAGCTCTGCACCGATAAAATTAAACCCGTCTCTAAGCTCTGCACCGATAAAATTAAACCCTTCTTCTGTGAGATCGTAAAGATCCTCCATGCTATCAACGATGTCGTCGAACCCTTCGTCTATATCAAATGATAACTGGCCTATTGATCTATTAATAGATTTTAAAAAAAATTCGGATCTTTTTTGTCCTTTTATTATTTTGTTGTTTGCGTATTGTTGTAAACCGATGCCTAGCGCTAGCTTTCCTAAAGACCATTTTTGTAGGTCTCTTATGTCCTCTAAAGTTCCTGTCATTTGAGCACTGTTCTCTTTGATCGCTCCTATATCTTGACTCATTTCAGGTAATACTGATGTGTTTCTTTCAATGAGTGATACATCTTGGGCTATTTCTGGTAAATAAGCTGTGTCTGATTTTATGGAGTCTAACCTGTCTTCTATTCCTGTCATGTCAATTTGAATCTCAATTGGTCCCTCTGGATATTGGTCAGAGTAAGATGTGTCTCTGACAGCCTTGTTAAACGTTGCACCCAATTCGTGAACATCTTCACTTATTCTACTTAAGTGACCTCTTTTTTGTTCTAGGTCCCATCCTGAGGGAAGGAGTTCCACTAGTGTTTGTTTTATGTCGTTGCTCATAGGTGTGGATAATAATGCATCCCTATTATATCTTTAGCCGCAATAGTGCGGGCTGTTACGTTACTTGATTGTTCTGTGCCTGTTGGTTCAGTTGTTCGGGCTCGTATTGTTGGTTGTGCAAATAGTATTTATCTTGCCACTGTTACATAAACTTTATATCTTTGTTTTACCTTGTTTTTTTATGTCGTTTCGCATGCAAGAAAATTTTGATGGCGCAATCGATGCGTGTTGGGATACTCGTCTTGACGATCGTATGTTGCGTTTTGATCCTAAATTTCGTTCACGATTTCCTTTACTCAGTTATGATTTATCTCGTTTAGGTATGGTTGCACATTATACTGAAACTATGCGTGGCGGGTTTTCTGGTGGATATATCGGTTTTGGACCCCGACGCAAACTTTAAATAGCGTTTC
>CAYFPK010000010.1:0-6829 GCA_964344975.1 Candidatus Woesearchaeota archaeon
GAAGTGGAGCAAATCGAGCGAAGCGAGATCCTTTAGGGCGGGGAGGACGTCACTTTATAGTTCTTCTTTGATTCTCTCATGTTCGAACAAATCACCAAACCAACCCTTGATGAAAGGACTTTGCCTGCATATTTTAACTTAGATCATGTCATTGAGTCTACAGCGTCCGTACAAGATGCGGTTATTGAACGTGATATCTCAGAGATTCAACCAAACCTTAGTGAGCAGGGTTCCATAGTCCACAGGGGGATGGGTGCTGTTTTTGCTCATCCAAAAGAAGGTGTCTTTGCTAAAGTTCGTGCGCGTAACCGGTCCGATGCCACCTCTTTAACACCTCCAGATTATGAGTTTTCTGTTTTTCGCTGTTTACAGGCGCATGGTGCGCGGGTTGTTCCCTCACAAGGTGTTTTTGTGTTTTCTGCAGAGAAAGATTTGCCAATACGTACCTACCTTTTTTTGGATTTTTTTGGAGGCCGTACGCTTGACTCTTTCTCAGGACGGTTTGCTCCGGACGCCTTGCTCAATCTTTTTTGCCAGGAAGTTGCCTACATTAATTGTCTTGATCGTCTCGGTCTTGTTGATTATGACTATAAACCAGAAAACATTTTTGCTGATTCAGCAGGTTCTACGGTGCATTTTGATTTAGAATGTGTCTTTAGCCCGCAACAGTATCATCTTTGTTGGCCTGATCAAAAAGGGTCTATTGTAGGAACTCCAGATTATATGTCGCCACAGCGTCTGCAAGGATTTGCTGTGGATATCTCTGATCAAGTGTTTGTCTTTGGGATTTTGTTTGCTGAAGCTGTCTGTGGTAAGCATCCTTTTTTGTATGGTTGGAAGCCAAAAAAAGGGTGGGTCTTTATGATAAGCTCTTGGATGTCTTTTCTCGCGTGACTTCCAAAAAAGTCTATCCGGCATACCCTCGACAACTTTCACCTTTACCTGCTGATGTGCGAAAGGTAGCCTTAGCGTCGTTGGATCGTCTTGCAGATTCTAGGCCCAAGGTTGCAGACCTTGTTGCTGTTGCTGCACAACATTGCGATTATTTTAGTTAAGCTTTTAAGCTTATTGTTTATCTTGTTGATTTATGCCTCAAAAAATTCCTCGCCTGATGAGCTTGGAGGAACTTTCTACAGAGGGACGTGGGTCACAGTTTGATACGCGTACAGAGAATGGTTCTTATGAACAGGTTCAGGAAGATTTAGAAGAATTTTTTCCTGATTGCCGAAAAGAATTGTTGAAACATAATAACCGCAGTACTGTTGTGCACTTACCGGAACGAGGGATTGTCGTAAAGGGGCGCTGTTTTGGTTGGCGTCCAACAGGCTATCCTTTGATTGATGATCGACGTTATGCAGAATTGCTTTATGATGCAGGAATGGAAATTTCTGTTACTGAAGCTCTTTCGTCTCGCCTTGGTCGTTTTGGTTCACCTTTTGTTCCGGAAGTTGGCATCCAATACCATGTTCAACGAGGATCTGACCTTCACGTCTATACTGAATTTGAGCATATCAAAGGAAGACCGGCGAATCAAATAGGTCCTTTTCTTGATGAAGATGCGTTGGTCGAACGTTTTATTTCAGATGTTGCCTTTGTGAGTCTTTTGCGTCGTTTAGGTCTTTTTGCCTTAGATCTTCGCCCTGAAAATCAGATTGTTGATATCTTTGGCAGGACGAGGTATATTGATCATGAGCATACCATCCCTCGAGAAATTGCAAAAGAAATGGCTGAAAACAAAAGGATTTGTGGTACGCCCGCCTATATGGCGCCTGAGCGTCTTGCGGGAAGGTTGCCGATTGAAGCCTCTATTGTCTACTCGTTAGGTGTTAGCTTTATTGCATCAACTATGGGAGAACACCCTTTTATAGAAAAAGGAGCAGACATACAAACAACTGTTCAAAAAGTGCAGACGGGTGTGCAACGTGAAGATGTTGTTGATGCGTTTTGTTTGCGTGTTCCTGAAGAAATTGCGGTTGCTGTATTCGGTACGCTTGAAAAAAATCCTGAAGACCGTATTCAGTTAAGTAATCTTGTAGATATTGCTAGAAGTTTTGGCCCTCTTTATGATCAACCATACTGAAAGAAATTATTTATCAACTCTTGCGGTCTTTTTGTTGCGCAAATGTTTTGCTCACCACTAAGTCCTTTTTTGTAATTTTGCCACATGTATCTTTCGTCTATAAGCACAACTATTCCTTTATCCGTTTCGGACCTAATACATCTGCCTGCGTTTTGCAGCGTTTTTATAATTGCCGGCATGGTGTAGCCGTACTCCCAACCCTTGTTGTATTTTTGATCATAATAATTTATTAACGCTTGAGTTTGCACGTCTGGTTTTGTTAGCGGGATCCCCACTACTACCACTGCTTTGAGAAAATCTCCTTTCAAATCTACCCCTTCACCAAAGTTTCCTGCTGCTGCTGCGAGTAAAACTGCGCCAGTTTTTTTGTATGTTTTAAATTTTTCTAAAAGTTCTTGCTTTTGTTCTTTAGTCATGCCGCGGACTTCACTAAATGAGGTTTTTGTACAATCTTTTTCAATAAATGGTTTTATTTCATCACGTAATTTATATGACGGAAAAAAGATGATTGCATTTCCAGGTACGTTGTTGATGACTTGTGTACAATAGTATGCGATTTTTGCAAACATCTCGGGTGATCTTTTCGTGTATTTTGTTGTCGTGTCTGGAATGACCATCGTTAATTTGTTTTCAGCAGGAAAGGGATTATGTAGCTCTGTGGTGTATGCGGGAATGTTTAAAACATCTTTGTACATCTCAAGCGGTGTGAGTGTTCCTGACATGGCGATAATGCTGTGTGTTCTTTCTGCAAGGGGTTGTATTAATAAAGCTGGGTCAAGACAATTATATTGGATGTTTATGGTTAGTTTATTTTTTTTACTAAATCCCCTTTTTATACACCGCACAAAGCCCTCATCGGGACCTTGCCAGGAAGTGAGAAAATTTACAATACTTGCTAAATAAGATTTTTGTTTTGCCTCTGGTGCCTGCTCTGCAACGAAGATACAATTGCCCATGAACTCGTCAACGTCGCTGAACTCTTTGTGTAACAACTCTTTGAAATCTTCCTTTGTGAGCAAGCTTTCTGTTTTTTCAAACGAGATTTTTTTTACTAACACCTCTAAGATTGCGTTAAGTTTGAGTATATCTTCGCCGATTTCTTTATACCCTAACTTTGTTGCTTGCGTTGCTGCTGCTTTAATGATAAAATCTGAAATTTTTACGCTGAGAAGTTCTCTTGCTTTGTTTGGCAAATTGTGTGCTTCGTCTATAACTAAAATAATATCACCTAAATTTTTTTCTAATTTTTTAAGTAATAGATCCCTAATATTGGGATTGAGCATGTGATTGTAATCAGCTATAATGCAGACTGCTTCTTTGCCATTAAGCATGGCAATTTCGTATGGGCATACATGATTCTTTTTTGCAATTTCTTTAATTTTTTCTGCTGTTATAATATTGTGTACGCATTCATTGAGTGCAAGTTTTGCATTGAGTGATAATCTGTTGTTAGTTTTTATTTGTTTGTACTGATCGCAGGTCCCGTTCTTTATGTGGTTTTTACAATACTCGCCAAACTCTACTCCAGAGAAATCTTGTACACCCGGGTGTGCACATAAATGTTTTTTTCCTACAATGTTTGCTGTACGTACCATTGTTTTGTGTTTATCTTGTGTTGCTTGGATGGTTTCTAGCGCAATTGTGTGTTGTGTATGCCTTGGGGTGATAAACACGACTGTTTTTTTGTGCTCTTTTGCGTAGGTTAACGTGGGTGCTAACACCGCTGCGGTCTTTCCTGTTCCTGTTGGAGCATGGATAAGTGCGTTAGTTTTGTTCTCGAGTGCTGTTGTTACTGTGGTTATAAATTCCTGCTGGTTTTCTCGTAAATTTTGGTGGGCAAAGAGCATTCTTGATTTATTTGCTATCTCTTTTTATAGTTTTAGCTATTGTACTGGGTATGGAAATTCGTGACGCGACTGTGGATGATGTTGCTGCTGTGCGTGCATTGATTAGCTCTTTGGTCGTTTGCCGTAATGATATGGTTACCACCGGTTTTGTGGAGTTACCTGTGCCGTCTGTTGAACAATTAACAACCTGGGCCACTGACAACCCGTTTTTTTTGGTTGCTTGTGATACGGGCAGGATTATTGGGTTTTATCTTGGCTTTCATGTTACTTCTGCAACACCTAGCGAAGATGATGAAATTTTAGCACAATTACAAGACCATTTTGATGATTTTGTTTACCTTGATTTATTAGGTGTTTCTCCTGCATACCAGCATCAAGGTATCGGTGAGGAACTTAAAGAAGCCATGTGTGAGCGTGTTGATGAAGAAGGACAGACTGAGATGTATGCTGCAGTTGCGGCTGCACCTTTAGCGAACCTTGCTTCAGCTAGACTCAATAAAAAAATGGGTTTTACTGTCGTTTGTCAAATTGCAATTTCAGATGGGTTGCTCTTTGATATCTACCACAAAAAACTTACCCCTCACTTATTTTGCTAAATATTTTTCTAAGTTGAGATCTTTAGCAATAACCGGGTAGGTAATTTTTCCTTTATACGTGTTAAGTCCTTTTTTTAGTGCTGCGTTTTTTTGCCAATTGTTTGCAGCAATCATTTTTATGTACGGTAGCGTTGCTGCAGTGAGTGCTTGTGTTGCCTGACGTGCCACTTGCCCCGGCATGTTGGGAATGTTACAGTATACTTTACCTTCTTTAGTATAGATTGGTTTTGTGTGTGAGGTTGGTTTAGTTCCCCAGATTGTTCCACCTTGGTCAACAGCCACATCAACAATGACTGCGCCTTGTGGCATGGCTTGTACCATTTGCTTTGACACTAACTGTGGTGCCTTTGCGCCTTTTATGAGCACCGCGCCGATGAGTACGTGTGCTTGCTTTGTTGCTTGTGCAATTGTTTTGGGTGAAGATTTTATGACCTGGATATTTTTTGCTAACGGGCCTAACACTTTTTTGTGGGATTTTTGCATTTCTTTAATTCTGCTTCTGTTGAGCACGGTTACTTTTGCACCTACCCCTGCAGCTGTAATTGCTGCGTTTGATCCGACTGTGCCGCCTCCAATGATTACTACGTGTGCTCGTTCAGCATTAGGCACACGTCCGAGTGTAATACCCCTTCCTTTGTATTTAATTTGTAAATACTGTGCTGCATATTGTATCGCAAGAATTCCTGCAACGATGCTCATAGGTTTGAGTAGGGGTAAGGTTCTGTTTTTTTCCACCGTTTCATAAGCAATGCCTGTTATATTATTTTTTAGCAACGTTAGGGTGAGCTCTTTAGGTGCTGCTGCTAAGTGTAAGTACGTGAAGAGGGTTTTATTTTGAAAATGTTTGAAATAGGTGTATTCAGTTTTTAGCGGTTCTTTAATTTTTACTACGAGGTCTGCTTTTTTTATTACTTCTAAAGATTTATTGAGCAAAATAGCTCCTGCTTGTTTATACTCTTGGTCAGAAAACCCGGCACCTACACCGGCACCTTTTTGGATATAGACTGTGTGTTTGTTTTTTTTAAGCTCTCTGACACAGGTGGGGGTGAGTCCCACCCTGTTTTCATTGTCCTTGATTTCTTTAATCGTACCAATGCGCATATGTCTTTTTTGTACCACCTCTTTAAGAATATTTTTTGTCTCTTTTTAGTAGTCACAATAGAAAGGTTTAAAAAGGGCCTCTGTTGATGGATTCTTATGCAGTTTATCCAAGATCTTGATATAATGCGTACGCGCAAGGACGCTTTACACGCCCGTATCTGTCGTGGTGTCAGTTTTGAGCGTGCCTATGGTGAGCTTTCCATTGCTTTGTTTGATTTTTATAATGGCGAACGAGGCCATATGTTTGTTCCTGCACCCTATGTTGACGCACAACGTTTGACTGGTAAGATTTGGGACACGGAACGTGAATCCCAAATTTCTACGGTTGGCCTTGTCCCCCATTCACAGTGGAGACGATTCCGTGATATGCCTCTTTCAGACTACCCAGAACACACTGCGAGCGGGTACAATGCTCTGAGTTGGCGCGTGTATTTTAATTCAGGATGGGCAGATCGTGATTGTCGGGATTTTTGTCGTTTTGTTGCGTCGGATCACGGTCTCATTGCGTACCATAACCGTTTTGGGTATGATACAGATCTTGGCGAGGTTTCTTTGCCAGAATTTATTACTCCTAGCAGAGAAGAACGTTTTGTTGTGCCTCTTGCGGAGACTGTTATTGTTGATGAGCGTGGTCAAGCTTTACTGCCGTTTAACTAACCGGTATCTTCCTGTTGCTCGAGAGTATCTACATTTGAATTTTATTGAGGTGTCAATACGTGTTGCCACACCGTACATGAGACTTTGGGGATCTTTACTTCCTGTTATCTCTTGGACATCATGATCTGTATAAACTTTGTCTTGATTGAGTAACATTGCTAGAAGCATCTTGTTGTGCATTGATGCTGTAAACCTTTGTTCTGTATCGTTTCTGCCTACCTGACACGTCCAACCTTTACTGCCTTTTTTGATCACCACATCCTCTATTGTAATTAGCGTGTGCGGACTGTCTACATTTTCACCTTGCACAATTGCTTCTAAGACTTTTTTTGCTTGCTCACTTAACATAGGCTATTCAATTGGTGTAGCGAACACCCCTCGTTCTAGTTTTTCATACGTTCCCCGGTGGAGCCTGCAAGTTGTACCTGCTCGTTGTAGTCTCCATGTTTTTGAGTAGAGGAAAAACTCCTCTTTGAGTTCTGTTAATACCTTGTGTGCTCTTGATGTTTTCATGTTAATAGCTTTGAAAAGTTCTTTTCTTGGAATAA
>CAYFPK010000010.1:6929-27070 GCA_964344975.1 Candidatus Woesearchaeota archaeon
GTTTTTATATTTTCCCCGGTGTGTTACATACATTGCCTGTTTAAGTGGCGTGTATCTAACATTGAATTCTCTTTCCCAGTTAGTTACTTCAAAAATGTCTCCTGCCACTAACGCCTTGAGTTGCTCCTTGGTGAATGCTGGTTTTTTGGTTATTTTTGCATACGCGTTCATTAACAACCCAAAGACTTTAACAGGAATGTGTATGTAGAATACGGTTTGTTTTGCTGCTTTGTTTATGAGTTTTAATAGGTTTTTGTACGTGATTTTTTCTTTGCCAATAATGTTGACTGTTTTATTCTTAGGTTTTGTTTTCATTGCGCTCACAATAACGTTCACCATGTCCAGAACATATAGCGGTTGTCTTATCACATCGCCTTTGCCAGGGATTGGTGCTATGTGTAACTTTCCCATAAATCGTGCAATGTAGCCTAGGTGCTTTTCATCAAAGGGGCCAAACATTAGTGGAGGCCTAAACATAACGTAAGGGATTGTTGTTTTTTGGACGATTGTTTCAGCTTGTTTTTTTGTTTGCGTGTACCAATCGTTTGCTACTGAAATCACTACAGAGGAGCTTAAGTGAATCAGATATTTTACTTTGTACTGTTCTGCTAACTGCATTATTTTTTGTGTTGCTATAACGTTGTTTTTTATGAAGGGTTGTTTTGTTAATGCTGAAATTTGTGCGTGTAGTGTTATTAGATATTCAGCGTTTTTTAGTTCTTGCTGCCAAGGACCTGGTTGGGTAATGTCTGCAACGATTGCTTTAACTTTTGGATGAAATTTTTTTAGTAGTTTAAGGTTCTCTCGGTGTTTGTCAATAGCTACAACTTCGTACTTGTTTTCTAATGCAAACATTAAGTTTTGCCCGACTAAACCGGCAGCGCCGGTGACAACTACTTTTTTCATGCGTTTTTGAGTTTTGCACTATTTTAAGAAGGTTTAGGAAAATCCTTTTAAACTTTTAGGCTTTGTTTGTTTTAATGGTAGAAGAGAACCACACAATTGCTCGAGAAGTCTATCTTGCTGCTTACCGTAGTTATGCTGCTGCCAGAGACCATGTAGCAACGCTTGGTGAGACTGGGTTTGAAGATCTTTTAGAAGATTTTGTTGAAGCTGAAGCGCGCAGCAGCGATACCCTTGAGCACCTAGCTCAAGAAGTTCAGACTAGGTTGCAAACATTTAGCATGCTTGTAAATACCTTGCCTGTGGCTACAAAAGAGGAGCTATTCTCAAACGGACAATACCGTTTTGATGCGCGTGAAATGCATTTAGTTTATTATAATGAAATTGATATGCTCTTAGCAAGTGCTGATGAGTTGAGTCATGCGTATGAGCAACAAGAGGATCGGCTTGCTGGTTTTGAAGATGTTGAAGAAACTGATGAACCTTTTGCTACGCCAAAAGAATTGGTTGAAACAACTCCGAATGAAATTAAGGACCTTTTTGCTGTTTTAGGTGTAAGTGAAAGAGAACTTCTTGAAGTGGCACAAAGCGCTCTTTCAGAAGAGGCAACACAAGGAGCGGCTTCACAACGTGCCTTGTATGATGGTTTAGTAACTTTGCAAGCACAAGCTGCTCAAGATTTCTTTGCAGAAAAATATAAATTTACTTTTTGAATTTGTATGCTAGAGTATATAGCCGCACTTGACACACTTGCCAAGTGCGCGTAAGATTTTTTAAGGTTGTTTTTGTAATTAATAGTGGGGGTGACTTTGGTTGGTTGATAAAGGTTATAGTCATGAGACTAGATTACGAAAAAAGGAAATTTTGCGCAGATATTTACAAAAACATCCGACAGCAACTTGTCAAGATATACGTAGAGATACAACTGTTAAAGTTGAGAGGATCTATACAGGTCTTGCGGAAGCATACCTTGATGCAGGGTTACAACCACAAGGATACCTTCTTAGAAGAAATAGACAAGAACAGATACAAGAGGTCATAGATTTTATACGGAAGCACCCTCAAGCAACCGTTACTGAAATTCAAGATGTAACTAAAGTTTGTATACCACGTGTTTTCAAAAGTATTCTAAAAGCATATGAGCTGGCAGGTGTCCCTTACCCTAAACGAAACTTTGGCCACTCAAGGGAAAAATTATTAGAAGTAATTTATCGTGCAAAAGCATTTGAAGAGGAAGTTATTCAAATATTCTCTAGGCTTGGTTTTTCTCAATCACAGGTGCGTACAGAAGCAGGTATTATTGATTGCTTACTTACTCGTGGGCCATACCGTTACGTAATTGAAATTAAAGATTATAGAAAACATAAAGTAGGGAGTTCAGAAATAAAACAACTTCTTCGTTATATGCGGCATCTTAATGTTCCTTATGGATTTCTTGTTTGTCCTTTAGAGAGCGCACCTCAACAAAGGAATATTTATAAAGAGGGTTTTGTTATCCGAGTTTTACCAGTAAAATGGTCTTAGTGGGGCCGTATTTTAACCTGGCCAGAATCGGTGGCTCCAAGCCTGGAGCGATGAACTGCGGAAATTGCGGTGATGAGTTAGCATCCGATCTGTTGAAGCTTTTGCTTCAAGGTAGATCCCACCAGACAAGTATGTCTGTTGGCGTACTTGGGTGAAATGGGGGTTCAAATCCCTCCGGCCCCACTCTATTTTGACTTTGGCTCCCATTGGCCTAGATCATGTTTTGTAAGAGAGTATTTTGCTTCTAGCAAGCCCATGGTATGGGCTAGTAGTTCTGTTTGTGCAAACTCAACGATGGACAGTAAACCCCTTTTTTCGATAAACGTTTGTACTACGCCTACAAGCGGTTGTGTGCCGACCCACTCATTTCTACTTGTAAAGTATTGCCAGGTGTCTGGATCTTTGCTTTCAACAAGACAGAGCTTCATCTCACCTGCATCTCTACCTTGTGCACAAGCCAAATAAGGTGTGCTAAAAGATTCTACCTCCACAGCAATCATGTGAGTAAATTCTTGTTGTCTGGTTGTGTCTGCGACCACTGCTTCACACTCATAACGACTATTGAGACCGTAGATGCCAAAAAAGCTCGGTTTTGTGTCTGTATAAATAATGGGGATGTGCTTTGTCATGCGTTTTTTAGTCTATAACCCCCTTATAACGTTTTTTGTTACTATTGGAGAATAACTACAAAGCAAAGGTTTAAATATCCGTTGCCATTGCTCAGTTGTACTTAAATTGCCGGAGGGCCACTTGATGATGAAATTACAAACGATATTAACTTTTGTTTTTGCTTTACTTATTGTGCCTGCAGTTTTTGCAGCGCCAGGTGATGTACATATCACCCCAGAAAACCCTACTGTTGCTGATGATCTTTACTGTTACGCTGAAGATTATGCTGATGATGAAGCTTCTGCTGAATGGTTTATCAATGGTAATATTCTTTTAGAGGTTGAAAGTAACCTTTTAGATTCCTTTTATACCGCAGTTGGCGATGAAGTTACCTGTGTTATGTATTTTGAAACGGCAAGCGGTCCTGTACCTCTTGATTCTCCGGTAACGGTAACTATTCTACCAGTAGGTGGCGAGGTTGAGCTTGTTCCTGAAATTTATGAAGACTCATCAGAATTTGCACTGAGCTTAGCTGTTGACGATGTCTCTTTGGACATTTGTTCGACAACCACTGCTACCGTTGATTTGGCATCTCTTGTTGTTGTCACAGGACCTGGTGCTGCTGGCGCTGATGTTGGCGATATTTCCTGGCATGCGAACCTGTATACCGGTCTTTCTGATGACCCTTTACTTGCCTACGCGAATGTGGATGCAGATGGTCTTTTGATGGTACAAGCTTCCCCATATGCTGTTGTGGGTAACACAGGTGTTGCCTACTATGCTCTTTCTGGCAACCACCCAGACACCTCGTTTGATGCGTATCACCTTCTTCGCGTTAATATTGACGATGATGATTGTGTTGTCGTCTCAGAGGCTCCAGTTATTAACCTTCCTGCATCTGTTGTGCTTACTATGACTTCAGCAGAAAACACTGTTCTGCATACTTTTTACTTGGATGATCATGTCACTGACGATGGTCCTGTAGAGGATATTACTTGGGAAATTACTCAAGCATTTGGTACTGAATATGTGCAAGTGACTTATTATGCTGAAGAAACAGAGATTACACTTATGTTTTCCTTTTTAGGCTTGTTTGACATTCCTATCACCATTACGTTACCTGCTCGTACAGCAATTTTGTCTGCAATACCTGAAAACAGTATTTACTTTTTCCAGCATTCTTATGTTACCTTTGTTGCTACCGATGCTGATGGGAACTCAGCTGAGCATACGATGAATGTTATTGTACGTAACCCGTACTGTAGTGCGCCTTTAGATCCATGGTGTCATAATGATGTGCCAGAAGATGATCCTGGAGATGATGATGATACTGGGCTCGATCGCCCAGATAAAATTAAAGGTGGCGAAGCGAAGCTAGGTGTGTACACCACAGATGACTTAAGCGTGGCACGTGTCCAAGCTGCACAGTGGAAGTCAGCCTATAACGCTGGTGATAATGTCCATCTACTTATCAAGTTACAAAACAGGGGTATTGTTGATCATGATGTTGCTCTGACGATTTTTTCACCCACCATGGGAAGCATGAACGAATACCACGTTAGCTCTGGCGTGGATGAAAAATCAACCAAATGGACGCAAGCGTTTATCAGTATCCCAGCAGATGCAACGCCAGGATGGCATGTGGTGCGTGTTATCGCATCTAACAGTCATGGCGATGCTACCAGCTCCTATTGGAGGTTCCAGGTAGCGTAATTACGATCATTTCAGCGGTTTGGACAGGCCTTGCGAAAGGTTTATAAATCTGTCCTAACTTCTGAATGGTAACAAATTATAATAACCTAGGGGGGTTATAGACCACAAATGAAACGAAATATATTTGCATTGATCGTTATGATCGTCGGTTTACTCGCATTACCTTTAGCGGCAGCTGTGCCGTGTGATGGTACTGGTGCGTACACCATCGATTCTATCGAAGTCAATGACATAGAAATCTTTGAAGGCGGTAATGCTGTCTTTGTAGAAAGCGATTCTCGTATGAGCGTTGAAGTATACTTAACAGGTGCTGAGCATGCATACGATAGTCGTATTGAGGCGTGGATTGGCGGTTATGAGTACGGTGTACTTCGTGACACAACCCCAATCTTTGAAGTCGAAGAAGGCGTTGAATACAAGAAAACCTTGTACATTGATGTCCCAAACGATGTTGAAGCTTCTGATGATTACACCTTAAACATCGAAATCTTTGACGACGACGCAAGTTGTAAGCAGTCCTACACACTCCGTGTGCAGGAAATTCGCCACGAATTGCGTATTTTTGACACCATTTTTTCCCCATCACAGTCTGTTGAAGCGGGTCAACCACTTTTTGCTTCTGTGCGTGTAGAAAACCTTGGTGACAACGTTGAAGAAGATGTTAAAGTAACTGTAGCTATTCCAGAGCTGAATGTAGCTGATTCTGAGTACATTGATGAGCTAATCACCGATGTTGACGAAGATGATGGCGGCTTTGAATTTGATGAAGAAGATGCTGAATCAACTGATGACTTACTTTTGTTCATCCCTGCTGATGCAGCTGCTGGTGTGTACACCGTAGATGTAACAGTTGAATATGACCGTGGTCACAAAGTTGTTTCAGAAACATACGAAATTACTGTTTCTGGTAGTTCTGCTACACCTGTAGCTGATGCTGCTGAAGCTTTAGTTAACGTAGATGCTGCTTCACAAAATGTTCAAGCTGGACAAGGTGTTGTTTACACGTTAAGTGTAGCTAACCTTGGTGCACAAGCAAGCGCTTACACATTTGATGTGATGGGTGCTGATGGCTTTGCAACGTATCGTGTTGATCCACAACTACTTACCGTAGCTGCTGGCCAGACTGGTACTGCTTACCTTTATGTAACTCCACGTAGTGAAGTTGCTGGTACACAGACCTTTTCTGTCAAAGTATCTGCTGACGGTTCAGAAGTTGCTGATCTTGCACTTGTTGCAAATGTTAGTGCTGCAGAATCTGCAAACAACGTGAGTACCTTCAAAACAATCCTTGAAGTTGGATTTGTTGTACTATTAATAATCTTAGTAGTACTTGGCATTGTTATCATTGCTAAAAAAATCCGTGAAGGGGATGATGATGGTACTGAAGACCTTATTGAAGGTCAGACGTATTACTAATTTGGGGAGTTTTAACCCCCCTTTTTTTCTTTTTCTTTTACCTTTCTTTATTAATCTTTTAGACTTTTCACTCCTATAGTCTCATAACCTTTATTAACCGAAACTATCTGCGAGTAGCTACAATGCGTGTGTCGAAATTATCAACTTACTTACTGCTGTTTATATTCTTAAGCGTCCCGCTTGCTCTTGCGCAAGTTACTGTTGAGCCTGGCGTTGCTAGCCGGACCTTATGTCAACGTGAGACAGGTCTTTTTACTTATGCTATACATAACGCGGATGATTCTGTGCGTACGTTTACTGTTAGCCGGCAAGGGAGTGCCGCTTCATGGACGTCCACTGTTCCCAACGGGTTTTCTTTAGCTGCGGGTGAGTCACGTACCATCTATACGTATGTTACCCCCTTGCAAACAGTTTCTCCTGGTGATTACACGTTAGACATTGTTGTTGCTAGCGGTGGCGATGTGCAAACTACCACAGAAACTATTACCGTACAAGATTGTTACGCAGCTGACATTGGTTCGTCAAGTGCAACGCAAACTGTCTGCCCAGATGGTGTTGCCCAGTATGATTTTACTCTAGTAAATTCAGGAAATTTTCTTGAAACGTATAAATTGACTCCACAAGGACCTTTAGCTTCTTCAATCACTTTATCTGAACCTGTTAAAACGTTGGCTGCGGGCGATTCGTCTGTCATCAAAGTGTTTGTTCGTGCGCCAAAGGATAACGGTGATTATTCTGTTACCGTGCAAGCTGTAGGTGAGAAAAGTAACAAAGTTGACTCGTACACTGTTGACTTAGATGTTGCTTCTTGTTATGATTATTCTGTTGACATTGCCACCAATGAATTTGCGTTTTGTGAACGGTCTGTGAACACCATACCTATCAACGTGCTTAATGCAGGAACTACTAGAAACTCTTACACTATACGTGTTGATGGTCCGCAATGGGCGCAGCTTGATAAAAATAGGTTAACCATAGACGGTAATGCGCGTGGGTCTGTCAATTTAGTTATGGCGCCTGATTATGGTATTGCGGGTGACTTTACTGTTGGTGTTTCTGTGCTTCCCGAGTTAGGGACGCAAAAAGCGTCTACTGATGTACACGTGCAAGTCAACCAGTGTCACGGTGTCGGTGTGGATATTTTGTCAGATGATCAAACTGTTTGTAACGGGATGAGTAGTGAGTACCCAGTCTTAATTACCAACACAGGTACTGAAGATAAAGAATATACCGTTGATGTTACTTTGCCGGACTGGGTGGGGTTGTTTGATGACACCACTTTTAGTTTAGCTCCGTCTGCAAGTGAAACGCTTACGTTAGTTGCCACGCCTGGTAATGATGTTGCCGCTGCTGACCATACTTTAACTGTTTCTGCTACGGCAACAGATGCAAGTGCTGTAACGGTACAAGCAGAAGATTCGTTGGTTGTTACCACTCTTCCTGTTGCTTCATGTTATTTGCCTGAAATGTCTGTGTTTGAAGACCGGTTAGTTGTCTTTGAAGATTCTAGTTTAACTGTGCCTATAAGCATCACGAACAAAGGGGTTACTCGTGCACATTATAATGTTATTTTAACTGGTGCTGCAAGTAACTTTGTGCAATTGAGTCCGTCTGCGGTAAGTGTTTCACCAGGCAAAACTGAAGTTGCGTTTATGTACATTGCACCGTCACCTGAGTTAACTTTAGGTGATTATGCAGCTGAAGTGTCTGTACGTCTTGCTGACAGTACCTTTTTGGAGCGTCTTGATTTTAACATTGAAGTGACTGACAATGCTGCACGGCAAACTGTTGTTCCTGAGCAAGAAGTAGAAGTTAATTCTGCTACTGGATTCTTTGCTCGCTTTACGGATTCTGGTGTTACCACCACGAACGTTGTTTCACGTGCCAAAACATTTTCTTACCAGTGGCGGTATTATTTGCTTGGTGGGGTTGCAGTACTTTTGTTTTTACTTATCTTGTGGCGTGTCGGGTTTTTTGGTAAACTAAAGGGATGGTTTGCCGGGGATGCGGACGACTTAGAAGAGCTTGAAAAGTTACTTGATTAGATGAGAAGATTTATAAACCTCTTTTTC
Organism: Candidatus Woesearchaeota archaeon; assembly: GCA_964344975.1. Taxonomy (GTDB): domain Archaea; phylum Nanobdellota; class Nanobdellia; order SCGC-AAA011-G17; family GW2011-AR18; genus CAYFPK01. The sequence continues at coordinate 15,167 of CAYFPK010000010.1, forward strand.
TTTTTTTGTTTGTCGCATTAGTCTTAAAAAGAAGAGGGGATATGTTTGGAGAGGTCGCTAACTAAAGGGGGAATTTATTTTTTCTTAGTGTTGTTACTTGCTGTTCCTGGTGTTGCTGATGACATTATTGATTTATTTGCTGTACCGACGCACGACAGCCCCATTCTTAATGCAACACACCCTTCTAACAGTACCCTACAACGCGTAAACCTCACTGCGTTTAATCAGTCAACTGCTGATACGGATGATGATCATGTTCGTAACGTTTATGATTGGCGTGTTGATGGTGAATCTATAGCTATTTTGAATGCGCCGCTTGAAGCGAATGGGACTGCAGGGGGTGGAACCTACGATTATTCTTCAAACACGTATACGGTAACTCCTCGTGGAGGAATTGGGTTTAATGCCACAGAAGGTCCAGATGGTAACGGGGTGTACAATCTTTCTTTGGGTTGGTTGGTGACCGATACGCCCATGCCACGTAACGGGACCATTTGTCTGTGGTTTAATATACACTTGCAGAAAAACTTTCAACAACTCTTTGGTTCGACAAGTGACGGTAACCATTTTGAGTGTTGGCTCTATGGCACTGGAGAGTTACGGTGCCGTGGGCGAAATTCAAAGTTCTTTGCTCCAGAACATAACTGGTACCATATGTGTTATGCGTGGGATCTTGACTCGGGTGTTGATACCACGAACCACATTTACATCAACGGAACGCTAGCTGATGATACTACTACCACAATTAACGCGGCAAGTTCGGGAACCTTATTTTTTGGTGCAGATACTGCTGCAGGTGCGACGCCGATGGAAGGGTATCTTGATGAAATCCTTGTATTTAACCGTAGTTTAAGTCAGGAACAAGTGCAAGCGTTGTATAATAATCAATCTTCGACCATGCACGCTAACGAATTGCAGAATGGTGAGAACTGGACGGTGATGGTGACGCCAAATGATGGTACCAGTGATGGGGCATCCCTTTTAAGTAATGAGCTTTTTTTGAATAGCGAAGTTGACCCTTCACCAATTCTTGTAAACATCTCTTCGGATGATTTTCCTGACAACACCACTCTTGCAAACTTGACGGGAAGTTTTCTTTACAATGGATCTGCTGCACAAGTTGCTAACATGACAAAATGGTATAATGATTCTGTTGAAGTTACTTTTTTGGAAAATTATACCTATGTACAGTATGATAATATTACCTTTGATGAAGAATGGATTTTTTCTGCACGTGTTGACGATGGTACTGGTTGGAGCGATTATGTGAATGCCAGTTTGACTGTTGCATCAACACCTCCAACGCAAGCTGCACCCATATTGAATGCCACGCATGTAAGCAACAGCACGTTATTTGGCATAAACCTTACTGCTTTTAACCAGTCAACGAATGATATAGACCCGCAATATGTTCGTAATATCTATGATTGGCGTGTTAACGGAACGTCGATAGCTGTACTTAATGCGCCTTTGGAAGGAAATGGTACTCCGGGGGAGTATGGCACCTATGATTATTCGTCTTATGCCTATCAAATAGAGCCTAGAGGCGGAATTGCTTTTAACCGAACTGAGGGGTATGATGGCCGTGGCGCCTATAATCTTTCATCTGGATGGTTAAACACTGCTGCACCTCAACCACGCAATGGGACTATATGTATGTGGTTTAATCTGCATAACCTTGCCGTTACGCAACAGCTGTTGGGTTCAACTGCAGATGGTAATAATTTTGAGTGTTGGATTCCCACCAATGGTGACATGAGGTGTCGTGATAGGCTTTCACCGTATACTGCTCCGACCGCTACTTGGCAGCATATGTGTTATGTGTGGGATTATGATGTTGGCAACACGGCAAGTCATATTTATGTTAACGGTACTCTTGCGGATGGTGCTGCACAGACGCAAACGGCTTCTTCAGGAACACTTTTCTTTGGTGCAGATACTGCTGCTGGAGCAACCCCCATGCAAGCTTATCTTGATGAGATTATTGTCTATAACCATTCGTTAAGTGCGGAGGAAGTTCTTGCTGTATATGAAAACCAAACGTCCCATGTCCATATCAACGCCCTTGCTGCCGTGCAAAATTGGACCGTTGCTGTTACTGGTAATGATAATTACGATAATAGTGATACGCTTTTGAGTAACGAACTTATCGTTGTGAGTAGTAATGTCCCTATCGTTTCGTTTGTTAACCTAACTAGTGATGATGGAGAAAACCTTACTGGTAGTAACTTGACCGGGGCATTTTCTTATTTTGATGTGGACGGTGATGCAAACTCACACAATGAAACTGTTTGGTATAATAATTCTTTAGAAGTTCCACACCTTGCAAACTTTACCACAGTTACCGTTGGTAACACCACTGCAGGCGAGAGTTGGATTTTTTCGGTTCGTGTCAGTGATGGGGCACTTTGGAGTGATTTTGTCAATTCGTCTGCCATGGAAATTCTTTCTGGTACCACTAGTAATATTGCCGTGTCGATTAGTAATCCTGTTGTCAACAGTAGCAATTTATCAACCTTTTTAATTCAATCTAATATGAGTGGTGCTATTAATTTAACTAATGTCAGTTACTCTTACATTCTTCAAGGAAATTCTGCTGTACTTTTAGGTGCCAATGATACTGCGGCTGAAGAGAATTTGACTGTCTATGCGTTTGCGTTTGACAGTACCACTGTTGCTGACGGTATTTATACTATTGTTGTTAATGCTACTGATCGTGATACTGAAGGTGCCTTTTTAGCGAGTACTGAAGTTAATGTCAGTAATGTTACCATTGATAATACGTTTCCAAACGTTTCTGCAGTTGGTTTACCTACATCTGGTCAAGTGATTGGTCTTGGCAATGATGTGATCTTTAATGCGACTGTTGATGATAGTTTAAATCTCAGTGCTGTCTACTTTAATGTCACCAACGTTTCTGGTGCACAAGAACAGTTCCTTGAAGCGAGTCTGTTTGGTGTTGATGGATGGAATGCCACGTTTAACTCTACCTCGCTTGTTGATGGGTTTTACAACGCTACGGTTTTTGCAAACGATACGTCTGACAACTTAAACGATTCTGAAGTGCAAAGTTTCTTTGTCAACAATTTTCCGCCAGCAGTCACTGCGATTCGTAGTCCAAGCATAGATGCACAAAATGTTTCGGGAGATTTTTTGCTTAACGTCACGCTCTCTGAAGCGGGAACGTATGTCGACACCGTCTTCTTTAATATTACTAACGCAGGTACAGGTGTTGAAGCGATGCAGGTGAACACGTCTAACTTAACTGGTACAGACTTCAACGGTACGTTTGTCAGCACGAATCTTGCGGATGCGACTTACACGGTTACCGTATATGCCAACGATACCGAAACAGGGAACTTGAACAGTACTGAAAACATTACCCTTGTTGTTGATAACACTGTTCCTTCTGTGAGCTCAATTGGTCTGCCGACCTCTGGCCAAGTTATTGGTACCGGAGATGATGTACTTTTCAATGCCACCATCACGGATGCTTCCACTGCTGTTGATGCCGCGTACTTTAATGTCACTAATAGCTCAGGACATCAAGAGCAATTTTTGCAGGCAAGTATTCTTGGAGCTGATGGATGGAATGCCACGTTTAACTCAACTTCTCTTGCTGATGGGTTCTATAACGTTACGGTCTTTTCCAATGATACCCTTGATAACCGAAATGATTCTGAAGTGCAATCGTTTTTTGTCAACAATTTCCCGCCTGCTATCACTGCGATTCGTAGCCCAACTATAGATGCGCAGAATGTGAGCGGGGATTTTTTGCTTAACGTCACGCTCTCTGAAGCGGGAACGTATGTCGATGTTGTGTTTTTTAATTTGACGAATGCCACCAGTGGTGTTGAAGTTAGTCAAGTTAACACGTCTAACTTGACTGGTACGGATTTTAACGCAACGTTTGCTACCAGCGGTCTTGCTGATGGCACTTACACTATCACGATATATGCTAACGATACCGAGACAGGTAACTTAAACAGTACCGAAAATATTACGTTTGTTATTGATAATTCTGTACCGATTGCGCATAATATCACTTTGCCCCATATGAACGGATCCAGTGGTACCAATTTCTCGTTTAACGTCTCTATTACTGAAGAGCACATTGACACGGTTATTGCGACGATTGAGTCGCCGGATGAAAATGAAACGATGAATGTTACCATGTTTAGAACGGATAACAGTAATGCACGACAGTTTAACGGGACGTTTAACTCTTCTAGTTTTGTCAATGCTGTGTATAACATTGACATTTTTATGAATGATACCTTAGGCAACTCTTTTTCTGCGGATAACTTAGGAGCCGTGCTTATTGCAGACCCTGCTAACACGCGCGGCGTCTACATTAACACCAGCATCAACTATCCTGCAAATACCACGGTTATGATCAATGCCACAGACGTGGTTAATGTCACTTTAGAAATGTTTATGTTTTCAGCGACGACTGGTTCGGTTACTATAACTTCGCAAATGAACAATGTTTCTAATAGTTCACTTTCTGGGTATTCACTGGGCCACTATCTGACTATTGACCTTGATAATGGTAGTCGAAGTAACCTGACTAATGCCACGATTAGCTTGTACCACACGGGGACTGACATTTTAACTGGGGCTAATGCAAGCAATATTAGCATTTATCGTTTTAATACTACCAACAGTTTGTTTGAAGGGCTTGCTTTATGTTCAGTGAATACCACGGTCAATAGCACCTCGTGTACCACCACAGACTTTAGTACCTTTGGGGCCTCCGCGTCGGCGTCAGCTGTATCGTCGAGTTCTTCTTCATCATCGAGTTCAAGTACTGACTCAGCTGCTGCAGGAGCGGGTAGTGGCGGAGGTGGAGGAGGAAGTGCATCGCTGACCTGTGAAAATGATGCTGCTTGTACTCCGGAAGAGCGATGTATTGATGACCGATGTCATCGTTTGTTTAATTTAGACTTTGTAGGTACGCCGGTACAGTCTGAGAATGGTGTTGCTTTTAGTTACTCGGTAAAGGGTCTTGCAACTATTGCAGGAGATGTACTTGTGGAATACTGGCTGGAACAAGATGGAGAAGTTATTATTTCTGGTGAACGTGTTGAACAGATTGATTATTATGAAGAAAAAACAAGTCATGCCCGACTTTTCGCAGATGAAGAATTAGCGCCGGGCGTGTATGACCTTTTTGTACGCTTAACCTATGAGAATGATTATACGTTGTTAACGCAAAGTAAAATTGAAGTGGGATCAAGCGGCGAAATAACGACGTTGGACGGGCCGATTGAAGAAACAACCGTGCTACCTATACGGGACCTTCTAAAAGTTACCCCAGTGAGTATGGTTAAGAAGATGTTATTACATGTACATAATGTCCTGTCGCCTCGGTTCCAATCGACACTCAAAGAATCTTTTGCTTTAGTGAAAAAGTTGCCTGTTGCTGCGTTTATTATTGTCGGAGTTACGTTTGTCTCTTTGGTGTTGCTGTTTAGATATGGTCGGCCGCGAAGGCCAAAAAAAGTTTTTTCTCCTTAAACTTTGAGACTAATTACTTTAGATATGCCTTCTTGCATGGATACACCGTACACTTGATCGGCTTCAGTGATGACGGTATCGTTGTGTGAGATCACGACGTACTGTGCGCCGTTTGCGTACTTTCGAATGAGTTGTGAGAGCATCTCAGAGTTTTTCTTGTCCAATGCTGCGTCCACTTCGTCAAGCAAGTAAAACCCGGACGGTTCATATTCTTGGATTGCGAAAATGAACGCTAAGGCGGCCATGGTTTTTTCTCCACCTGAAAGGCTCTTTAAGTCCATGCGTTTGTTTTTAGTGAGTTCAATTTGAATGTCAATACCGCCGTTGAAGGGATCTTGTGGATCTTCAAGTTCCACGCGTGCTGTTCCTTTATGGTTGAGTTCACTGAAGATCTTTGTGAAGTTTTTTTCAATACTTGAGTAGGTTTTCATGAACAGTTCTTTTTTGCTGCCTTCAATTTCGTCGATCATTAGCAGTACATCTTCTTTTTCACCTTGCAATTTGTCTGCTTTTTCAAGCAAGATTTCGTGCTCTTTTTGTAGTTCTTCATACACCTCAAGGGCACGTAAGTTGACGTTACCTATTTTTGTGAGGATAGTGTTATATTCTCTGACTTTGTCTTTCATCTCTTCAATGGAAAGGCCACGTTTTATGGTAACTTGGCCAAAGTCGTCAAACTCTTTTTGCATAGCTTCTGCTTCTGCTGTCACCTTTGCGCGATCAATTGCAAGGTTGTTCATACGGTGCTCGATGCTGTGCCAGCGTTCAGCAGTTTTGATAATTATTTTTTCTTTGTCTTGGATTTTTTCTTGTACTTTTGCTCGTTTGTTCACTAAATCTCTAATATTTTTAAAAAACTTTTCTTCATGTTTTTCTTTTTCTTTAAGCTCTTTTGTTTTAATCTTTGTTACTTCTTGAATACTTTTGAGCTCTTTTGTAAACTCTTCGTTTTCTTTTTCTTGTTGTTTGAGAATCTTTTGAATCTTTTCTTTTTCTGGCAATAAGAGACTCTGCGTTTGTTGTGTGTTGTTTTTTAGCTCAGCTTCTGCTTTTATGATACGTTCTCGCACTTTGCTTTTTTCTTGTTCTTTTTTCTCTAACGCTTGTGTTAACTGCGGGTTGTTGAGTTGTTGTTTGAGCTTTTGTTTTTTGATTTTGTATTCATCAATTTTTTCTGCCTCTTGCATAATTTTTTGTTGTTGCTGTTTAATTTGTTGTGTGCAGTCGCTTACTTGTGTTGTATACATCTCTTCTTGTTTTTGTAGCCCATCTACATCTATATCACCTAAATTCATAGATTTTTCAAGCGTGATAATTTCTGCCTCTAACTCCGCTTTTTGTTTTCTTGTACGCATGATTATTTCGTCGTTTTTTTCTCTTTGCTCTTTTATGCGACTCATTTGGTTTGCTAGCTTTTGTACCTCGGCCTCATAGCTTTCCAACTTTTTTCTTAGCCCTTTTTCTTGGAATCCTACACCTCTTGTTTTATGCCGATACCCTCCAACCATGGCGCCGCTTGCTTCTAGCACGTCACCATCTAAGGTTACCATACGAGTTTGGCCTAAACCTAGCCGTCTTGCCTGGTTAATGCTATCAACAATAATGGTTGGCCCGAAGACGTACTTAAACACGTTTTTGAATTTTGTATCATATTCAACTAAATCAATGGCTAGGCCGTGAGATTTTTTTGCTAAACTTTGTGCGTTTGCAGGGATCATTCGTTCTTTGAGTTTGTTTAATGGTAAAAATGTTACTACACCGAGTTTGTTTGTTTTAAGATACTCAATACATTTTTGTGCTACAGTATCTGTTTGTACCACTAAACTTTGCAGCCTTGCACCTGCAGCTATTTCTAAGGCTACCGTGTATTTTTTGTCTACCTCACCTAACTGTGCAACTGTGCCATAAATGCCTTTGATATTATTTTTGAGTGCTAGAATTTTTTTTAGTGCGTGATCAGCGGCGGTTCGCTCCATGATGGTTGCTTGGCGCGTGTTTGCTCTGCCTGCTTCTTGTTGAGCTACTTGGTAGTCGTTGTGGATTTTTGTGAGTAAGGATGTAATCTTGATATCCTCTTCTCGTGCTTTTTTAAACTCTTTTGTAACTATCTCGAACTTTTTCTTTTTTTCTTTAAGTTTGTCTAGCTGTTTGGAACCACCAAGGCCTTTGAGCCCTTGTATCTTTTCTTTTATGTTTTTAAGATTGAACTCTATTTGGTCTTTCTTTCTAAATAAGTTTTGTAACTCTTCTTTTTGTTGTGTAATTTCAGTTTGTTTTTTTTCAATTGCTTCTTCGACTACTTCGAATTGTTCTGCTGCTGTTGATCCTTCCAGGCCAAAGTTCTTTTTTATTTGTGTGATTTTTTTGTTTATTTCTTGCTCTTGTTGCTGTGCTTGCTTTTTTTGTGCTTCTAATTTTTTTGAAGTCTCTTGAATTTTGAGGAGTTTTTTTGTTATTTCTTCTTTATCTTGGTTTAGTTGATTTTTTCTGTTCTTGAGACGAGTTAGCTCAGATTGTAAGAGCTCTTCTCGACTTTGCATTTGAATGAGTTGTGTTTTGAGCTCTTCAATCTGTTTTCTTAAAACAAGTTGCTCTTTTTCTCCTTTTTGTTCAACTTCAATGTTAATTTTATTGATTTTTTCTTTGAACTCTTTTATTATTTTTTTAATCTCTTCAACTTTTGCTTGACTCTCATCAACTTTTCTTTGTTCTTCAGTGAGTTTTTTTTCAATGTTTTCTTTCTTTTGTTTTTTCTCTTTTATGTGATGATGTAGCACCGTTGCTTTGAAGTCTTTCACATTTTTTTGTGCCTCTTTATATTTTATCGCCTGATCACGTTCTTTTTTTAGCTCTCGCAGATTTGCTTCACGTTCGGTGAGAATAATTTGTGCTTCGTGCAGTCTTGCGCCCACCTTTTCTAACTCTTTGAGACATTTATCTTTTTTTTCTTCATATACGCCAATGCCTGCAATTTCGTCAATGATTTCTCTTCTTTCAACAGGTTTCATCTCCATGAAATGGATAATGTCGCCTTGTAGCACAATGTTGTGTCCGTCTGGGTCTATTCTGCCAGCTTTGAGTACGTCGACTACTTGTTGTCTTGTCAACTGGTTTTCATTGATGAAATATTTGCTTGTACCATTTTTTTTTACTATTCTTTTTATTTTTACAAGATCTTCCTCGATTGGAAACTGTTTTTTTTTATTATCAAACTCTATGGTAACTTCAGCTTGATTTGCTGCGTTACCTTTTTTTCCGCCGTTGTAGATTAAGTTTGCAGATTTTTCTGCGCGCATGCTTTTTGCAGAGGTTTTACCCAATACAAAACAGATTGAATCGCAAATGTTACTATTATGAACAAAAAAATTGTTTGCAACGAAATTATGGTGTTCCTCTACACAAAGATCATATACCCAAGGTTCTCCGGGTTCGATCTTATTAATCTCTATAATTTCATCCCAATAAATATTAGCATAGGCTAGCTTTTCGATCTCTAGGAGTGCCTGACTTTGCATTTCTTTGGTTTGTTTAATGAACTGTATTACCCGTTGGACACCAACCCTAGAAGGCGTACATTGGTTATAACAATAGGCGTCAAGTATCGAAAGATCTTTTTTTGCTTTTTTGACATTTATTCCAGCATCCACTACTGCTTTTTTTACAAGCCCATTTATTCCGATGAGATCTAAATTTGGATTAGCTTTTTTTGTGAGAAGTTTTTCGAGTCGGTTTTGTTTTTTTGGATGGGTAAATTTCACTTTCTCTGCAAATTTTTTGAAGTTTTCTACACCGTAGATATTTACTTGCTTGTAACGCCCTGAGAACCCGGAATTGGTTGCTATTTTTATGATATCACTTGTTTGAAAAAGAATTCCAAGTCGAGTTAGCACGTCCTGTAAGCTCTTTGCAAGACCTATGCTTTTTGTCACTAACTCAATTGAATTTTGTGAAACATAACCATCTCCAGAATAGAGTCCGTCAAGTAACTCAACTAACTCTTGGTTACTACAAGAAGATAAAAAAAGGTTAGTTATTTGCTTTCTTTCAGATCCACCTTCAAGAGGCATGCCAAATTTGCTTAAAATGACTTGTAATGGTCTGCTGTATGCTAGAAGATCCCAGCAGTTTGGTTTGTATTCGTTTACCGTTACTCTTTCTTTGAACACTTTTTGAAATAAGAAAGCATAATCTTCAACGATCTCTTTAGTTCCGTTTGTAAACCAGATCTGATTTGTTGGCGTTAATCTTCCCTCTGCGAGAAGATAACCGAGTAATCTTGCCAGTTCAGGTGAATTTTTCCAAGGAATGTGATATCTCTTATTGCCCCTCTTTGCTTTTACAATTGGAATAAGGTCCATTATTTTCTCATCAGTGTAATTTAGTTCTCGAAGAACTCTAATAAGAAATGTGAAGTTTATTGCTTGTTTGCTGTTAACAAGAGACGTTAGATTTACTAGTGGAACGTTACACCTTTGTGCAAATTCTTTCCAGGTTTCTTTTTTATTTTTTTTAATAATTCCTGCTACATGTTTATCCCATGGAACATATAAATTATCTTCTACTGTAATTGCATCAATGAGACCATTGAATGTTTTATCTGAAGGATTTAACTCAATCTCTCTTGGAACCGCTACCTTTACTCCCTCTTTTAGTTCATCTGCGCGTGCACTAATTATTTTTCCATCTTTTAGTATGAAAAGTGGATGGTACGCTGTTGCCTTTATTTCTCTTCCAGACCTTGTCCTAATTTTTAAAAGATTTTTTGGTGCGGTTCTTTTCACATATGCTTGAATCTTTCTTTTTTTAACCTTATACTTTTCTAAATCTAAACAAAGAATTTTTGTTTCATCACCACCGTAGATATATCCATCGTCAAGTTTCTTAGTTGGATTCTTTTCTTTACTTTGCACTAATTCTTTAATGGTTACAAATTGGCCATTGGCAAGTTGTACCTTTGTGTCGCCACTCACACATTTACCTGAACCATTTGGGCCAAGGACAATGTTGAAGTTTTTACCAAAGACTAATTCTGTTCTGTTTGCAAATGATTTGAACCCTTTAGCTGTAATTCTATGAATGTAGGTCATTGGTTGTGCGGTCTTGTTTTGTTCTTATAAGCTTTGCTGCTCTACTGAGAATAGCCTTCGTCGAGGAGTTTTGCTGAGCAGCGCTGAGATATTGCCCCAGAAGGTGTTTCTGGTTCCTTCATAAAGTTTTTCTCCGTTTTGCTTAAATCCCCTGAACTGGGCTATTGTTTAAGAATTTCCGGATAATATCTCTTTGCGACCTTTATTTTTTTCATCAACTCTTTCATTTCTTTTTGCTCTTTTTTCCAATCAGGGATAGGAATAGATGTCAGCCCAAAGCCTATCACACTAACACCAATTGCCGTAAACAATGGGACATATATCATGGTGGCAAACTGGAAAAGAACTGTATTGGTAAACTGGTTCATCTCTTTCCCACTGCTTGGGATCTCGAATAAATACGGGCGGACTGCTTCATCTAGGCCAGGTAATAACATTAAGCTAGTAATAAGAAGGCTACTCATTGTTGCAAAGGTTGTGATTGTTGCTGCTCCTTCAGGGGCGTTTGGAAAAAGGTCTCGCACTGCCTTAGAGGTATTTCTTAGATTATCTATCTTTACTTCTACACGCTTTTGTAGTTTTATTTCTGCTGAAAACAAATCTAAGAAAACTTCAAAACTTTCAAAGGTAGACTCTTTTAAAAAATCTTCCTCTTTTTGTAACCTTAAAATAACACGCTCATAATTCTTATAGAAGAGAGAAACAATTTCTTCGTAGAGTTTACTTATCTTTTTTATCGAACTGTACCTGATTCTGTACTGTTTTTTTAGCTCTTTATCAAGGAGAAACATGGCTTTTCTCGGTATTTTATCAATATCTAACGCACTGAGAGTAACCTCCTCCTTTTCAACTAAAGCTTTCATTAATCTCTTTTCATTTCGGTTACAATAGGAAAGTTCTTTTATGAGCTCTTCTGTGAAATAGAGTTTTTGGTATTCTCCTGGTGACCCTCTCAGATGTTCAGCTACATCTTGAACATATTCGCGAAAATTACGTCCACCTTCTTTTTTATCTAGTGGAACTTTTAAGAAGGGTTCTCTGTTATTATGGTACCTCTCAAAGGCATCTATTCTTTTTGCTAAAAGTTTTCTACGTAAATTAAATGCTTGGATAAATTTTTCGTGAACCTTAGATTGTCTTAAAACTTCTCTCTCAATAGCCTTCTGTAACTTTATTTTCTTAGTCTCTTGTGATAGGGCCATATCCAAAGCCCCTTTTCTTTACCTTAAAAAGCTATCGATTTCCTAAACTTTTGCGTTTTTGACCAACACCACCTGATTAAGAATTTTCCTGGTTT
>CAYFPK010000011.1:0-26465 GCA_964344975.1 Candidatus Woesearchaeota archaeon
AAACGCTATTTAAATATACCGGTGACCAGCCACAACCAGTGTAGCTTGTATTCTCATGCTATGTCGTTAGAAGTATTCTAGCAACGCCCCTATATATAGCTTTCGTGAGCAATTGCCACTGGGTCTATGTGCATGCACCCACCAGAGAACAGACTAAATTAGGTCTATGCAGATAGCCTTCTAAAAAGTTCTTCAGTCTTCAAAAAGTCACCCCCAAATCTACCCTGTATGAAAAAGAAAAACACATGCAGGATTTGCAAAAAGAGGTGGCAAGGGGGCAAAGTATGCTTTGACTGTATTTCATCATTCACGTTGAAGTACGGATCAGAGAAAAAAGTGCTACAAAAAATCAAGGAGCATATCCAAGCACAGGAGGCAATGGAAAATGAAACAGAAGACTAAGTGGACCATAATCATGAGTTTGCTTTGGATGGGTGTACTAGCAATGTACATCTGGTTTACAGGAATAAGTATAGAACGAATAGGATTTTTTGTTCTAATTCCTTTGACAACAGTCCGAGCATACTTGTTTGGTAGACGACAAGGCATACAAGTATCACGCAAATTTATTCGTAAATTTGGAGCGACAGTAGAGCAGAGAAGACAGACGTTGCTGAGACAAGCATTAGAGAACGTCTTTGGCACAGAGGAGGTGGCCACATGAAAAAGTGGTTACCTCTTCTTGTTGTGCTGTGGTTACTACCAGCAGTTGTAGCAACACTTGATCTTAATAGTGATTTGAGTGAAACTGATCAAGCACAAGTAGACGAAATTTTGGGACCTATAGTTAAGGCGTACCAAATACTACGTTACATTGCAAGTTTAATTGGAGTGATCGCTATTGTCGTAGCAGGCATAACGTTAACCATTCCAAACACGGATCCCGCCAAGAAGAAATTAGCCAAAGCAATTATACTTTCAGCGTTAGGTGGCATGATTTTAGTAATATTTGCGCCAAACATTGTGGGGTTACTCACCGGATGAAGCAGTTTCTTGTTTTTCTTTTGCTGTTTCTGGTAGTGAGTATACCGTTTGTGCTCGCTGATGAGGAAGAAGAGGAAGAAGGATGTAGCATCTTTGAGCTAGAAGCATGCTTTGCCTTATTGCCTGAACTATTTGTAGACTACATTCTTGGCATTCTCGTGAGTCTCTTCAATGCAGGGGTCGCACCCTTACTTCTGTTTGTACAACAATTGATGCAGGCAGAGGTCAACTACGAGATCTTTGCAAGCGTTTGGCAAACAGTCGTTGCTTTACTGAGTAGTCTTTACGTCGTCTTTCTCACAGTCATTGGGTACAAACTTCTGTTTGTCTTCAAAGAACCGGAACGACGAGCGCATGCAAAGAAATTATTGATAGATTGGTTTATCATGCTCGTTCTTGTTTCGGGTTCATACTACCTCTATGGATTACTCATTAATTTTAGTAGTAATATGACACAGTTTTTTCTCAATCAACTAGATCCCTCTTTCTTCACGGCAAGTGCACATAATTTAAGTGAAGTGGTAACCATCCTCATGTTTCAATCACTCTACATGCTCATTATTTTTATCTTGCTTTTAGCGTTAGGTATTCGTTACATCATTATTTCATTAGGCATCGTTCTTTTTCCTATTGGACTTTGTTTTACATTCATCCCCTTCTTACGACCCTATGGAAAAATTATCTTACACACCTTAGGGGTCATTATTTTCTTACCTGTGTTGCACGCCATGATTTTCTTAGCTACTTCAGCATTAATCAACGCGACAAGCTGGACACCCTTTCTTTCACCTCTCTTTGTCTTAGCAGCGTTTGTTATTGCGATTTGGTCAACCTTTGTAAGTTTTGGTATAGGCATGAAGGTAGCAACCATACCAGGTGGCTTCAAAATACCACGGCCGGTGTTCTATCAAAATCAACAGTTTAGCACAACGAATTACAACATAGAAGGTGCAAAAAAGTGAGTTACGAGATACCACCTGCCTTACAATACAAGGAAAAGATCTTTCTTGGTTTAGATGTTGAACAAATTGCTTATCTAGCAATAGCATTCCTACTACTACTGCCCATTATCAAAAGTGATCTTGAACTTGCTTGGATTATCGTTAGTGCAATCCCCATTTGTGGTATTGCAATATTTTTCATGTACTTTCGTGGCCGTATGTGGATCAAGCGTATCCTGCGGTTCATGAAGTTCAAACATGCAACCGTACAGAGTGAGTCCATGGAACAGTTCATTGGTGTGACAAAGGTTGCAGAGAATAAAGTTGCAACAAGATTTGGCACAGTTGCTATTGTTGAAGTACATTCCTTAAACTTCAGTGTAAAAAATAAGAACGAAAAAGAGAGTATCATACTTCGTTTTGAAAAATTGCTTAATGCAATTGATTTCCCGATACAATTTGTGGTTAACTCTACACAACTGAATCTCCACAGCTATTTTAGAAAAACAGCAAAGAGTATTAATGAGACCTACAGAGAACTGTTTAATCAGCAAAAAAATTTTTTGTACAAAACAATACGTACAGATCAGGTCAAGAATAAGCGCTTTTACTTAGTGATTAAAGAGCAAGGTAATTTGGATTTGCAAGTACAAGTCGTGCTAAAAAAATTAACCGCTCTTGGCCTACAGCCACGAAGGCTTAAAACCAAAGAATTACTTAAAACATTACATCTCTTCTTTAATGCAAACCAGAAAGGTACAAAGAATAGAGAAGCAGACAAAGTTGCCCACTTACTTTGTCCAAATGAGATAATCAACCATCGCAAATATCTTGAGGTTAATAAAAAATGTTTCCAGGTAGTTACCGCGGTTGGTTACCCGCATAGAGTCGAGTGGGGCTTTCTGGACCGTATCATCTCAGGCAACGATAACTACGATGTTTCTATCCATATGGAACCTTACTCGCTTGACATCGCTCTCTTACAGCTTAACCGAGAGTTACAGAAACAACGTACAGACCAATTTGCTCAACAACAAAAATCAATGCTCAACCCTTCGCTAGAGATCCAGATTAAAGCAACAAGAAGGGTACTAGAACAATTACAACAAGGCCAGGAGAAACTCTTCATGGTATCCTTGTATATTTTATGTAAAGGTAAAAACAAAGAGGAGATGGAGTTGCTTACTGCCAAGGTCAAAGCAGAATTACAGTCATTGTTGATTCGACCAGAAGTGCCTTCTTTTGCCATGGCTGATGGATACCGCTCAACCATGCCTTTAGGTCATAACAGTTTAGGGCAAAAAAGAAATATTACTACTAAGGCTTTGGCGGCATTTTTCCCCTTTTCTTCACCGTTCCTGAGCCCTAAACTGCACGGGCTTGTTTTGGGGTTAAATAAGAACAAAATTCCTTTGATTAAAGATGTCTTTAGTCATTATAACGCTAATGGGTTTATTCTTGCCTCATCTGGAGCAGGTAAAAGTTACGCAACAAAATTGTGGTTATTACGTCATGTGATTAATAACACAAAAGTTATCATTATTGATCCTCAAGGCGAGTATACTGCAGTGACGCAAAAAGCAGAAGGGCAAGTCATTACCATCTCTAAAGATTCTGCAACCATCATTAACCCATTAGATTTAATGGGTCATGATTATATCAATAAAAGGTTGTCACTCATGCAGCTGTTTGACATTATGTTTCAAGATTTAACAGTCATTCAAAAAGCAATTTTGGATAAAGCAATTCAAAGAACCTATACCGCTAAGAAAATAACTATTGATAGTTGGAAGGGTAAAAAAGCGCCAAAACTGTCTGATTTGTATAGGCATTTGCAAATTCTTGCCAACAAGGCATCTCGACGTGAGCAAATGACGTACACCGCGTTACTCAATCGCTTAAGCATGTACATCAAGGGTGGTGTGTTCGGCTTTTTGGATAAACAAACAAATATTGACTTTTCTAACAAGTGGGTCTGTTTTAACATTAACCAAATGCCCAAACAAGTACAACCCGTGATGATGTTTCTCATTCTAGATTACATCTACACGACCATGCAGCAGGACAAAGAAAAGAAAATTTTAGCTGTGGATGAAGCGTGGAGTTTGCTGTCTCGTGCAAAAGAAGAATCGTATCTCTTCGGTATTGTCAAGACTTGTCGGAAGTTTAACATGGGAATGTTGTTGATAACACAAGATGTTGATGATTTGTTAAGTTCTAAGGCTGGTAGAGCTTTGTTAAATAATAGTTCGTATCATTTGTTGTTAAAACAAAATGCAGCTGCTATTGATGCTGTAGCTCACACATTTAAGCTTAGTAAGCATGAGCGTGAAACGTTACTTACCGCATCACCCGGAAAGGGGATTTTGACGTTACCTAAAGAACATCAAGAAATTAGCATTATAGCATCTCCGCAGGAACATGAAGTCATAACCACAAATCCAAACGAGCCTGAAAAGCAAGCGGTTGTTGAAGAGAGTGATGAAGAGGATATTGCTTATGATACCGATGAGTTAGTACATCTTGCGCAAGATAAAGATATAGATGAAGAGAACTACTTTTTAGAACACGGGTATGCAAAAAAATTCATGCATGGGCTCAAAAGGGGCAAACAGAAATATTATTTTATCAAAAAGATTGGTAACGAATCTTTAGAGCATACGTGTATGATTGGCCTTGCTGTGCAGGAGATCAAAAAATATACTGGTGCTGTTGCAGCATATCATACAGATAAACCAGACATTATTTTCACCAATAAGAACGGGCAAGAGATTGCCCTTGAGATTGAAACAGGGTTTAAGACGAAAAAGGATGCTGCGTATCTACAGAAGAAGTTTGCTGATCTTAAGAAGCAGTATGGTAAACGAGTTTACATTATTCTACTTGATTCCAATAAGAGACATTTCTACAAAAAATTAGGGGTTCCTTTTGTAAATAGATTCGAGGTGAAATGGTTGTTGCATCTTCATTTTAGTGAAGATGAAAATAGTATTATTGTGCAAAAATGTCACTCGAAAAAGAGCAAATCATCTTCTGTTAGCCAAAAGGAGCCGTCTGAGACTCGGAATATCACTCGCAAAGATCATACTCAGTCAATCACTGGGAAGGGGGTAAACTATGGAAGCAGTAGCATATGAACAACTAGGAGTACAAACAGAGATCTTTAATGAGGCAGTAACACGAGAGTGGCCATCAGATGGTCGAGCGCCCATGGCCATAGAGTTAGAAGACGAGTTGAAGCGCAACATCGGCACCTACATCAAGGGCTTGCGTGTGTTGGAGGATCTCAATTGGTTTGAGGATCCGAAGGAGTATGCCCGCACGTATGCCCGGCTGTATGATCGTTGCGTCATGACGATTCAAGCGTTGGACGAGTATTGTCTAACTGGCGAAATTCGTCCAGACCTTGACGAATGGTGCGACTTCAACAAAGATTTTGTGGGTAACGGGTGTGAACCTGGCATTACTGATGATCTTGTTGGTATCCTACATGCGCATGGAATTCTAAAGGCTTCGGCCTAATTTTTTATTTTTTATTCCTCAGACGTCACCAATCTTAACCTTCTCTGTCTCCTCCCCAAAAAACAGAACAGGTTTAGCATGGTGCTTACAAACCCAATCTCCAAAACCAGCTTTATCCTTATAGAAAGCTACAAGCTTACTCCCTCTAGCGAGTTTCTTATCTGGAAAAACAAGGCTTTGAATTCCTCGTTCACCTATAAGGTAAACACCTTCATCTTCTCGCCACCACCAAGGATAGGCATAATTTTTGAGGGTACGTGCAGCAGTATAAGAAGTACCACCAGGGACTCTTCCCCCTAACTCCTTACAACGCTGGCCACCATTATATGCAGCCCACTGTGCTGCTGTTGCAAAATCAAGGAAGTGTAACCCTCTTGGCACCTCTACAAAACCCTGACTAGCTTCAAACATATCAAACAACTCACCATCTAAAAAGCGAGAAACTGCTCTTGCGACGATATGTCTCTGTTCACGCACATCACTCTTAAGCTTCTCTAATCTGCCACTATTGAGGTAACCTATGGGGAAGGGGTCAAAACCTTCCTCTGTAAGCAGGTGCTCCACCCTCATCATTCTGCTATGCCCTGCATTCCAGGCGGTTCTAGGGTTCATAGTAGTTGGAGAACCAATTTAATAATAAAACTTTTTAAATAAAATTTTACTAAAAACAAATAAACTTATAAACTTTCTTGGTTTTATTGTTTTATGCCTTTGGACAAGAAAGATCAAAAAATCCTTGCTGAGCTCTCCGAAAATGCCCTTATTTCAAGGTACAAGCTCGCTAAGATCGTTGGTGCCTCAAGAGAAGTGGTCGATTATAGAATCAAACGCCTTGAAAGACTAGGCGTCATTAAGGCCTACCAGGCAAGAGTGGACCTCTCAAATTTTGTATATGGAGTTTATATGGTCATGTTACGTCTTAAAAAATTTAATGCTGAGATTGAAAAAGACATTGTATCTAAGCTAAAGAGTGTAAAATATACGCATTGGTTGAGCAAAACAATTGGAGAGTATGACCTTGTTCTAACCTTCTCGACAACCCATGCTTCTCAACTTGAAGAATCCTTAACAAAAATTTTGCAAATTTGTGGAGAACACTTGCTAACACACAAGGTTCTTGTGCTAACAAAGGAACTTAAGGATACGTACCAAACAATATTTACAAGCAACGTGAAGCCAAGAAAAAGTATAACAAAGGAGTTAACCCTAGCAAAATTGGATAAAATTGATCAAAAAATTTTACAAGTGTTAGCAAAAAAAGCAGATAGAGCAAACAAAGAAATTGCAAAAGAAGTAAAATTAACCCCTGAGGCTGTTCGCATAAGGGTAAAGAATCTTGAAAAAAGAAAAATCATTCTAAATTACCGGACCATGATTGATCCTCTGAAGATACAAAAGAGATTCTTCTTTGTGTTTATGGATCTTAAGTGCAATAACGCAAAAGAAAAAAGAAAAATTGAAAATTATCTTAAGAGTCATTCACAGGTTACTTTTTCAAGTAATGCTGTTGGAGAATTTAGCTCTGTTAACGTTATTTACGAAGATAGTCTCGATGAGTTAAGGGACACTTTACTGGGTATAAGAAATAGTCTTTCAGAATTTCTTGAAAAATTTTCAATACTCACCATCGCAGAAATTAACCAACACACCTATTATCCACAAGGCTTTTTCGCATGACACATCACCTCAAACTACAGGGATCTAAGCCCTGCATTTAAGGGAGGACAAATGTCATGAACCTACACAGAAAATCTGCCACACATAGCTTAATAAACCGAGAATTGAGGTAAAAAGATATGAAAAACTTGCTATTCAAAAAAGGAGAGTTCAAACTACTCTGGCCATTTTACCTAGATGCGTTGCTTTCCCCTATGTTTTTCTTTCTCCCAATCTTTCTTATTGTATATTTTCAAGATCTTGGTTTTAGCCTCTTCCAAATTGGAGTTTTGCTAGCGACACCACAGTTTGCATCTCTCCTCTTTGAAATACCAACCGGTGCAGTAGCTGATCTTTATGGAAGAAAGTTTTCAGTCTTGTTTGGAACACTCTTTAGTGGGGGTGCTATATTGGCATATTATTTTGCAACAGGCTTCTGGACATTTTTCATTATATCATTTTTAGCAGGTTTTTTTAATACATTTACCTCTGGCGCTTTTGAAGCCTGGGTAACAGAGTTGGTCGGAAAGAAAAGAGAAAAGATTCTTCACTCTTATTTTGCAAAATCACTTAGCCTTGATAGCACAGGTCTAATTGTCTCTGGTCTATTAGGAGTGGTACTTGTTGGCATCTTCGGATTAAAAGTAATTTTTCTTGTAGGGTGCATCTCTTACTTCCTCTCTTTTATCATTTTGTCTTTTGCAAAAGAGAAATTCATTAGACGTAAGTCACATATCAAAAAAGCTTATCATGATTTGAAAAAACAGGTTAGAAAAGCATTAGCATACAGTTACAATCACCATGTGATCTATTATTTTCTTGTAGCAAGCGGAGTGTTTGCCTTTGCAGCAAGCTTTGCTGGGCTACTCAGTTGGACACCTCTGCTTAGAGATCTTGGTTTCCCTGACCATGCCTTTGGGTATTTGTGGTCAGCAACTGCAACGATAGGTGCCTTGGCCCCACTGGTTGCCCACAAGTTGCATAAAAAAGGAAAAGAAAGAAACTTTATTGTTAGTTATTTTATCTTTTGGATCTTTTTTGCATTACTTATTCTAATTGTTAAGAATATCTTCGTAGCTATCGCGTTATTGTTAGTCATGGAATTCTTTGATTACGGCAGGAGACCAACAGAAAGAATATACTTTCAAAGATTTTTACCAAACCGTTTGCGTGCAAGTATTGGATCTGTAGAGTCCATGTTTATTTCTCTTGTCTTTATTATAGCTATCCCAGTGGCAGGATACGTTGTTGACCTTATTGGCCCCCATTACACAATATTTCTTTCAGGAATTTTAGCAATGCCTGCAGTAGGTATCTATTTGAAGATCAAAGAGAAAAAGTAAAACTTACAATTCATCAAAAACGTCGAGTCCATGTTCTTTTCCTTCAGGATAGGTAATAACAAATTCTTCATCGCCAGTATAACTAAAATCATAGCCAGGAACAACAACACCAAAAGTAGCAAGTTCATCCTCAAGAAGTTTTTCTAAAAAATCTTCTAATTCACTGACAAGAACCGTTTTCCTTTGCTGATCAGCCCCGCAAGCTTCGTGCGAATGCGCAAAATACTGTACTTCTACCTCAGAGAATTTGTGTTCCTTGAGAAAGGCAACCATAACTTCAATAAATTCTTGTATGTTTGCTTCTAGTTTCTTCCAAGCCATTTAATGAGAGATCTCTTTTGATTGTGGGTCCACAAGTTTACTCAGGCCATACGCCTTATCACAACTGTGACAGAACAAACCTGGCTCATGCATGGGTTGTCCGGTCATAACATCACGGTCACCATCTGAGAAATCTTGCGCATAATTCCACCGTGCGTACGGTATAGAATGGTTTTCTGGACAGAGCATGTATTCAATCGTTGTCATACAACTGCTGAGCTTAAGAACTATAAAAATATAGCGGCCTTTGCCTGTGTTAAAATAGCACTATCTTTATTAGGTAGAAGAAGAACGTGAGCACATGAGTTGGCCAATTTATACTGAAGTGAAAAGACAAATAGAGTCCGGGCTTCTTCTGAAAACAGAAGGTCACTCAAGACAAGGGTTAGATTTTTGGATACGAGGCTTTAAGAGGTCAGACTCAGTACCTTCTCTAACTGTATTAAGGAAGAATGTCCCATACAAAACAGAAGAAGGACCAACAAATCCATTTCTCACAATGATGATGGACGTAGGGAGAGTATTAAGGACTCCAGAAGCGTATTTCAGAGAAATTGTTGACTACAGACAAGGGCGTCTTGTGTATCCTGTACAGGAACCACTTGCAGCAGAGATCTCTTTCCAACAACAGGGAGAGAGTAGCCACGGTGATCTGTTAGTTAAGATGGACCTGCTCACAAGGAGAGGAGAGTTCTTGACAGCAAGCCGGCTTGACCTTATTGCAGAGGTTGAGTCCAGCATAGCCAATGCAATTTTTAGCAATGAATAAAGTCTCTTGCAAAAAAGATGTTATCATTCAAAACTTAACCCTCAATCTTATCAGCATCTTGCACGTACTGCTTTGACAAATCTTTGTAAATAACATTTTGTAAGTTATCTATCTCGTCATACGTGATCCAAACAAAATCAGAGTGTTCATCAGAAAGAACAACCTTGTCACTGTGCGCTTCAGCAAGATACACGTGCGTATAAATGCGAAAATTATTTTTTTCAAGTTTAAGAAACTTGAGCTCAGTGAGAATACCACAGGAAAGTCCTGTCTCTTCTTCAACTTCACGCACAGCTGCTTGAATAGGTTCTTCGTCCTTTTCTATTCTGCCACCTGGAACTTCCCAACCATCAACGTGGTCGTCGTGAATGTCTCTAACCTTTTTTAAAAGTAGATACTTGCCTTTATAGCGAACAAGTATCTTTGTTTGGTAGATCTCTTCTACCCCTGAAAAGGCGTTCTGTAAATTATCAAATGAGCGATAATGGATAGCACGAAAACCAAACTCGTTGCCAGCAGCAACATTTTTCATCTCATCATCAACATAGAGCACCTCATCTTTTGTAAGGTCTAGCTCTTTACGGATACGCTCAAAGACCTTTTGATAAAATTCCAAAGATGGTTTCTTACACCCCAACTCAGCTGAAGAGAACACACCGTCAAAGAGCTCATCAAAGCCCATCTCTTTTTTAAGGTAGTCAGTTCTATACTTTTCTTGATTGGTCACTAAATAACATTTTATGCCTTCTGATCTTATTTTGCGAACAAAATTAGCAACTTCCTCATTAACGTTGTGTTCAGAAGTAAACCAGTAGTTAAGCAGCTCGTCAACAGTTGTTTCCCACTTCCACTTGGTAAGCCACGGGGTAAGCTCCTCTTTAAGATCAGCATGGCCAATCATACATTTCGGTGAGAAAATATCTTTGAAAAAAGGCACAATATCTTCAGCAGGTATATCGTTTTCTCTAGATAGTTTTTCACTAAACATTTCAGAGGAGTTGACAATAACGCCGTCATTATCTAGGAGCACACATTTTATCTCCTTCTTGCAAATCCTTTCCATAATTTCTGGCATGGAACCTGTAATTCTTTCGGTAGCATCTAGTTTGTTAAAGAGGTCATCAATAGTTTTTTCATCATCTGCTTCAATTTCGACACTTGGTCCTAAACCTTCTATATCTTCAACAAAAATGTGTGCATCGCCAAGTGTATATTCCCACCCTTTTCGAGCATAAGAAAAAGACTTCTCAACGTCCTGTATCCTATTCTCAGCTTCATCAAGCGTATCAAACTCTTCTTTGAGCAAGACGTTGCTTGTTTTGGTGGAGCCAGACCATTCTATTTTTTTATGAACAAAAACAACATCTTTAGTATCCCAATTGTTTTCTTTGTAAGAGCGAGCTCGCATAAATTCTTCACGAAGATCTTTTTTACCGTCTTTTTTGAAGTAAATGTTGTCAGTAAATGCATAGGTACTTTTGAATTTTGCACCAAGTTTCTCAAGGGCACTTCTTGCTTTTTCAATACTTTTTATTTTTGCTCGTGCTTCTTTCATTCACTAACCTCTTGCAGAGCATCGCACTCCTCTTTCATAAAGTTTTTGACAATCTCAATGTCACGTGGACATTTTTCAAGGAAATGATCTGTGCCAATATCAATAACTCTGTCTTTAGGCGAGACTTCAAGCAACGTTGACCCATAAACAACCTTCTTAATTCTTGCATAAGAAATCGCAGCTAAGCACATGATACATGGCTCGCAAGTGCAGTAAATAGTTGCCCCTTCAATTCTTTTGGACTGAAGTTTTTTGCCCGCTTCTCTTAGAGCAAGAATTTCTGCATGACCCGACGCGTCACAAAGATCATGACCGGCATTATGTGTCACTGCAAGAACCTTCCCATCACGCACAATTGTAGCTCCACATTTAAGTGTCTCAGAGGATTGTTTAGCAGCAGAAATGGCAGCTTGCATCGCTTCTTGATTCATCAATTACTGTTGAATTACGCTCATTTAATAAAATTACTTATGTGGCATAGTCTACACAGACTATTCTTCTAAAGTTGGCTTTGTGCCAAAAACCTTTCGCCACTTATCAAGTACCCAACCAAAAGGACGGCCGGTAGAAGCTCCCCAAGCGAGTCCTAATGGAAGCGCAACGAGTATCTCCTCTTTTGAAGCTCCTGCAAGATAAAGCATAGAACTGTAAATAGGTGTCTGCATTATTACCATCGCAGATGTATCCACCGCTAGCTTTTTCCACTTTGGACTCTCAGGGCCCACTTGCCAGCGGTCTGCCCACCATTGGCGAAATATACCATACGGGCGTCCAATAGAAAAATGAGCAACAGCACCCATTAATCTTGATTTGACTATTTCCTCACTCTCCATTCCTGATACAAGCTCGGTGACAGCCATCGTGGGGGTGTAAAAGAGACTTGTTGCTGAGCAATCTACGAGGTAGTTTCTTAAACCTGAGCCAACTCTTTGCTCAGCTGCGGACGTATAATCTGTCTCAATAGGAACAGGTGCGCTTTCAAGACGATCCTCTAACGGAAAGTTATCTGTCATTTCATTCACCACCACGACCAATAAGCACTTTTTTATCTTTTGCATTTTTAATCGTAAACACTTGTTCACCATCTCCGTCTGCAAGTTCAATAGCATACCCGCAACTTTTTTTCAGACCAAGTAAACCAGAAAAGTGACTTGTAGCTGATGTCTCAAACATTGGCCTTACAAGGGCAGAGATATCAACATAGACACCGGCTGCATCTAATGTGTCTTGTAATTCTCTTGCGGTGTAGGTTGTATCTTTTCTAAATGGACGCGACCACTTTGATCTATCTAAAACATCTCGCAATTTACGGTTGGTTAAGTGTAAACGATCTTCTACTGAATCCTTTGTCGCTTCTAGTTCTTTTGCGGTTAATAAAACTTCAGATGCTTTGCTTATGTTTCTAGTATATTCTGGTTCGGGAAGAACTTCATAAAGTGCCTGATACAATTCAGGTTCATCTCGAGAAAAAGAATCGAGAAGGTCATTTTCCCGAGTGAGGTTCGTTAAATCTCGCCTGTTTGCAATAACTTTTTCATGGGTTGGGCCATCAAATCTCCTGCCTAGAAGAGATTCCTCGGTAGAACAAATGCCTTCAGAATTGACCTCTAATCGTATCTGTGGGGCACCCACTTTTTTCCCATCTTTTTTTTCAACAATGATAGCTAGTCTTCCTTGTTGATCCTCAATATACGTGCGATAACCTACATCAACCCTACGTTCTTGTTTTTGAGGTGAACGGCCAACTACTGTTGAAAAGAAACCTTTTGCAGTTTCAAAATCGAAGTTAGCACCAAGTCTTGCAGCTTCAGGAATTTCATATTGCATATTGAATTCAAACGCTCTTGTTGCATCAGCAAGACGAGCTTCAAGATTTTTTGCACTCTTTTTTTCTTTTGCTATAGATCTAAATTCAGAAACTGCTTTGTAACCAGAGATTACAGAGCCAACTAGGGTTGCTGCAGCAAGGCCTCCTGCAAAGTATACTGTTTCAATATCGCTGGATCCAAGTCCGACATTAGTAAGGATAGCAGTACTGCCGCCTAAACCAACTGCCAAACCTGCTTTATTTAAGAACCTGTTTACTTTCTTCATTTCAACGTCAGTTGGTGCTGACATACTTTGTAATTCTGCATACATTGCTCCAAGTTTAGGGTATGGAGAAATCAATGAATTAAACCATTCTCTAGCTCTTCTTAAATCCTTTGCAGCTGTTGCCGCTCTTCCTGCTTGTGATGCGATAACATCCGGTGATAACCTTTTTTGTCTCATATGCATTATCATATCTCGTTCAGAATCATGTTCTTGTTCTAGCTGTTTGATCCTTTGATATGCTTCATAAATCTGTTTGCGGTTTGGAATCTCTGCTACAGCATCAGTAGCACACGCTTCTGAACTTTCGTTATCAAACCATGTAAATCTTTCAAGAAATTCGAAAGGAGGCATATTTGTCTTTGGAACCGGGCCATCACAACCCTGGTCTGAATCAACATCACAAACATCTACAGCAGCTTCAAGGAGTTCTTGATCTCTTTGCGCATCAAAATATTCTCTTAAGGTTCTTTCTTCTTCATCAATAAAATCCATAACGGTAGCATGCATTTGTTTAAGTGCTGCAACAGCCTCAGTAAAAGTAGTTCCACTTGGTTCTGTTTGTGCAGGTTGTTCTTGAACCTCTTCCCCCTGTAACAACCCAGCAGCATCTTGCAACCGCATACGTGCATCAGCTACCTTTTGCACACGCAAGTCAGCATGAGCGAGTGTCATGTCACGAACTAAATCAACGACAGCATCAGCAAACGGTTCGTTCGCTTCACGGCGAACACGTTCACGTAAACGATCAAAATCAAGTGAGTTATACGTCTGCATGGGTGAAAATTTGTCAATGGTTTCACCCATAAACATTTCATATAATACAATACCAGCTGAGTACACATCAACACGACCATGCGCTTCACCACCACCAGTATCAGGTGCTAAATACTTTAACGTACCAGCAGCTTTTGTTCTCACGAATGTTGCTTCACGACGTTTAGTACTACAACCCAAATCTAAAACACGCAAAGTACAATCATCTTCAATCTTAAGATTCTCTGGCTTAAGGTCTCGGTGTACAACACCTTGTGCATGTAAATAAGACACTGCATCAAAAAGCTGGTCACCAAGACTACAAACTTCTGCCGGTGTATACTTACCAATTGTCTCTGCTAAATCATCTCCATCTACACGTTCAACAACCATGTGTTGTTGCACCGTACCACGTCGAGAATTCTTTGTGGAAAACGTTCCATACACTTGTGGAAACGCTGGATGATCAATCGCAGCTAAATGACCTGCTTCTTCACGCACCGCTGCAGCTAACGCAAGAGACGCATCCGTATCTGCACGTCGCGTTTCTTTTAAGGATTTTATAGCAACTTCTTTAGGAATTTTTGCATCAGCACCAACATACGTTGCTGCATCAACTTCAGCAAAACCACCATCACCTAAACGTTCTCCCCACTCGAAATTATCAGCGTTCAAAAAAGGAACAGCAAGCTCACCACTAGCAGAAAGGATACTTTCAAGATCTGGAGTTTCTGTAACCGTTAACTCACCAGCAGCACGTTTAGCTTTAAGCAAAGTAAGCTCATCTTCAGCACGCCGTCTACGTAACTCTGTATCAGCACTATCACGTGTACCTGCTCGTTGCTGCTTAGTTGCTGTGGTCATGATTGCACCTCACAATAACCATCAAGATTTGTTTTTTGCCATTTGAGTAATTCAGTTAGCCTCTTCTCACCGAAAAATTTTCTTGCATATTCCCTTTCCAGTTCAACAGCACGCCTATGTGCTTCTGGATTAAAAATTTCATCTGCGTAAATTAATTCAGCTTCTGCTAATTCATGATAGAGGACCATCTCACGAAACCTTCTTGGAACACTATCATGTATCCATACAGATAAACTCATTCCAGGTCGACCAAGATTAGTTGTAAGGTGTGCATGAGCAGGATTTCTTTCGTTAACAAAATTCGGATCATCGCCTAAACTATACCAAATTTCATAAGGAATTCTTCCATACGATTGTATGACATGCCAAACATCGTGTTTTTGTGCGACACGTATCCTTTCCATTGTAGTTGTAGTCATTGCTTGCGCTCCCCTAAGAATTTTTGAATAGCATGCTCAATTAAATGGGACTTATTACGAAAAATACTCTTGCTTAGAGCACGTTCTATCTCGGTGATAGTTTCCTCACTAAGGCTGACACTGACCTTTGCTTTCATGGTAAAAAGTGGTAATTTTTGCTACCTTTTAAGCCTTTTTAATTGTAACTACCTTTAAAAAGTAACAAAAACGAAAGATTTAAAAGAAGACACTCTTTGTGTGAAGCTATGGACCAAAAGCTAAGCAAACTTGTTGATAGGCTTGAAATGAGCCATGAGCTAGCTGTGTTTATGGATGCTGAAGGAGCTGATGGAAGGCTAAAGGAAGTTATTTCTAGAACATTGCAAGATTGGACAGACAGAGGTAAAGCTCCAACTATCCCAGACTTTGAAAAGGTTAGACATTATCGCAGGCAAAACGGAAGAATGGATGAACGACCAGCGATTTGGCGTTACAGGCCAAAGCCAAAAGGTGGCAAAAGAAGCGCAGATGATTTTGGATCTTATGTTGAGGCCTTTAGTAGATATCATGGTTTGAATGGGTTCCAAGCATGTGGGGCATCCCAAGTAGCTCAAGCAATGGGAACTAGTCGCACCCTTGTCTGTAATAAGGTGAACTTTGTTGAAGCGGCTTTGAGATTCAAACATCAAAGAGATATCTGGTATGGTATGCTTCCTGGCAATGAATAAAATCAAATTCTCTCGTTCCAACACTCAACCTTAAGTACTTTTTGCCCTTAGATTCCGTAGAGGTGATAAGGATCCCAAATGCAACTGACTCGTCCCTTATCCGCCCAAATAGAACTCACCTACGCCTGTAACCTTTCTTGCGGCCATTGCTATAACGAACCACGTTTTGCCGACCAAGAGGGTGTTATCCAAATTCGTTCAGTAAAGCGCAAACAAGCTCCCAAAGCTCGCTACCAAGCGATAGCAAAAACCCTAGCTGATGCTGGTATCTTTCAAATCACACTCACCGGTGGCGAAGTCTTAGTCATACGTGACAGACTCTATGCAACTTTAGATGAGCTTGCTGGACATGATATTGCTTTAGCAATTAATTCTAACTTAACTAATTTAACAGAAGCAGACGTACGTAAATTCAAAGAAGCAAATCTCAAAGGTATACTTACTTCCATAGCATCACACGATGCAACCACACATGACAGATTAATGGGCCGAAAAAAAGCATTTCAAGAAACTATCAAAGGTTTAGAACTTTTAGTAGAAAATGATATAGGTGTTGCAACAAACATGGTAGTGTCCCAAGTAAACAAAGACCATGTCTACCAAACAGCAAAACTAGCACACAATTTAGGAGCAAAAGTGTTCACGTTAGCACACATGGTCCCTGCACAAAGCGCGCAACACCTCCACACAGACATGGCACTGAAACAAGAAGAAATCAAAGCAACTCTAGAACAAGCATACGAAGCACAAAAATTAGGTTTACACATCAAAGTACAAATTCCACTACCGTACTGTACTGTTGAAGAGCCACATCTCAGAGCACTCTTACAAACAAGTGGCTGTGCAGCAGGAAGAACAACCATACAAATTCACCCAAATGGAGACATAGCACCATGTCCAAGCGTGCAAACAAGTTACGGCAACATTTTAGAAGAAGACGTGGAAGACATCTGGCAACGTATGCATCCGTGGAGAGATGAAACCTATACACCCAAAACATGCGCGCCGTGCGATTACAAAACAGACTGTGCAGGTGCATGCCGAGCACAAGCAGACAGAATGTCAGGTGCATTAGATGCAAAACATCCCTATGCAACCAAACCAATTACACAAAATCAAGATCAAACAACAGCAAATAATCCAGCATACATCAAAAGAGAAGAAGGTATCAGAGCACGAGAAGAATTTGCAGGAACCTACACCTTTGCTTCACCGTTTGGCGAATACATGCAAACAAACCAAGCAGGAGCAGAAATCATAAGCAGCATTCCAACAACAAAAGTAGCTTTACCCAAGCAACTGAGAACAAGTCCAGTTATTGGTATAGCGCTTAAAAGAGGAATACTTAGGGAGGAAGTCGCATGACTGATAAAAAAGTATTTAGCCTAGATGAACAAACAACTATTGAAGTACACACCCTTGAAAAGCTAGCAGCTAATACAGCTGTTGCCAAGGCAGTTACCTCACACCATTGTACAGATGGGTGTCAAGGTGCACCGCCAGGCGGTTGTATGCCAGGGTACCAACCACAAAAAACCTATGAAACAGACTAACGTGCAAAAAAATGTTGCTATAACATTTGATCCTGCACAAGATGACAAAGAGCAAATAGTAGCTTTAGCTAGCGCGAGCTATAACATTGTACAAGAGTATTTTAGAGTTAGTCCAAAGGTTCGCGTGGAGTTAGTGTATAGCCGTGAAGAAATGGATGAGTTGGTTGCAGGTGCAACCAATTGCTGGTTTAATGGGTTTGCACGTGATGGCTGCGTGTATGCCTTCAGCCCGCAGGTTTTAGAAGAGGTGTCGTATTCAGAAGAGTATAAGGGGAGTGTGTATACAGAAAAACATTTTGCGCCACTGTTAACGCATGAAATGACGCATTTATTTTTGAATGAGCAGCTAGGTAAATTGCTTCGTCCGAACTGGATCAATGAAGGGTTCTGTCAGTTTGTTGCTACGCAGTTTTATGACCCGAAGGTATTAGTTAAGCATGGCTTTGATGATTTTTCATTGATGCATACTGAGGAACAGTGGCAAAAGAAAAATAATTATTGGCAAGCGCATGCGTTTGTACATTTTTTAATTGATACGTTTGGTGTTGAGAAATTATTTTCTTTGTTTGCAAAGGTAGAAGAAGGGAATACTTTTGCAGAGTTTTGTGCTGAATTTTCTGCTGTGTATGGTTTGAGTTTTAGTGATGCTGAAAAAAAATATGAAGAGTGGTTAGAAAAGAAATGTCTTTAAATAATGTTCAACAAACACTGCCGAAATCCTTAAATAAAGTAAAAAGAAAAAGAGCCTATGCGAAAAAGGGGACAAAAGAGGTGACTGCTACAACAGCTGTACTCAGTGATAAACAGTTTGTCCACTTAGAAAAAGCTATGGAAAAAAAGGCTGTCGAGGCATCAAGGGCCTTATTTGCAACCCTACAATTACATATGCTTCTGTCTGCAGGAGTAAGTGAACAATTAAAAAAAGAGACCTTATCTGGACTTAAAGAGTTTCGCAAAAAGAATTGGAACCCCAAGAAAAGTCTTGATGAAAATTACAAAGCTTATCTAAACAAATACTAATCTTTTTCCAGAGAAAGGTGTTTTTTCGGTGTTGGCCATACGTTAAGACCAATCTCTTTACAGGTACGCAAAAATGCTGCATCACCTGAATGAACATAATCAATATTTTCACGTTTAAATCCTGCAATGATAATAACATCTTGCTCACCAATAAGCAACTTCTCATCTTGTGCACGTTTTGCTATTCTTTGATTAGTTGTACGCACCAAATTTTCAAAGTCCTTGTCTGTATGCGCAATACGCTTAATGACCTGAGGAGAAAAAACATCCTTAAATTGTGCAAATGCTTTTTTCGCTTGTAGTTTGGTATACTGGTGACGGTTGATCAAGACACCAATAACTTCAGGATAGCTTACATCATGATAATAAAATAAATTTGGCGGGAAGGGATATTTCGTACGAAATGCTACAAAATCTGGCGCAAAAACCACAATAAGGTTGATAATGGTGCTACTATCAAGGCCGTTTTTGGCAAAACCTTTCAGTTGTCCTAGCATAGAAAGACTATACACTTCTTTTTTTCTTGTTGGCACAAATGTTTCTGTGGTAAGGATCCTTATAAGGATTTAGCTTGCTCTTCCTATTATAGAGCTTCTAAACAACTTTACTAATTCTCTTAGAAAACCAAACTATGTCATAGGCATTACTGAAATTACGAATAAAAATAAAAGAGCTAAAAGGTTAAATGCTAAAAAGACGTAGTAGTATTCTTTTTTCTTTACCCAAAGAGATCCAATATAAGAAATTCCTGGAAGAATCAAACAAAGATAAAAGAAGATATACCATAAAAGCTCAATAAGCGTGTTTGGTGGCCCTGTGAAAAAATCAAGAACAACCATACCCCTTATTCTATTTAACAAGAAACCAAAAATGAGTGCTACAGAAAGAGAAGTACACCAGAATGTTACGATGTTGTATACTTTCTTACTTTTTTCTTTCGTAAGTAGGGCAATAAGCCCTGGAATCAGAATTAAAAATAAAATTAATAATGCATATTGTTGTATCCAAAATCTATTGAGTGCTTGCCCCGTTCTTTTATAACATCTTGTTTTTTGAAAATAATCTTCAATTAGATGGCAATAGGTGCCATCATTGGTCTTTGTGGAGTAGAAGTAAACGCAACTTTCAGGGGAAATGCGACGAGTCTTTAATTCTTTTGTTTCTCCCCTCTGATCTACATAATCAAACGTGCATAAGTAATCACCGTGTCCTTGTACCCTTGTTTTTATGTGTGCGATCTGAGACTTTGCTAGCTCTTCATCCGACATACCTGGATCACGGGTGAGGTCTGTTTCTGCTGTGATTTCTTCTATAATGAAAGGATATTCTTCTGCAAGAGCAGGGGTTGAAATTAGAAGTAAAAAAAGGGCGAAAAGAAGGATACTTTTATTTCTCATCCTAAGATTACGTATTGTCTGTAATAAATAGCTTTTGGTTGTAAATTTATGCGTAATTACTCCTGCACAATATCCCACTTAGGTCTTTGCCAAGAAGTTCTAAATTCTTCAACATCTTTTCGAATTGCTATTTGCTGCTCTTCGCTACCGTCAAAGAAGGCAACAAAGCTTAACTCTTCATTCTCAGTTGCATATTCAGCGTCAAACTTTTCAATTATTTTTGTTGGTGGCAACACGTATCTTCCTGCAGTGAGTTCAACATTTAAGTCAAGGTCCTCTTCGTACGCTTTGTAGATGAGCTCAGAACATACCAGTTCGTTATCAGTCACAAAATCAAAATTATAATCATAGGGTTTTTTGTAATGTTTGAATGCCTCAAGAAGTGCTGCAAACTTTTTTTCTTTAGAAATCTTTGGTCGAAGAACCGCTAAATAATCAGCATGTGCGCTTTCTTGCAAAGAATGTAAAATTACCCCCTCAGCTTTGGATTCTATCACCGCTTGTGCGAAACCTTGCGCATCTCTCTTAGTATAGGCTTCATACAGTCTAGGAGATTCTCTTTTTATGTATTCTGTTATAGAAAGTCCGTCAACTGATAAGCCAGCAAAGTAGTTTTCCATGTCTTCAAGTGTTCCTGTGTATAGCGCAGAATGAGGCCAGAAGCCAGGAATACCAATGTTACTCATGTGCCAGTTTCTTCTTTCAAAGAGAATATCTCCTGGCTCAAGCTCTGGTTTGAGTTGTGTTAGTTGTTCATGTGTGATAAAGTAATCTCGCGAGGTTGTTCTAGTCTCGCCCAGTGTTATTGCAATGTTTTTTTGAAAAGGAAACCACGATTTTAACGTTTTTTGCTCAAAAAGGTCAGCGGGATTGTCAATGAAAATTCTTGGATCCTGCTGTAAACCTGCAATAATCTCTGCGTAGGTTTCTTGTGTGTATATGATAAGATCTTGCTCTTGTGCAAAGACTTCTGGATTAACCTCCCTAAAAATATGTAAATGGGCTTGCCCGGCGTTGAGCTGCACTAACGTATTTGGATGCGTTAACCCCTGCTTAACATAAAAGAAGCTGTTTGCAGGAATGCTAAGCTCTGTCCGTTCTTCGTTTAGGATTGTCTGCACGATGTGATTTTCTCCTACGATGTTACTGACTGTAAGACTATTTTTGTAGTTAGTAACAAAAGAAGCGTATGCTATTAAAAAAGAGTTCAGGTTGAGTTGGGGATATTTGATGTAGTTTATTTGATAAAAATGTTTATGCATTTCTTTTGTTTTTTCAAGCTCAATAGTGTAGTCAATGAAAGTGGACCATAAGTTGAGTAGTTCTTCTTTGTCGTTGCTTGAAAGGGTCTCAAAGTCAGCTTGAAAGAGGTGCGCGTTTTCTTGGATCTTTTCTACACTGTCTTGTGCGCCTTGGATGTGAATTCTTGTCAGTGCCAAGTCTTCTGTTATTCGTTGTTGGAGGGTGTCATGTTCTGCTTGTAAAAAAGTTGTATCTTCTACAGGAAAAATGACCCAAATGAAGTATGCTGCTGTAAGAAGTATTGCTAATGTGTATAATGTAGCTTTGTGTTGCTTTATGTAGGTCCTTAGTTTTCTCTCGTACTTTTTTTTAGAGGTCCTCCACGTTGCAAAGCCGTAGATAAAAGGGAGCCAGCTTAGGCCGTAAAGCGTTATTGCTAGAATTCTATGATGTGGAAAGAAGAGTTTCATTGCAAGAACAATGATCGAGACAACGGTGAGAAGTATGCTAATAGTGGTAAGCGTTTTTTTGCCTATTTTCATTTTCTTGTATTTTTGCTTGAGCGCATAAATACCTTTCGGTTGCGTAAATGTTATAAAGGCCTAATGAGAAGTTATTAATTATGCAGCTCCCGAAATTTCTGCCCATGTTTTCTTTTTCTGGAGGTGCTATTATTACGCTTCTTTGGATGTATTCTTTCTTTGCACCGAGAACCCCTGTGAAAATCCTCCCTCTCTATTTTTCGTTTGTTTTCCTGTTTGCAATAATTTCTCTTGTTTCCTATTTCATCTATAGGAAAGAAAAAAGGAATGCTCTTTTTTCTTTTTTAGGATTTGTTCTTTCAATGACACCTGTTATCTTGCTTTCTTTACAATCACTCTTAATTTTTGTGTTTCTTCTTGTTAATGCATTGTTGGGAGGACAACCGATAACCTAAAATGGCAAAAAAGTTCGCTGGTGATGAAAAGGTCGGTTTTTCTTTATTCTCGCCCCTTGAAAAAAAGATTGTTGATCATTTTGTTTCTTGCATCCCTTCATGGCTTGAAACAAATCACCTTACGTTGCTGACTATTCTTTGGAGTGTTTTAGTTCTTGTATTTAGTTATCTTGCGATAAACAACATTGCTTGGTTGTGGTTGGTTTCGCTGATGATTGTTTTGCAATATGTTACGGATCTTTTTGACGGGGCTGTTGGTCGCTACCGCAAAACGGGATTGATTAAATGGGGTTATTACATGGACCATTTTTTAGATTACATTTTTTTGTGTGCCCTATTAATTGGTTATGCCTTTATCTTACCTTCTACATACATGTATGAGTTATTCTTTCTATTAGCCATTTTTGGTGGATTTATGGTCAATTCATTTTTAGCGTTTGCCGCATCTAACGAATTTCGCATTAGTCACTTAGGAATCGGGCCTACAGAAGTGCGTTTGCTTTTTATCTTTGTCAACACGCTCTTCATTATCTTTGGACAAACGTATCTTGGTTGGACTATGCCCTTAATTTTACTTCTCTCCTTTTTTTGCCTGTGTTTTGTCGTCTATCGTACACAGAAAGAACTTTGGGCAGTTGATATGCGTATTAGAAAATAAGCTACAAATTATGCAAACTCACGACACTCGTTGCATACTGCTCTTCCATGTTATCGGGTAAGATTTTAAAACAATGTTCTTTAACTTCACGTACGCGTGCGGTATCTTTAATCTGTTCTGAAAATTTTTCAAGAACAGCTGAGTCAATAGCATCAAGCTCGTTATTATCTTTAACGTACACGGTCACCATCACATTCCACTTACCAATAAAACGTGCATACGAAGCAACAGAAGAAAAGGAACGCATCAATGCAATAAACTGTTCTTGGACATCATCAACAAGTTGATAATAAAGATAATACTTGTTGTAACCTAATGTATTATGATCTATTGCTGGAGAAAAACCAATAAGCACGTGGCCCACAATCATCTTACGTAAACGATCAATGACTAATTCACGAGACACACCTAACTTTTCCGCTAAAGAACGAAACGACTGGCGCAAATCCTTACCCAATGCACGAAGAATAGCAAAATCAGTTGCATCTAGCGAACCTTCATACAAGAAAGGTTTTGTAGCAACAAAGGCATCCTGCAAAGAACCATCTTTTGGCACTTTTTTGCCAATAGGTAATGCTTTCTCAGCAAAGAACAGTTCATGCAGTGGATGTATGGTTGAGGGTACCAAGACTTCAGCAACACCGAGGTGTGCACCAGCTACATTGTTGATGTAATCAAAGACTTCTTGAGAGGTGGCTAAAGAATTTGCTTTGATAAACAAACGCAGATGCCAATCACCTTCGACTTCAACAACGTACGTGATGTTGGGATGTGCACATAAACGAGTAATAATGTCACGCTTACGTTTAAGATTCACCTGTAAAAGTTTGATACAGACCTCATACGCGCGAATGAGTTTTAAGTTGGTCATAAAAAAACGTGGAAAGGTTCTGGTAATCACACCTTTAGCAAACAATTGTTTGATACGATAATTCACTAAAGACTGCTTTAAGCCAGTCTGACGCGCAATATAGCCTGCTGAGTACCGCATATTTTCACAGAGATAGGCTAAAATGAGTTTGTCCTTGCGATCCATGTGCTAAAGAAAAGCCAAAAACCATAAAAATTGCACGCAAAAGGGCCATTTTAGTGATTTGGCAGATAAAAGCCATAAATTTTCTGCCATTTATCGAAATCTGCACCAGTTAAGGTTATAGACCACACAGACAATCTAAAAAACATGCAAATAACAATCCCCCAACGAGTCATACCCACCAAGACCTCAGGCCGCCTCTACTACAACAGTGCCCAGCGTGCATGGAGTTGTATTAAACTCAAAAAAGAGTTTATCAAGAACCACTTCCCAAAAATGCTCACGAACAAAGGTGGATATACACTAGTATTTCACAGAACCAAAGAAGAGGTGCTAGCTACATGTGAAAAAATAAAGGAGAAATCAGGCGAGTACCCAGGCTTGTTAATATTTTACCATGATAAGAAAAAAGAGACCCGTGTCGGTGCATATACGATTAACACCACAGGAAAATAACGAGCTGCATCGCAACGCCAGATTGTTAGGCTTTGCAACCGTAGCTGCTTATTTACGCTTTATGGGTGTGAACGGCAAAAAATTGTTAGCTAAACTAGAAAACGATGATGAGTAAAGAAATTTTAGAAAAGTTACCTGCAAAGGTACGTAAGTTAGTAGAAAAAGCACAAGAAAAAAAAGAAGAAAATGTGCTTGATTTTATTGAGGAGCTGTAGAAGTATTCAAAAATCAGCTTAAAAGATTTTCATCTAAACCATTGAATTCCCATGTGTAAATTCACCGCTTTCTGCATCTACAATGCACACCACTACTCTATGTAGTTTCCCTCTTCCCGACCACCAAAAATCATTGTTCCTTGTATAAAAAGGCGCCATGTCATCTTTCAATGTACGGAGGGTACAATCATTCTCTTGCATAATCCTCTCAGCCTCTTCTTGTGTAATCTGCAAATTAAATTCCTTTTTTGGTCCATCGTATCCCGAAGGGAATCGGCTAGGTTTACGTCCATTGAAACACATGTGTGCTCCAACTGGCTCTATAAATTTGTCTTCTACTTTTATTTTGTAAGTATAACAATTAGTATCATCCTTTAAACTATATCCTTTTTTTGTAATTTCAAAATTCTCGCTAATATATTCTTCTGAGAAATATTTTTTCAAATAATCTTCAGCCAAATCTACGCCTTGGTCCCCCACGGGTTGTGTACACCCAGCTACAAGAACTAATAATAACACTAAAGACAGGAGATCGTACCTTGCTTTCATACAAAATTGTTAGGTTGTCTTTCTTATAAAGCTTACTTTCCAGAAAATCGCACGTCACACACAGGAAGTTCATTTATTACTAAGAAAAAATCTAATCAACAACAGGAAGAGTAATCTCTCCCCGTTGCAATTTAGTTTCAATGATTTGCATAACCTCACGATCCTGCAACGCATTCTTAAAAAGCTCAACACTAAAGTTAGCAGCAACCTTACCAGCATGCGCATCAGTCTCTTGACGTAACAACTCAGCAACATCAAGCACAGAACCACAACGAAAACAATAGCGATGCTCAGACGCATTAATGTACTTACATTTTGTACAAGTCTTTACCTCAGACACAGATTTTTTCTCTTGCTGAGGAGTTAACCCATACAAAGAAAACAGAGCAGCATCCAGATCTTTACTATTCAAATGCACATATGTTGAAGGCATAACTGAACCTTGCCGCCAACCAAAATACGCATTCAACTGCGCTTCAGTCAAATGACCTGCAAGTGCAGTTGCACGAGTGTGGCGAAACAAATGAAAATACACACGTTTTTCAACACCAGCCCGCTTACAAACAGTTTTGAGCATAGAACGAATGCCACAATATTGCAAAGCAACACCATAACTTTGCATACCATGCCGCATGCCAACCCATAACGCAGCACTAGAATCACCCTTCCGAGGATGCTCTTGCAACCACATCGCAAGATAACTAGCAGCACCAACTAAACGCACACGACGAGCACCCGTCTTACCAGAGACCGAAAGAATAGCACCATGTGTATCCATGTGCACATCACCAAGAGTTAAACTACCAATCTCACCAATACGACACCCAGACTCAAACAAACAAGCAATAAGGGCACGATTACGTGCATTACCTGCAGCATCAAGCAATTGGTGATACTCTCCGGGTGAAATTAAAGCACCAGAAGAAACCCGCTTCTGATTGCTGCGACGAACAGTAGCCTTGAGCCACTTCACCTCATCAGGGTACGCCTGATCATCACCACCCTTATACCATTTGTAAAACCGCTTTAAGGCAATCTTGCGACCTACTTTTGTCCACGTAGCGTACGAAGAAAGCTCCAAACCCCGTACATATTCTTTAATATCTTCTGTAGTCAAAGAAGCAATAGGTTTTCCAATCTTAGAAAAAATGCGGTACGTGTCATCAAGTGTCCGAGAAACAGTCGCAGCACGCACACCATCCAAAACAAGGCTGTCATAATAGCGAAACAATAACGCCTTATCCTCATCAGTAAAAACAGTCGAGCGTTTAATCTGGGCAATGCGGCACTGTACACGTTTATGCATATTATGTATGTCAACTTCCATAGGTTACCTCCCTATGAGAATCAAGCCAAGTTTATCAACCCCAAAGGCTTTGTAAACAACCCACCAATACAGACCTACGGGGGATCACAAAGCAACCCGAGAGCTACCCAACACAAGGGTTGTGGCCAGTCGCCGAAACGCTATTTAAAG
>CAYFPK010000012.1:0-25522 GCA_964344975.1 Candidatus Woesearchaeota archaeon
TTTATTTCCTTCGCCCTTTTAGCTGCTTTTGTCACGCTTCTCGGTGATGAGATGACTGGCATGATTGTACAGGCTGAAGAGGGTATTGAGCTGTTAAAATCAAATGAGCAAGTAGAAATTCATGATAAAGTGCTTCGTGTGGATTATGTGAATGATAAGGGTGCACATTTTACCGTATTTGCTAATGGCAAGCATGACGGGTTTGTTGCCCTAGGTCAATCTGAAATTATTGATGGGCTTGACATTGCTGTTACCCAAGTGTTCAACTTAGACGGCTCTTTACGGGACCGCGTCCAAGTGGTGTTACGAGATGTTGCTGAGGTGACTGGTGCTGTGCCTCGTTATGGAGGAGAGATTCTTTTGCGGTATGGGGATTTTGCTGCGTTGGGTGAGTCTGTTGTGCGTGTAACGCCTGCAACGCAAGGTGTTGTTGTGCACATTGATGATGCGCACACTACCTTAGATTTGCATGGAAAAACACGTTTGGCGGGTTATGTCGTTGAAGTTATTGATTTTGCCGATTTTAGCAACAATGAGTTTGACCGTATCACGTTACGGTTACGCCCAGAGTCTTCCTTTAGCTCAGACCAGTTTGATGCTGTTGTTGGTGATGCTGTATACCCTCTTGATGCTGAGGTGTTTGTTCTTGGCGTCACGGATAATGAGCGTTACGTACACATGTTGGTTGACGAGGTACGTATCGCTGCACGTGTCGGTGCAGTTGAGCAAGTTGGTAGGTATGTTGTACGTATTTATACTGTTGACAACTACCCTGGAGAGTTGTATGACCGTGCGCAAGGGACAATAACTGCGTATGACCAATTTGCTTATGGGGCTTACTGATGCGCCTTGTTCTTTTTGTCTTGATGAGTTTACTTTGTATTAGTCTTGTTTCTGGTGCTGTTGTTGAAGTGGGTTCACCGGTACATATTGGTTCAAAACAAGTTGTGCTTGATCAAACAGGGAGTGATCCGTTTGGGAATTATGCGTTATTTTCTGTTGGATCGCAACGTATGAAGATCTATGAGAAGAATCAGAAAAGTTTGCAGGGAGTTAGTATCTATGTTGACGGTGTTTCGGATGAAACAGGTGTATTGCATGACAGTGCCATAGTATTTATCAATGGTGCTGAGCGAAATTATCTCGGTCAACGTTTTGGCGATTATTGGTACCAGTTGCGTCGCGGTGATTCAGTTACCTATGATGGCCACCTTATTATATTTGAGCGAGTGAATGGCGAAGATGTTGAAATGCGTGTAGGAAGCAAGATTGTTCACCTGCCTCTTTCTGGCGAAACGGTTGCCGTGCAGGGCATCTCTTTGTTAGTCCACCGTCTTGAACGTAAGGGTTCTGGACATGCATTAACGTTACGTGTGCATACGTTGCCGAGTGCGACGATTCCTTTGCAGGAGACAACTAAAGTTGTTTCTTTAGGCAATTTGGCTATAATTCAGGGAAAAATGACCCAGGTCTTAGATGTGGGGAAATCAGCGTTTTCTCCGCCTTTTGCGAAGCTGAAAAACAGGGTTTTGGAGCTCAAAGCAAGATTTTTATAGTCCTATTTTCGTTGCATTATTATGGATGATGTGAAAAAGCGTGTCGAGGCCATACTCTTTACTACAGGCCGTTTTGTGAGTGTGGAAGACCTTGCTCGACTCTGTGAAATTGGTTCTGTCGGTCTAGTCGCTGATGTGCTTGTTTTGCTACAAAAGGATTATGCACAGCGTGATTGTGCTTTAGCTGTCGTGTGTGAACATGATAAATGGCGTTTGGCGTTGCGTAAAGAGTATTTGTATCTTACCCAAAAGTTGTTGACTGATACTGAACTTGATAAAGCAACACAGGAAACGCTTGCCATTATTGCCTATAAAAACCCTGCTATGCAATCGGAAGTGATTAAAATTCGTGGTAATGGTGCGTATGAACATATCAAAATTCTAAAAGAACATAACTTTGTTACCTCCGAGAAGTTTGGCCGTACCCGTTTGCTTCGTGTAACCCAAAAATTTTATGATTATTTTGATGTCGTGGCAGATACTTTACCTGAAAAGTTTTCTGCAGTGGAGTCGTAATGAAAAAATCAAAACAAGTGGGCCTTTTTTTGATTGGCCTTTTTTTGTTGTCTCTTGCTTTACGTTGGTTCTTTGCGTTTAGTTTTACTCATTTTAGTGGCGATGGAGCGTATTTTCATCTGCGACACATAACGTACCTTTTAGAACATTACCAACCATTGTTTTTTGATTCGTTTAGTTGGGGCGGACGTACTGTTTTGTATCCACCGTTGTTTCATATTCTTATGAGTGTGTTTAGCTTTGGAAATGTTTTTTTGCTCAAAGCTTTACCAGAGTTGTTCATTTCTTGTTTAACTTTTGTCACGTACTTGCTTGGCTATGAACTTACTCGCGATAAGTGGGCCGCTGCATGGGGAGCTGCTCTTGCTTGTTTTTTTCCTTTACTTTTTTCGTCTACGGTGAATTCTTTGTCATTGCACAGCTTTTTTTTGCCTGCATTTTTTTTACTACTGTATTTTACGTTACGTTTGCATCTTTCTTCTTGGTATTTGTATGGGTTTGTTTTTTTAACTTTTTTAGTAGGGCTGTTAAGTCCTTTGTCTGTCCTATTTATTCTTACTACATTAATCTATTTGTTTTTGTTGAGTGGGGAAGCGACATCTCTTGCTTCTGTGAAGAAAGAAGCGTTAGTTTTTTCTTCACTGTTTATTGTCCTTTTTTTGTTCTTGGTCTATAAACGCGCATTTTTGGCGTATGGTGTTTCTACCTTGTATTACAACATCCCCGCAACGCTTTTAGCAAATACGTTTTCAAAGGTGAGTGCTCTTGGATTCTTTGTTGATGTTGGTTTGTTACCTCTACTTTTTGGCACGTTTGGTTTATATGTTGGTGTGTTCTATAATAAGAAAAAACCTGCTTTGCTTTTAAGCTCGCTTATCCTCTCGGTGTTTTTATTGTTGACCTTGCGGTTGTTTAGTTTTACTGAAGGTCTTTTATTTTTGGGTGTTGCATTAGGTATTATGTCTAGTGTTGCGTTGCAAACACTTTTTGTTTATTTTAAAAAGACCCGTGTTGCGGGAATGTTGCGCTATAAGTACCAACTATTATTTATACTCTTTTGTGTTTTTTCTTTGTACCCTACTTTTGCTTCTTTAGATGATGTTTCAACAATTGAGGATAGTTATGTTGCTTCGTTGCAGACTCTTGCTGAGGTTTCTGATGATGATGATGTTATTTTAGGAAGCGTCTATGATGGTCATGTTATTATGTATTTTACGCAACGAGCAACCGTGGTTGATTCATCGTTTCTTCTTGCACCATCGGTGCTAGAACGTGTTGATGATGTTGCTGCGATTTATACCACCGATTCAGAGCAAGTTGCTTTAGATTTAATTGAAAAGTATTCCATAGACTATATTGTTATGAGTGACTCGGTACGTCAGTTGTACGGTACATCTTCTTTGTTTAAACGATCAGGATGTTTTAGTTTACAGGAGGGGTATTATGCGGTTCGATGCTAGACGTGGGTTA
Source organism: Candidatus Woesearchaeota archaeon (assembly GCA_964344975.1). Classification (GTDB taxonomy): domain Archaea; phylum Nanobdellota; class Nanobdellia; order SCGC-AAA011-G17; family GW2011-AR18; genus CAYFPK01. The sequence continues at coordinate 3,543 of CAYFPK010000012.1, forward strand.
GTTTGCTTGCTCTTTGCCCTTTGTTTTTTAGTTTTGCTTGCAGCACAAGTTTTGCGTTGGAAATATACGGGCGGCAACCTTATCGGAGATGTTTCTTTTTATCAAATGCGTCTTGCTTTTATGATTGCAGAAACAGGGCAGATTCCCTTATTTGATGCGGCGTATGCTGGCGGTACGCCTATCCTTGCAGCAAAAGGGTATGCACTTTTACTTTCTTTTGCGCCGAATGTTCTTAGTCGTGTTTTACCGCTATTGTTTGGGCTTTTAACTTTAGCCGTTTTTTTGCTTCTTTGTCGTAAACTAGACACCTTTACACAAATTGTAGCTGGCTTGTTTTTGATTATTTCGCCACCGTTTTTGTATGTCTTTAGCACCGTTAGCCCCTATGCGCCTGCACTCTTTTTGAGTTTACTTGCGTTGTATGTGTACTTGGAACGTCAACCGCATGTAGGTGTTGCGCTTGCTTGTAGTGTTGCCTTTTTTAGTCTCGGTTGTGCGTTGCTTCTTTTCTTAGCTTTTTTGGCTTTACGTAATTATAGACGTGTATCAGTGTATTTTTATGGCATTTTTTTCTTGCTTGTTTTAGGTGTCAATTATCTTCCTTTGTTTTTGTCACAAGGTCTTCCTCAAGCGATCTTGGTTGAGCAACTTCGTCTTGCTTTAGTGCTTAATCTAAATTTTATTGAGTTTGGAAGTGTTTACGGGTTTGCTTTGTTTGGTTTTCTTGCAGCCCTGTATGGCGGTTTTGTCATTTTTTCTACACGTTACCGCTATGTACTTTTCTTTTTTTCTGCCCTTTTAACGTTATTTTTGTCCGCATACTTTGTTTCTGTCCTTTTCTTGGTAAATTTTGCCGTTGCGTTTTTTGCTGCGTGCGGCGTGAAACATTTACTTGAGAAACGGTGGTCGGATGCAACGTTGCGTCAGTTAGTTTTGTTGCTGCTTATTTGCGGGTTTTTGTTTTCTAGTATTGCGTACTTGCATGAACTTACCTCTTTTGCGCCAACGTTTTCAGATGGACGTGGTATTGATTTTTTAGCTCAACAACCTTACGGTGTTGTTGTTGCACCTTCGACCCACGGATCGTGGATACTTTCAAGCGGGCAAGCGATTGTACTTGGTGCGCAGACTTGGTATGTTGATGATCCCTTGTTGCGTCGATCAACTATTGATGCCCTGTATCGTAGCGTGCACTTAGTCGATGCGCAAGACATGCTTGACTTTTATGACATTTCTTATATTTGGATTGACGATGATGTGTTACATCGCTATTGGGATGGGCATTCTGATCGTGGTTTACTTGCTGTTATGCACGCACACCCGCAAGCGTTTAGCTTAGTGTACACAAAAGATGATGTGCACATTTGGGAGTATGCTCATGTTTGAATATTATATTTGGTTTTTGTGTTTTGTCTCTATCTATGTTTCTATTTTCTGGATGCATGTGATGTACCTTGAAAAACCTTTACCTGTTAAACAATTAAAGAAATATCCTCACGTGAGTTTTGTTGTACCTGCATGGAATGAAGAAGAAGGGATTGTTAAAACGTTGCGTAACCTTCTTGCTTGCGATTACCCGAACTTTGAAATTATTGTTGTTGATGATGAAAGTTCTGATGCTACAGCTGCGCAGGTGTTGTCTGTCAAAGATGCTCGTGTGCGTTTAGTTGCCAACAAACACAAAGGTATCGGTAAAGCGAGTGCAGTGAACCGTGGGATCTCTGTTGCTAAGGGAGCGTTTGTTGCTGTTGTTGATGCTGATTGTTTTGTGGATAAAAACAGTTTACGTTTAATGATCTCGCATTTTTCACATGAAAAGGTCGGGGCTGTTATGACACCTATAAAAGTTAAAGACCCTAAAACCTTTTTTGAACGTATGCAGCGTTTAGAATATTTGCTTACTTCATTTACTCGTCGTATGATGAGTTTTATCAACACCATTCAAGTAACGCCAGGTGCCCTCAGTTTGTATAGACGATCTGTTCTTAAAAAACTAGGCGGTTTTGATGAGCATAACATTACCGAAGATATGGAGATGGCCTTAAAGTTGCACAAAGCAGGGTATGTTGTTGTAATGGAGCCGCGCATTGACACATACACGTACGTGCCTAATAACTTGAAAGATTTTTGGAAACAACGCACAAGGTGGTTTTCTGGCTTTTTACACAATACGGCAAAGTATCGAAAAATTACTGGGAAGAAAGATATGATGGGGTTGTTTCAAATGCCTCTTAATTTTTTGTTGATCTTTATTATTATTGCTTCTGTTATTTTATTCGTGTATAATGTTTTTCAAAGTTTGTCTTTGTTTTTTTCCCGGTTACTTATTTATAAATGGAACCTTTTTTCGATGATTATATTACCTGATACCTTGAAGGAATTTTTCTTTAGTTTAAATTTAAAGCTGTTTTTTCCTTTGTTGCTGACTATCTTGTGTGGTTTGTACATTTATGCAAAAGCGCACACGTATGCGCGCGAAAAATGGAAATTCCCTCTTGCGATATGTATTTATATGTCTGTTTACCCATTTTTGCGTACAGCGATATGGATCGCTGCGATGGTACAGATGGTTGTACCGCATAAGAGACGATGGTAAAAAGTAAGATTCGTAAAGATTTGTTGCTCTCAACGCTGGTGTTAACGCTGTTTGTGTTTTTGCTCGGTTACTATATCGGAGGCGCTGTGGACCGTTTACGTGTAGATGATGTCAGTGAGTTGTTAGCTTCAGGTGAGCTTGATGTGGAGAGTTTTTTGCTTGAGCAAGAGTTTTTTGAAACCTTTTCAGACGATGCGTGCGCGTATGCTGATGTGCGATTGTCACGATTCTCTGAAGCGATTGTTTCGTTGGGGCAGACGTTGCAAGCGTATGAACAGCAGGATTTAACCCGCAAGTCAGAGTATACGTTGCTGCGTAATAGATATTTTTTACTTGAGCTGAAGTATTACACTCTGCTTAAAGATATGGCTGAGCAGTGTGGTGATGAGCGTAACGTTGTGCTGTTTTTTTATGACATAGGTGATCATCGTGATTCTTTGCGGCAAGGTTCAGTACTAGATAAATTAGTGCAGGAAGATCCGTCTTTAGTTGTGCTCAGTATTGATCGTGGATTTGATAACAGTTTTGTTTCTTCTGTTGTCGAGTTTTATAACGTTGCGGTGACGCCTACCCTGATTGTGAATAGAGAGCAGGTGTTTGAAGGGTTTGTCTCTGAGGGTGAGCTTCGGGCACAGTTTTATTAACTTTTGGGATATGCTTTTTTCATGTCACGAAAATCACTTGTTATCGCTTTGAGTAAGCTTGCGCCATTTAACTGTGTAGATGCTTCGCTAGAACAATATCCTACGCCAGTTGATTTAGCTGCTGACGTTCTGTGGGTTGCGCATATGCGTGGTGATGTAATGGGTAAAAAAGTTGCTGACCTTGGTTGTGGTAACGGCATTTTAGGTGTTGGTGCTCAACTATTAGGTGCTTCTGATGTTGTGTTTTTAGATAGAGATGAGCATGCTTTAACTGTTGCCAAAGAAAATGCTGTTGATGGAAACTTTTTATGTTGTGACATTACTGCGTTTGATGAAACTGTTGATGTGGTGCTTATGAATCCGCCGTTTGGTGTGCAGAAAATTCATGCGGATAAAATTTTTTTGGAAGCTGCTTTTGCTGCTGCCTCTGTGATTTATTCATTACATAAAATCACCTCAAAGAAATTTATTGCCGCTTTAGCTGCACAACATGGGTTTGTTGTGGAAGATGTTATCCCTTTAGATTTTGTGTTGCCTAAAACATACGAGTTTCATACACAAAAAAAATATGTTGTCAAAGTTGGATTGTGGATACTGCGCAAGAGCAACCTTTAAATAGCGCTCTTGGTGAAAACCTGTTATGAAACGAGGTGTGCTTGTAGTTTTGTTCCTGTTTAGTGTAGTTTTGTTTAGTATGAGTGTAAGTGCTGCGGGTCTTTGTGCGGATATTTGTATTGATGCTGATAACACCCCGTTGGGTGCAGATGCGTATACTGGGCAGGCGGCTTTTGACGATTCTCATTTTACTGCAAGTTATGTGACCTTGTTTTCTGGAACTACTTATTTACAATCAGAGAGTTATCAAAATAATGATTATTGTCTTGATGATGAGACGCTTTTTGAACAAAGGTGTAGACAAGGAACTTTTCTTTGTGCGAATCATTTGCGAGAAACTGGTCCTGATGAAGTTTATTGTCCATACGGGTGTGTTACTGAGAATGGAAAAGGGAAATGTCAAACTGAACAAGAACAGTTAGCGTCACAGCCTGCGTTGTGTGAAGATGATGATCCTGATCAGGACCTATATGTTTTTGGTCAAGTAGTGTATCAATCAGGTCCTGTGTATGGAGATATTTGTGAAGGAAATAATCTTCATCAGTACTATTGCGCTCCAGATCCTCTAGCATCCAGTTTTTATCTTGAGGCCTATAAAACTGTTACCGAGTGCCCTGCAGGTTGTAATGCTGTACGTGGTGTTTGTAGGTCAGTTCCAGGTTTTGGAGAGGCACCTGTTGGGCCGTCTACATCTGAAGGATCTGAGTCGAGTATAGGAGGGGCACCTGGTCTTGGCGGCCAAGGTGACTTCGATGGGGATGGTTTTGAAGATGCATGGGAGCAAAATGAAGGTAGTGATCCGACTGATCCTGATAGCAACCCCCATACTGTTAACACTGATGGAGATGAATGGAGTAACTACTGGGACCCTGATAATGATAACGACCTTGTTCCGGATGATGAAGAATTAGAAGAGGGAAGTGACCCTAACGATCCTTTGAGTACTCCTGCAACCGTAGATACTGACGGTGATGGTGTTGCTAATATTGATGACCCTGACAATGATGGGGATGGATGGAGTGATTCTAAAGAGGAACTTGCAGGAACAGACCCCAATGATGCAAATGAGTACCCGGGGAGTGGACCGACTATAACCGGTACGCCTTTCAACCTGGATTCAGATGGAGACGGTGTTATTAACTTATATGATAATTGTCCATACATTGCAAATCCAAATCAAGAAGATACGGATGAAGATGGTGTAGGTGATGCGTGTGATTCTTCAGCACCGACCATAACTGGTGCGCCTTTTGACCCAGACTCAGATGGAGACGGTGTTGTCAACTTATATGATAATTGTCCATACATTGCAAACCCAGATCAAGAAGATACAGATGGAGACGGTGTAGGTGATGCGTGTGATTCTTCAGCACCGACCATAACTGGTACGCCTTTTGACCCAGACTCAGATGGAGACGGTGTTGTCAACTTATATGATAATTGTCCATACATTGCAAACCCAGATCAAGAAGATACAGATGGAGACGGTGTAGGTGATGTGTGTGATGGCGATATTGATGGAGACTTCATTAACAACGAAGTTGATCCGGATGTTGACGGAGATGGATTGCTTAATGCAGAGGATGATGATATAGATGGGGATGGCCTGTTAAATGCTGATGACCCCACGCCGTATGGTCCAACCTCTTTTATAGACTCAGATGGGGATGGGTACACGGACGCTGAAGAAATTGCTGCCGGCTCAGATTACAATGATCCAGATAGTATCCCTGAAGTGGATACCGATGGTGATGGTATCCCCGATTCTTTAGACGATGATGATGATAACGATGGTATCCCTGACTCAGAAGATGCGGATGCAGATGGAGACGGTGTCGATGATGATGATGATGGGGACGGCGTTATTAATCTAGATGATAATTGTGATTTTGTTGCCAACGTTGACCAGTTAAATGCAGATGAGGATGATGTTGGTGATGCGTGTGACTTATGTCCTATGAGTGTCGGTGATGTTGATGCCAACGGGTGTGCCGAAGGTCAAGATGTCGTTAGTGTTGACACTGATACGCTTGATGGTTGTTGGGATTTTGGCGGTGTCATTTGCGGTGGTGGTGAGAGTTGCGAGGGTGATTCTATGATCACCTGGGATGCAGATGTATGTTGTGCACCGTCTGAGATGAACCCAACGCCTTACTGTACCTCTTCTTCTTACAGTCCGCTTGGTGGAGGTGTGGAAACTATAAGTTATGGACCTTGTAATGATCCTGATGGAGATGGTGTTGGTATGCGTACCGTTGTTGGCGTTGCTGAGACGTGTACAACTCTACCGGGAAGTTTAGCAGTGCCGTTTGGTTCAACGTTATCTGTACTCTTGGGCGTTTTGGTTCTTGGCGGATTCTATATGCGCCGCCGCTACTTTTAAATACTGCTTTTTGTAAAAGTAAGTTATGATGAGAGGTGTTATTTTTATTTTACTGTTTTTGTTCAGTTTAAGTTTAGTTGCTGCCAGCAGTCATGATGGTGTCTTTGTTGGTGAGCTTGAATCTTGTTTTGACCCTGAACTTGATGCTTACGGGAACCCTCCTTACTTAATTTATCCCACGCCAAGCGGTCTTGTTTCTATTAATGCAGAAAAGTATTATACCTCAACTGTTATAAGAGAATTTACAACAGGAGATGAGATCCTTAATCAGGATTATTGTTATAATTCAGACAATGCTTATGAATATCATTGTGGCGGGACGTACCCTAATGGGGAATATTATCCAGACTATACAAACGAGAATTGTCCAAGTGGTTGTGTTGGCCGGTCCTGTGCGTTTACTGCAGCCGACTGTGGACAGGATTATTGTTCAACGACACAACCAAACCATTTAGTTGACATTAGTATCGATATTGAGAATAAGCAGTGTACATGGGAAGTAGTTGATTGTGGTGCTTTGGGATGTTCAGATGGGGCGTGTAACACAGGAATTTTTGCTGACTTAGGTAATTGGCTTGCCAATGTTCTTGCTGGAGGCGGTAAAGGTGCAGACTCTAGTGAGGTTGCACTTTGCGAGGATACTGACCCTGACCAAGATCCGTTTGTGTATGGTTCTGTTAGTATCTTAGGTGGAGGTGTCTATCATGATGTTTGTGTTAGTCTTGTTCCGAGTGGTGATTCTGCTGTACAGCAATCTTTTTGTACTGATGAGGGAGACGTTGATTCTCTTGCTACTGTTTGTCCGTTTGGTTGCGCGGATGGTGCGTGTATTGGTGCAGTTGCACCTAGCGAGGTAGGATTAATCGTACCTGGTTCTGCTGATGTTGATGCGCCTGGTTTTGAAGATACGTTAGAAGATGAAGGTGATGGGCCTCTTACTCCATCCTCTGGTGAGGAAGGGCTTCCTGAAGGGACCCCTGAAAGCGAAGATGAATGTTTTGTAGATGAATATTTGGATAGTGATTGTGATGGGTGGGCTGACTTATTAGAAGATGCGTTTGGAGGTGATGCCGATGACCCTACAGTCATGCCTGTTGATACAGATGGCGATGGGTGGGCCGATGTGCAAGACACCGACGATGACAACGATGGATGGATGGATGTGCAAGAAGATTATTATGGAAGTAACCCGTTAGATTCGTTAAGTACACCTGAGACGGTTGATGCGGATGGAGATGGTGTTCCTAATTCTATTGACGAGGACTTTACTGGCGCTGTTGATGCAGATGGGATTCCTGAAAGTGAAGAAGAGGAAGATTACACGCCACCCCTTGTAGATTCGGATGGAGATGGATGGACAGATTTACAAGAAGATATGCTTGGTTTTGACCCAAATGATTCCTTGAGCAACCCAGGAGATATTGATGGAGACTTCATTAACAACGAAGTTGATCCAGATGTTGACGGAGATGGATTACTTAATGAAGAGGATGATGATATTGATGGTGATGGTATCTTGAATGCGGATGATCCTACTCCGTATGGTCCAACCTCTCTTATAGACTCTGATGGAGATGGGTACACTGATGCAGAAGAAGTTGTAGCCGGGTCAGATTATAATGATCCCGCCAGTACCCCTGAAACCATAGGCAGTAATGATGTTGATGGAGATGGCCTGGATAATGATGTGGATAATTGTCCTAACGAGGCAAACCTTGATCAAACTGACAGTGATTTGGATGATGTGGGTGATGCGTGTGATCTTTGTCCAGGAACTGCGGCAGATGCAGAAGTTGATGCGAACGGTTGTGCGCCAGGACAAAACGCGGTTACCGTGACTCCTGAAAATACCGGTTCTCCTAGCGGAGGTTCGGGTGGTGGAGGTTCAGGTGGTGGGGGTTCAGGGAGTTTTCTTGACAGTTGTGCTGACCAAGGTGGTGTCATGTGTGCAAGCGGTGATTGTGAGGGTGTTATCACGACTACTTGGGATAGCGAAGTTAACGGGTGTTGTGTTTCTGATGGATCTTTGGACTCCCCTCGATGTGGGTATTCGTACTTTAGCCCGTCAACAGGTACGCTAGATACTATCAGTTATGGTCCTTGTAATGATGCGGATGGAGATGGTATTGGTCTGCGCAGCGTGTATGGTGGTGACTCTCCAACAGAAACGTGTACGACCTTACCCGGGAGTTTAGCGGTACCGTTTAGCTCAGTGTTATCATTACTTGTTAGTGTATTAGTTCTTAGCGGATTTTATCTGCGTCGACGCTACCTTTAAATAGCGTGTTTTATAAAAAAACTTATGCGCAAGTTGTTGTTTGTTGTTGTACTGTTGTTAAGTGTTAGTGTAGTTGTTGCAGACAATCATTATTGTTTTGACTCTGATGCGGATGAAACTCAGTTTCGTCCTGTGCCAGAGGGGCCGTATAGCAGCGGCGGTCTTGCGTGGGATTATGTTGACATGAGCAAATATTATGCAGGTACAGTTCATGCAAATTATCTTTCGACAGGCATTGCTACTTCTGAGCCCACCCGTCCAGATAAATGTCTTAGTGAGCATGATCTGATCGAGTCGGTTTGCGGAGAAGATGATGAGGGTAACCCTGCACTTTCGTTGCGTAATGTTGACTGTCCAACGCTGCTTTCTGGAGGGCGCGAATGTTTTATGGCATCACCGTATTGTCGCTTTAGCTCTGCAGATTGTCCTGCACCGTTTTGTTCAGGTGATACTTTAGTTACGTTTACTTACCCTGGTACGGGTATTGGTTGTGATTGGGAACTTATCTCTTGCCCGTTCGGTTGTTCTGATGCTGCGTGTGATGCTGTTGCAGTTGAGAGAGGTCCGGGTGAGTCGGCCATGCCGGGAGATGCACCTGCAACAGGTGGATTCTTTACTCGTATGGGTTCGTTTCTTTTGCGTTCAGTTGGCCAAGAAATTACCGTTCCGCCACCGGCAGCAGAGGAAGAAGTTGACTCTGACGGTGATTTGTACCCGGATGATGTAGAACTTATGATGGGTACAGATCCGCGGGACCGTGAAGATTATCCCGGTGCAGCAGAAGAAGATGCGCCTGGTCTTACAGGTACACTTGAAGAAGAAGAATCAGTTATTGCACCACCTGCTCAAGAAGAGGATGAACCCGATGTTGTTGCACCTTCTCAAAAAGAAGAAGTGCTGGAGGCGCGAGCAACTGAGCAGAGTGGTTTAACGCTTGCGGAAATTATTGCCGCCTGGGAGGAGATGTATGCTTCTGAATTGAGTAACAGGCAATTGCGAGAAGCTCATGCGTTTTTTACTCTCTTGCAAGAATGTAAGGAGAACTTACGTTATTGTCGTTGTGATGATATTATTTACGCATCTTTTGCACAAGTGTGCCAGGAAGTTATTCCTGTCGGCATACAGTGTGAAGAGGGTAATCAAGATGCTTGTGCGCAAATTCAGGCGATGGATGACCCGACTGATTTGTTGCCGGATTATTTGCAGCATGTTACCCATAGTATTCTTTTTGAAGATGATGTCTGGCGGCGGCTTATTGGTGATTTGGCTGTACCTGACGAGGATGTTGATTCGGATGGTGATGGTTTATCTGATCAAGCAGAGGGACTTCTTGGTTCTGACCCGCATGATCCAAATGACCCTAGATCGCAAGAAGGAGATACACTTGTAGAAGAAGATGTGGCTACAGGTCAAAAGGGGGATGTTGCCACTGAACAAAGTGGAGACATACTTGTAGAAGAAGATGCGGTTACAGGTCAAAAGGGGGATGTTGCCACTGAACAAAGTGGAGACATACTTGTAGAAGAAGATGCAGCTACCGGGCAAGATGGTTCGGAGCAGATTGATTCTGATAAAGAAAACTTTTTTTCAAAACTTGGACGGTTTGTCAATGATGCGTTAGGAGGAGAGCAAGACACTCGTGTGCGAGATGACCAAGGGACGCGTCGTGCAAGGGATGAAGTACAGACGGATGTAAAAGATGAAGACGTTGCAGCGGATGATGGGTCAATAACAGGAACTCCACACGAAGAGGATGATAAACATGTAACAGATGAAGATGTTGCAGCGGATGACGGTGTTGTAGATGATCAAGAATCTGCACCGGGCGTTGATGGTGACACCGTTGCTGTCTTAGAAGATTTATGTCCAAACACACCAGAGGGTGCTGCAGCTGATGCAAACGGTTGTGCGCCAGGACAAAATCCAAGTACGCCAGGGCCGTCTACATCAAGTAGTGGAGGTTCTGGCGGTGGCGGCGGCGGCGGTGGGTTACGTAGCTGTGCTGATCAAGGAGGTATCAACTGTGGGTCTGATGCATGTTTAGGCTTTGCAACCTCAACATATGATGCGGATGTGTGTTGTCTGTCTGATGGAGATGGACCTGCAGAGTGTAGCTACTCTTATTACAGTCCTGCTGCTTCAGCCCTAGTTGCGGTCACCTATGGGCCGTGTTTTGATCCTGATAGGGACGGCCTTGGTCGGCGTGCTGTTTATGAAGATGGTGGCGAAGAGATGGAAGATTGTACCACGTTACCAAATGATGTTCGTGTTCCTTTTGGTTCAGTGTTTGTTGGTGTGCTTGTACTTTTTGGCTTTTATGCGCGTCGACGCTACCTTTAAATAACTCAACTGTGAAAAAAATATTATGAAGAAGTTGTTTTTGTTGTTGTGTTTAGTTATTTTGTTGAGTTTGGGTGGTGTTGTTGCTGGTTGGAGTACTTATGAACGTTGCGAGAGTTATCAAGATATTGATTATGGGTTTAACCCTTATACCTTTGAAACGTTTGTTACAGGCACCATAGGAAATGAGCAGATGGAATGGTGTAGCAATTGGAAAGAAGTTGTAGAGTATGCATGTGAAGTTGAATCTACAACAAAAAATAAGAACTATATTTGCCCCTTTGGATGTGATACAGGTCTGAACCAGTGTGTATCCTATTTGGATGATGAAGCTGGTTTTCGTTACACATTTCTGAACCCTGATGAAAATTGTGTTGGTGAAGAAACCTCCGGTGGTCGTTCAGATAGACCTGATGCGATTTGTTGTCAAACGCAAGAAGGTGTACAACTAGGAATAGGTTCTCTTGCGACTTCAGGAAAAATTACTGCAGCGTGGTACGAAGATGGAAATGACATGTGGCTGCCAGGACCAGGACCAGATAACTTTAACGCACCTAATGTTGAAAATTATGGAGAAGGGACGGCAGGGGGTGTATATTCAAACAGAGGTCTTGTTAGAGATTACTGTAGAGCAGCGGGAACTCAAGTTAGAGAATATAGTTGTGCATCTAACGGAAAAGATCTAGAGTATGATGATACATTTTGTGCGCTTGGTTGTGCGAGTGCAACCCAAAGCGGTGCAACTATTCATGCAAACTATTGTAAGCAGTGTAACACTAACGCAGATTGTGGAGATGGTGCATTTTGTAATGATTACTGGCAGTGTGAAGAAGAGTTTGTTGCGCCTGAATGTCCTGCGCCGTACTGTGTTGGTGATGTAAGTTATCAAGAGATTCACATCGACGGCGGTTGTTTTCCTGTGGATGAAGATTGCCCGTATGGTTGTGACTCTGCAACTGGTCTTTGTGCGTCGTTAAACTGTGATGAGCTTAACACGTGCTCTGATGCAAATACGCTTGAACGATTTTTGCCCGACGCTGAGGGTGATCAATGTGTTGGATCTTCTTACATTTGTCCTTTAGGTTGTCAAGAAGGTTTTGACGGTGCGTCGTGTGTTGATCAAACAGAGGAAGCGGATTCTACGTATGATATGTACACAAAAAATCATTATACGCTTTTTGACGAGTTTAACAATGTCAAAACTATGAATGATATTTGTTACAACAGTGACACGCAAGTCAAACAGTTTGGTTTAATTCCAGCTGCAGGTACGCAACCTTTTAGGTTGTCTCCGTTCTTGACTGCTAAAGGAGGATCAGCACCGTCGACTGCGTGTTCAGAAGATACATCTCAATTAATTGTTGTTGATGCACAGGGTGTCAAAACTTGGATTGATTGTCCCTTAGGTTGTTCGCAAGGAGTTTTTGGGTTACAAGCGAATTGTATCGGTGGTAACTATCGCGTCGATGATTGTACCTATGGTTGTTCTAACGGAGCGTGTATACATGAAAATGATCTTGCATGTGTTGATGATGCTGGTTGTGATGATGGTGTGCACACTAACTTTGCGTGTACTAACCATCAATGTGATTATGCTTGTTCAGATAATGTAGATTGTGGTAGTGATGAAGTGTGTTTAGATGGTATGTGTGCTTTAGCGTGTACGTCTAACCTTGATTGTATAGCTTCTGATATGTTTTGTTCTGCGCAAGGTGTTTGTTTACAGCAAGAATGTGCAAGTCATGAAGTGTGTGCAGCCACTGATGCGGATATGCCGTACTGTGACTTTGCTACCTATTCCTGTGTGGCATGTACCGATGATGCGCAGTGTGATGGGCAATGTGAAAATAATGTGTGTTTAGCGTGGGATGACCCGGAAGGAGATAATGATGGAGATGTGCTCATTAACGAAGAGGACAACTGTGACATGTTAGCTAACCCAGATCAAGTTGACACCGATGAAGATGGGGTCGGTGATGGGTGTGATTTATGTGCGAATTCAGATGAAACCTTAGTTGCTGATGCCAACGGGTGTACTTATGGTCAAACGCCAGATGATACCACTGGCGGTAGTGATGCGCCGTCGTGTCTTGAATTAGGTGGTATCAATTGTGGGTCAAATTCTTGTGCCACAGGAGATGCACAAACGACGTTGGATGCTGCTGTGTGTTGTGTTGGTGCAGATGCTACTTGTAGTTATGCTGCATGGAGTTCAGCAAGTAACGCGGTAGTTACCTACACCTACGGTGCCTGCCAAGATCCTGACGGTGATGGGGTCGGTACCTTGAGCATCACATCAAGTGACCCAGATGAGCCACCGTTTTCTGAGCCGTGTACCGTGCTTGTCGATGCGACGGTGCCATTTTCGAGCTATACGGGTATATTAGGGCTTTTGGTGGTGCTTTTGCTGTTTTACGCAATACGACGAAAGCTTTAAAATAAGTCCCATTTTCCCCTTGTCATGCAGGTTCGTATTCTCGCTGAAGAAAAGGATTACCTTGAAGTGGAGTTTGTTGGAGAAGGTCACACGCTGTGTAATTTATTGCGTCAAGAGTTGTGGGAACATAAAGATGTTAAGCTTGCGAGTTATCGCTTGAATCATCCGCAAGTTGGTGAGCCTGTGGTGAAAGTGCAAGCAGCAAAACCGCGTAAAGCGCTTCTTGCCACCATTGGTTCTGCGCAAGAAAAAATTGCTCTATTACAAACAAAAGTTGCTAAATTGTAACCACAACCTATTTAAATAAGATTTCTTGAATTACTTCTTAGAGGTGATGTATGAACGAGCGGTATTCAAGTGTTTCAGTGATAGTTAGCGCGTTTTTTTTCTTTAGCTTTCTGGTCTTCTTTTTAGTCGGTAACGATGGTGGGGCAAGTTTAGCTTCAACAGTTACTGGCGCTACGATTTCTTTTGATGATACGAATGTTGATGATGCTTCCTATGAAGCAGGAGACGTGTTGTCTGGAGACGTTATTATCGGTATTACCGCGGATGATTTTTTACCTAGTCTGTATGAAGCTACCTTAGTTGTGCATAACACCACTGATACTATCGCGTCGTCTACTTTAGATATTGAAGATCTTTTTGTAGATACCTCTATTACGGCAAGTACCCTAGATGATGGTACTGTCGGATATGGTATTGTCGGTGAGTATGCTGCTGACATTGCACTGTTTGGTGTTGCTCTTTCTAGGCCTGGCACATATGATGTGGAACTTAGTGTAGATTATATACGGGACGGGTATGATGATACGCACGATGTTTCCTGGGAAATTGTGATTGAAAGTCCAGAAACCTGTGCAGATGATGAAGATTGTGCTGTGGATGAATATTGTTCAGTGTACGGGTATTGTGATCCAGTTCTTTGTCGTGAAGATGCCGATTGTGGCATTAGCGTTCTTCCCTATTGTAACTTAGATACCTACTCCTGTGTTGAATGTCTTGATGATTCAGTGTGTAGTGATGGTCTTTCTTGTTCACCGTTCACGAAACGATGCCGTGATTTAAATTTACCTGAAGTGTATGAAGTGTTGTTTGTCAATGATCAGGAAGGATACCCGTTATCGTTTGTAGCGGGTGACACCATTGCGTGTGTTACCAATGTCAGTTTAAACACCGTTGATTTGACGGCGAGCTTGTATAAACCGGGCGATGCACAAGCTGAGCCGAGTTACACGTTTGCTTCTGCAAACTTTACCTGTGATGAGGTTGATGATACTTTTTGTTGGGTAACTCAAGAAGTTGTTGAGCCAACTGTCGGTCAGTGGGGGTGTAGCATTACTGCAGAAAATGAGTATGGGACTGATATGGCCATTTCGCATCGTGCTCTAGTGATGGGTAACACGCCACCTGAACAAATTGCAGATATTGGTGACCTTACCTTGACCCAGGAAGTTATGTATGATGTTTTTGACTTGGATGATTATTTTACAGATTTTGAAAATGATGCACTTGGGTTTGCGTGGCGCGGTGAAGAAGTGTCTGTCAACATTGATCAAGATCATTTAGTAGGTGTTCGTGGTTTGACTTCGATGGGTGCGCAGGAAGGGTGGATCATTTTTACGGTTACTGATGGTTTTACCCAAGTGGATAGTAACATCGTACATGTTAATTTTTCTTTTACGCCGACTGTCGGTGCCCTACCTTCTGATTGTGTGGAAGATTGGCAGTGTGGGCAGTGGAGTGCTTGGCAAAATGATATGCGTACCCGGTTGTGTACTGATCTTGCTGCATGTGGTACTGAGTATACCAAGCCTGCTGAAGTGCAACAACGGACCTTCACAGAGGGTGTACAAACGACCACTGAGTTACAGTTGTCTGATGTCGGTACATCTGTACCTGTTGCAAAAACTAACTGGTGGCGATTAATGTTTTACCTGTTTATCCTTGTGATGGTGACCACCGGTGCTGTGTTTTTAGTGATGTATCTTAAGAAAAAAAATGCGCCGAAGAAAAAGTCTCCTGTGAAAACTGCAGCTAAAACTGCTTCTAAAACTGCCACTGGTGCGCACCCTGTAAAAGTTGGTGCGTCACAAATGCAGCAACTAGAAAAATATTTCTTTTCTGCGCTCGCGCATGGTGAACAGTTACCGGCCATTACCCAACGTGCCCTTAAAGCGGGATGGCCGCGTGCAAACGTTGAACAAGTTAAACGATTTGTTTCTTTGCGACAGTTTGTTGCTGTTAAACTAAAACAAGGATACACAGAATCTACACTACGCAAGTCGTTGTTAGCTAAGGGGTGGAAGAAGGCGACGCTTGATCGTGTTTTTTCAATGAAGTAATGGTTGATTACCAATTAGTTTTTGGCGGTGTTATTCTTTTTGCTTTACTTATTCTTGCGTTTGTGTTTACTGTTTTACAGTTGAAGAAAAAAGAGAAGGAAAAAGCGAAAAAACATGTTGTTGCAGCTGTCGGTGAGCAAAAACCTGTTGCAAAACCTCTTGTTGTTGAAAAACCAGTGCAACAACCGTCTGTTGTTGAGGATCCGCAAGTTGTTAAATTACGTGCATATATTTCTGCGCAAGTTGCCGCTGGTGTGTCTCAGGAGGACATAACTGCTGCTTTACTTGGCAAAGGATGGCAGCTGGATCTCATTGATAAAGCTTTTAAAGGGCTTTGAGTGTATAAACGTATGGTGTTAACTACAAGCGATGCAACTACACTCGGTGTGCTTGTCACGATTCTTGGTTTACTTTTCTTATGTGTAGTTGGTGTGCTGCTTGTATTTTTAGTTAAGAAAAAGAAAAAACAGAAGAAAGTAGAAGAAGTGAAAAAAGCTGTGCCGATTAAAGAAGTTAAGAAAGAACCTATTGTTCCCAAAAAAGAAGTTAAGCAACCGCCGGTGTTTGCTGCTGCAAAACCTGTTGTTGATGCCTCCTTGCAAACGTTTGTTGCCGATAAATTAGCGCAAGGCTACTCTAAAGA
Source organism: Candidatus Woesearchaeota archaeon (assembly GCA_964344975.1). Lineage (GTDB taxonomy): Archaea > Nanobdellota > Nanobdellia > SCGC-AAA011-G17 > GW2011-AR18 > CAYFPK01. The sequence continues at coordinate 19,824 of CAYFPK010000012.1, forward strand.
GCAATTGTATGCTGCGCTGCTTGCTAAAGGTTGGAAAAAAGATCAACTTGATTTAGCTTTTGCTGGAAAGTGAAATTCTTTTAGTTTTGTTTGTTTTTGCGAAAAATTTTGGTGAGTTGTTATTAATAGATGTTGCTTTTTTACTTTTATGCCACAATTAATTTTGGAATATTTGAAATCTTCGCCCCTTGCTTATGTGCTTCTCTGGAGCTTTTTATTTACGATTATTTTTATGAATGAAGCGTTTGCCTTTTTCGCAATGCTTATAAGAGTTCCATCATTGGTTTTTGTAGGGCTTTTTCTATTTTTGAGTTTTGCCTATTATGCAGCGGAGGTTAGAAGGTGGGAAAAATGAAACAAAGAAAAGAACCGTTTCCTCTTGCATGGTTTCTTATTTTTATGCTTATTCTTATTGGGCTGGGCATGTATCTTGGTTGGTGGTCTTAGAATGCATGAGCCCGCAGGGATTTGAACCCCGATCAATCGGTTTCTACATGCGAAGTCGGATAACCTCGCGCTCCGAAGCCGATCGCACTATCCAGGTTATGCTACGGGCCCATCTGATAGAAGTGATTGCCAGACGCTATAAAAGGTTTATGATTGCCACGAGTATGGGTTGGTGGATAAGGTATAAGATTAACGCGTGTTTACCGCACCAGCACAACACTTTGTTTTCTTTCAGGTTTAACCAAACGTATTTCCTCTTACCTTGTGGATACAACCATTGACCTAGTGAGATGCCCAGCAGTACCACACCAAACCATGGTAGTAGGGGAAAATAATCGACGGTGATAAAACCTTTTGGCATTGCGCCAAACACAAGTGTTGCGTAGGTTCCTGCCAGTGTTTTGGTGTAGAACCCTGCTAAGATCGTGGTTATTGCTGTTAAAATAGTCAGGAGTTGGTACCGTAAAAAAGGATACCCTAGCAATATGCTTACACCAATGAGATGTAATATACCAAACCGTACATACTGCTGTGGTAAGACTATGTATGTTGCTGCTGTTACAAGCATTGCTGCAGCTAAAATTTGTGCGGCACGTTTTGCAAACGGTTTGTAGGTTTTTGTTTTTTTATATTTTAGCCACATGGCCATACCTACCACTGCTAGAAATGTTATGGCAATTGATCGTGCAAATACATACCACGCGCCTTGGGTTACGGCAAATTTGTATGGGGTGAAAAAAGTTAGATCAAAAAAGAAGTGGTAGATGATCATCGCGATTACTGCAGTACCACGAAGCATATCTACTTCGGCGAATCTCATGGTTCGCATCCAATACAGACTGCGTGCGCTTCAGCAAGAATTTCTTTGGCCTTTTTTTGTTTTATACCTAACTTTTTTGTTAATTTTTTTTCGGTGTAATGCTGAATTTCGCTTAACGTTACGATATCTTTTTTTAAACATTCTTTTACTAAACGCTCATCGATTGATTTTAAAATAGTAATGGGAAAGTGTGCGTACCTTTCACAATTTTCTGCTAAACTGTTACCGTGGGGTTGCCGCCAGCCCATAAGTTGCATCTGCACACCGTTTGCATATTTTCTTGCTTGCTTGGTGAACCTTGTGTTAGTTACAATCGCTGGATGCGTGAACTGTTTTTGTACATCTAAAAACCTTGCATATGTGTAGAGTGCTGTTTGCACGTCGGATTCAATCCATGGTTTTTGGTGGTGTTTACATTCTATCATCAATGTTTGTTGTTTTCTTTTTGCAGTGATGTCTATTTCGTGGGTAATGTATCTGCCTTGCACTATTCTGTTACATGTTGTAATGTAGCCTTTTTTTTCAAAGAGTTTTGCGATGAATAATTCAAATGAATACCCCTGGTTTTGTCCTAGCCTTTGAATTGCCCCTTTAAGATTATATTTTGATGCCACTAGCGGTTCTTGTTTTCGATATTCTTTAAGTACAATCTTGAAAAGTTTTCTTGTACTTATACCATTGTGAATTTTCTTTTTTGTTGCTTTAAGTACGGCTTTAATGGTTGCTTGGTCAGCACCCGAGCGTCTCAGTGATGCTTCAACTTTTCTTGGGCTGTACCGTTCTTTTTGCCCGTTAGATTTTATCACATAGACCATAAATGGTTTTTGTTTTTTGGGTTTTTAAGCCTTTAGTGGCAAAGGTCGTGTACATCAATAGGTGCTTTGCAGAACGTGCAGGGTATATTTTGTACGCAAAGGCCAGGTTTTATGTTAATCTCTTGTTCTTTGTTGCATTTTGGACAGGTTCTTTTGGTCATGTGTAGAATTGTTTGTTTTGTTATTTAAAGGCGATGGAGAATCTTTATATTTTACAGAGATATTCTACCTATATGCCTGAAAATTTTCCTGAAGAGCCTTTTGATCCATATAACATAACAACGATGTCGATCCATCTTGTGGATCGTGATGCCATGTTTGCCCTCTTGCGAGACCTCCCTTGTGGTCAACCATTTTTTGGTTATGCTTCAGTTGACCCCTGCCAAACGTTGTTGTTTCATCCTGAGGATTTGTGGATGAGCAATAGTGTCGGTGATGACGCGACCCATATTTATCGAGAAGAGGTTGCAGAGGTATCTAGAGGAGATTTTTTTATACAGTGGGGTATCGCAAATCGCTTTAAGCCGGCTTGTCTTGCTGCACGGTTTGCAACCTATAGATTAAATCGGCTTGTGCTTGCATGGTATCCATTTAGAGCATCGCCACGAGACAAAGGAGCATATGATCTTTTTTTAGGTCTTTATGGTATTCCACGCATTGAAGAAGATTGTCTTGAAGATGGCTTTGTGTTTACTTCTGGTCGCGTGTTTTTACATTATAGTGAAATGGATAGTGCCCCTGGATTACGCTTGGGCATTGCGTCTACGCATAACAATGTTGCTGTTGCACAGTTTTTAAAATCAAGGTTACCTTGTTTGGAACAACATGTTGATGTGGAAGCAGGCTAAGTCTTAGCTAACTCTTTTCTCAATCTTTCAAGCCTTTGTAATGTTCCACTAAACTCAGGCCTATCATCAATTATAGTTTGAATATTTACAGGTAGGCTTTCGTAATGAATCAATGTTTGCAGCGCTGCTTGTTCTACAGCCTCACTATCTGCAAAAGGAGATCTTCCACTAATATGATTATGATACTGTTCAACACGATGTCCAAGCCCATAACCTAAAAGAAAACCTGCAATAACGTCACCCTCAGAGGGTAGCCTTTCTCTTTGAGCTTCAACCTGTTCATCATAGCGTGCAAGCTCTTTAACACTAGCTCCAAGCTTAGCAAGACCTGCTCTATCTTGTGCGGTTACTGCTTCTTGTTTTTCTCTTGATAGTTCCTTGAGCGTTTTCATCTTTTTAATACAACGTTTCCAGCCATGACTTCTAGGCCATCTTGACTTGTTATCTTACACGTTTTTACCACAATCCCTTTTTGGATTTCTTGTGTTGTACGAAAGTGAATTTCTACTTTACGGCCAACGTATGAATCTGGGAGATCAAGGTTGAGAAGTTCATAGCCCTCACGCTCAGGCCCATAATCCATTTTTACTCTAGTCCGAAAATAGCCTTCGGCAGGTAAAATAAGGCCAGGGTTATCTTCTTGAGTGATTTTACGTTTACAATCAATTTCTAGGATAATGCCTTCGACATCAAGCTTATCGGTCTTTACAGCGGTAAACCCTACTCTGCCGATGACATCGCCATTTCCATCAAGTGCTGTGATTTCCATAGAAATGTGATTCTAGGCCAGGATATAAGTTTGAGTGTCCCTTAAGGGGGCAACAAGAGAAAGCATTAAATAGCTGTCCAGCATACTAAATGCATGGATTTGCAAGACCTCACCAGGATTGGTCTGACAGATGGAGAGGTTAAACTCTATCAGGCGCTTCTAGAATTAGGGGAATCTACCCGTACGGAGCTAGCTAAAAAGTCTGGCATTTCTCCTTCAAAGATTTATGATGTCGCCAATAGGCTTCTTGAAAAGGGCATTATTTCTTCAGTGAAAAAATCTGGTGTTATTCACTTTAGTGCGGCAAATCCATCAAGGTTACAGGATTTTTTAGATCAAAAAAGAAAAGAGATTAGTAAAGAAGAACAGTTAGTTAGTCATTTGTTGCCAAAACTGCTTGAACAATATAAAAAAACGAAAGAAGCAACTGACGTTGAAGTGTTCTATGGGTGGGAAGGCATGGAGACAGTCTATTCGGATATTGGCAAGATGCTAAAAAAAGGCGGTATCAATTATATTTTTGGTGCGAGTATGGGTAAAGACTACAAACGAGCGGATGTATTCTTTAAAAAATATCAGCGACGTGTTGAGCAGGCTGGTTATAAAATTAAGATTATTTTTAATGAAGATGTTCGTGGACACAAAGAACGTACAGGCTATTTTGAAAAAAGTAAACGACATGAAGTGCGTTACTTATACCAAGAAACATTTACTGAGCTAAACTTTTATGATGACACAGTACTCTTTGTTATGCTTTTTGCAAAACCGGTAGTCATTCGTGTACGTAGCAAAGAGGCAGCAGACTCGTTTAAAAAATTCTTTGCATCAATGTGGGAGCAGGCTAAAGATTAAGCACCTGCCATTCATCGCGAAGTGCCCTAACCAATTTATGGAAGTTCTCTTTAGAAAAAGCAAGCGATGCGGTGTTTATATTGGGATGGAAGCTTACCTCCTTTGCATCCCATATTTCTTTGTCGATAATTAACTGGACAACTTTTTCTGTATCGTGTAACAAACCAAGAATCGAAACAGAACCTGGTGTAAGCTGCAATAGTTCTAGTAGATTTTGCTCACTAGCAAACTTAACTTGTTTTAACTTGAGGTGTTGTGCTATATCGCTCATTATCAATTTTTTCTTGGCAGGAATAATAACTAAAAAGAATTTTTTCCCCTTGCGATCTTTTAAAAAAAGATTTTTACACGCAATACCCGGCACATTTTTGCAATGTATCTCAGCTTCTTCACAGGTAAACACTGCAGGGTGTTCATGTAAAGTAAATGCAATCTCGTGTTTTTTGAGAAACTGGTCAATAGCTATGTCCATCATCAAACGGAACTGCCTGTTGTATTTAAAGGGCTAGCCTTCTCAGGAGCAGAAGCTAAACCAAATGTGCCCCTAAAGCGGTCCATATACCAACCCATGGTTGGGCCAATCAAAGGAGAAATTACTGCTAAGTTCTTCGCACCTTCTTTAACTTTTTCCCAATCTACATACCCATCTTGAACATAACTACCGATAGCTATGGCCGTTGCATAAATCGGAACCTGAAATGTATTAAAGGCAACAAGATCAGTTAAAGTCTTGCGCACTCGGCCACTTTTCTCTGTTGTTCGAGACGCACGAAACACAAGGTTGCGCCACATGCCATACGGTGCCCCGGTCACAGCATTCATTGCGGTTGCTGATGATTATGTTCCTGTAGCGTTAGCCTACTGTTTTGCAACAGGGTTGAGCTGGGTAATCTCGGAATGGCGTGCGGAGTGTTATAAGGAAAGATACCTCTCTCAGTTGAAAAAATTAGTGGAAAAGTAAGCGGCCCGACGAGGATTTGAACCCCGGTCTGCACCTCCGCAGGGTGCTATACTATCCACTATACTATCGGGCCACAAGTAAGATTGGGACTAGAATCTGTTTTTTAAAAGTTACTAAACTATATACCCTAGCTGCCATGTTGCATAACTATTGCCTTACGATTACATAGACTTTTTTTCCAAGGTAT
>CAYFPK010000013.1:0-3866 GCA_964344975.1 Candidatus Woesearchaeota archaeon
CCTTGCTGTAACATTTGAATAGATTCTAAATCTAGAATAACTGGTGCGTCATCGCTTGGATCGTCAATTAACTCGAGTGCATCTTGCTCCATGCGCTCTTTTTCTTTGTCAGATAAACTTTTGGTCAAATTCTCAGCGAACGCTAAGTTCTCTTTTTTTATGTATAAAAAAAATCGTGCGCCACAACTGGTACACCCATTAAGCAGTTCTTGCGAACCGTCAGCAAATGTTGCTGAACATTTCACACATTTGTGTGGCATGTTAGCGTCGCCTCTTTTTCTTTTTTAATTGATGCGTGAATAACTCAATTTTGTTGGGATCCTTTTTAATTTCTTTAATCACGGTTGCTGGACCAACAATAGTTAGCCCGGCGTTTTTTCCAAGGATAAAATTTGCTACCACTTCACGGACTTTATCCATGGGTTGTGCTTTTTTTCTATGATTTTCAATTGAACAAATCTCTATACCTTTGAATTTTCGGTCAATTTGTTCCATAGTTTTTCTAATAAGTTCAGCTTCTTCAGCCGGATGTAGTCGTCCTTCAATGAGAATAATCTTGTCTTCTTTTACCGACTTTAGAATTCTGCGTAGTTTTGCTGGTGTTTCAAGACCTGCAAGTTCTGCATGGGGGATGTATTGGAGGGTTAATGCCATCTTTATTTTACCACCTTAAAGATCTCTTCATAGAGTTCCTCAAGATCTTTTGACTTAGTTGCGGATATACCGATAACAGGATACTGCGGGAAGGCAGATTTAATTCTTTCGATATTGGCTTTTTTTAAATCTGTTTTGTTTCCAACAATTAGTACGGGAATTTCTCGGGCAGCCAAGTTACCAATGATGGTAATATTTACTTGGTTGTAGGGATTTTTTGTTGCGTCTAAAACGACTAGCACACAGTCTAGGTTGTCTAACCATTTGATTGCGTCGATAACCCCCTTAGTTGCTTCTTTTGCACGCGCTTTTGCTTCCTTTTCTTTCATTTTGAATTTAAGAAAGTCTTCATAGTCAACTTTTGTTGCAATGCCTGGTGTGTCAATGAGATTGAACGACAATTCTTTGCCTTTAGATTTTATAGAAATTTTTTCTTTGACGATCACTTCACGTGTTTCGTGTGGTACACGAGATGCTTGCGACATCTCTTCGCCGAGCCAATCTTTACACACTCTGTTTGCTATGGAACTTTTTCCTGCATTCGGCGGGCCGTATAACCCGAGCTTGATGTGTTTTTTAGAGGCGAAGGGGTTGAAGAGTTTAGTTAAGAAAGATTTTAGTGCTTCGAACATAGGATTTTGGCTGTTTTGGCTGTTTTAAAGATTTCGGTGGTCAAACAAATGCGTAGCCAATGAGGCGCCAGCGTGTACCTACTCTGCGAGAAATGGCTACCTTTGCGCCCTTGTATGCACAGATGGGTCGTTTGAGTTTTAATGTGACTTTGTTTTTGTGTAGCTCTGTTGCTACACCTACCGTTGCTGTTGCGTAAATGGTTAACATGAGCGGTTCGCCTTTTTTTATTGCGCTTACCTTAAGCTCTGCTTTTGCACCTACCACTCTGTCTAGTAATGTTGGTTCTATGCTGAGTGTTTCATGAATCTCTGGCATTTTTTTAGGTGTGCCAATTACGTTGCCTGTTAATTTGTCTGATTTGATTAATGCCGGATCTAATTCTGTTAAAATAGCAACTGAGCCTCCTGGGCTAAGCGTGTCTGTATCTTTGCCGCCGGTTTTGCACGCTAACACTGTTGTTGTCAATGGTACCCATTTAGTTGTGCCCTTTTCTTCTACTTTAAGTCCAGGCCGGATTTCTACTGTTTGCCCTTTTTTGAGTACCCCTTGCACCACAGCACCGCCAAGTACGCCGCCAGAGAGTTTTGCAACATCACTACCTGGTTTGTTAATGTCAAAGGACCGTGCGACCAACATCATTGTTTCTTTTGCGTCGTCACGTTTTGGGGTTGGTATATGTTTTTCGATTGCCTGTAGAATGTATTGGATGTTGACGTTATGTTTTGCTGCAATGGGAATGATTGGTGCGTCTTGTGCGACGGTGCCTTTAGTGAACTCTTTAATCTGATTATAATTTTTTTCTGCTTGCTCTTTGGTCACTAAGTCAATTTTGTTTTGTACGATAATAATTTTTTTTAGACCGAGAATTTCTAGCGCCATTAAGTGTTCTTTTGTTTGCGGTTGTGGACACTCTTCGTTTGCTGCAACGAGTAATAATGCGCCGTCCATGATTGCTGCGCCGGAAAGCATCGTTGCCATTAACGTTTCGTGGCCGGGTGCGTCAATGAAGGAAACTTTTCTTACATGTGTTTTTGTTTGTTTTGCTGTGTACGTGTCTTTTTCTTTGTATATATCAACATCTGCGTAGCCCAGTTTAATCGTAATTCCTCGTTTGAGCTCTTCAGAATGTACATCTGCCCAATGGCCTGAAAGCGCTTTAAGCAACGTGGTTTTACCATGATCAACGTGGCCAATGAGGCCTATGTTCACTTCAGGTTGTGTTGCCGCTTTTCTTTGTGCCATGTGGGTATTGGGCATTTTGGCGGTCTATTTAAAGGTGTCTGGTACTCTGAAACATCTTATATTAGGCCTTAGTTGTTTTGAGGTGCACAATGTGCGCCCATCGATCCGGGCTGACACCAAGTTCCATAGGCTTCAAGGCAGTTGATGTGTTCAAAATCTTTTTGATTTGCGGTTTTACAATAATATTCTCTTAACTGTTCTCTTGCTCCAGGTACTCCCGCATCTTCTACTTCTGCACCCGTGCAAATGTCTACTCTGAGATGGCTTGCGTCGCGAGTTCTTCCAGGTATGAAAGGTTTTAATTCAGTTGGCCCTGGTGTTAAAGATCCACCTTCAAACTCTGTACATCCTGCACTGACTCTTGGCCTACGCTCTGCTCTTACTGGTCGGCGAATAACATTGCCAGTGAAATGAGAATTTGTTGCGGTAGGGCTATTTTGTGCTGTTTGCACGTTACAAGGGATGCCATCTTGTGTTAACTGATCACCTGCAAGACATGAGAAATCTTGTTGTTGATCAGTGTAGTGCGGGATTATAGAAAGATCTTCTTGCTGTGCTTGAAAAGCTTGTCCTTGCCCATCTCCTCTCGAGAGGTCTTGCACGTATCTTTTGTTGAGCGCAGCTTTAGAGTTGTCTGCCATCGTTTTTTTCATCTTTGGATTTGCTTTTGCCCTCTTTGTTTGTCCAATGATGTAACCTGTCGTACCTACGGCATTGCCTGTAATTGCTTGCACTTCTTGTGTAGGGATGCCTAGGTGTTGTGCAATGAGTAGCAGTAATGCTCTATTTTGTACAACCTGTTCGTTACAATTAACATCTTGCTGGATGTTTGTTGTTGCTTGTTGTTTTGCTTTGAATATGTTAAACGAAGGAACTGCAGCTACTAGAGAAAGTGAAAGTATGGTGATGAGTGTTATCGTTATGAATAATTTTTTCATGTTTATATTCCTTGGTGTAATTTTTTGTTTTTTATTATAAAAACTTTTCTATTGAAAAAAAAGAAAAAATGGGCTTATTGCCCTGGTGCGTAGTAGTCAACCGGTACGCCGCTTATAGCTTTCACATTGGTTACCCCTAAACTACCTACGTGACGTACGGCTTCATCAAATGGTGCGTCGCCAAGACCTGTACATGCAATACATATACACCCTGCAGTGCTATCCCTTACACCATTTGTACAACTTGCTAGTTGACATGCGTATGCACAGTTTTGGTCATCGTCAAGTAGACGTAAGTGACGTTGTGCTGTTTGTGCAACGTAGTTTGCTAACTCTTGTGCGTGGATGCCACGAATTTGTGCATACTGTGCTAAATTGCGCATTTGTTCAAGTTGTTCA
>CAYFPK010000013.1:3966-21171 GCA_964344975.1 Candidatus Woesearchaeota archaeon
TCAATGACTTTTCCTGTTACGCCCCTCATGCTATTGGGAGGAACTTCTACTGGCGGTACTATACCTAAATGGTCCATGACAAGTAAAATAAGTTGTCTGTTTTGTGCTACTTGTTGTGTACAACTTGCCTCGTTTGCAACGCTTGTTGTAGCTTGTGCTTTACCTGTAAACAGATTTTTTATTGACCAGCCGCTGCTTGCTGCTGCCACTAATGAAATAGATAGAATTGCTATGATAAAAATTGAAATGTATAGTTTTTTCATACTATTTACCTCCTTTGCCTTCTTTTTGTAGTTTGTTCTATAAAAAGCTTTCTGAGGGAATTAACAGCAGGGGCCGCTGCCACATGAAATATCTGGACAGTTCCATTTGCCATCAGTACAACTACACGTTAAAACGTCACTTTCCATCATGCCGCCGTCGTCGCACACCATGGTTACTTGGACGTTTTTCGTGTCTCCCTCTTCATCACAAACGCTACCATGTGTACTCGGTTTGTCTGGATTGATTTGGTTTTCTACCCACTCAGCACAATTTTCATAATTGTTGTCTATACCTATATCTCCGTCAAAGAGGTAAGGCGGTGGACCTTCAAGACATTCTTCGATGGATGCGTCACTGCCTGGAGCCATCTCTGGGACGTCTGGATCCCTAATTTGAATAGGTGTGCTTGGTGCACGCTCAAAGGCTCCTCTTGATCTGCGTATAGGTGTTGTTGGTGCGCGTTCAATGGTCCTTTGCCGTGCTGTTGTCCGCATCGTTTGTGCATCTCTTGCTCTTGTGTTGCGTGCAACTCTACGTACCGGCTCGCCGGTGATGTGGTCAACATTTTGAATGCCCAAGTGGTCAATGATCAATAGTAATAATTGCCTGTTTTGTGCGATTTGTGCGTTACAGCTCGCTTGGTCTGCTACCACGTGCGGAACAATCATCAAACCGTCACTTGGTGCTGCTTTTGCTTGCTTACCTTTGAAAATGTCAAGAATTGGCCAACCAGTTGCTGCGGCTACGAGTGAAATTGATAAAATTCCTACAATGAATAAAGAAATGTATATTTTTTTCATGTACGTTTTTTTATTTAACAATATATAAAGTTTTCTGAGAGAATTTATTCAAACGCGTCGTAGAAGTCTATGTGGAGAGGAAGTGGTAGGCCGTTTGCTGTTCTGCCTTGGTGTTTACGTTGTCTCCAGACATAGTCAATCATCGTTTGCTCTTGAGGTGTTGGATTTGTTTGTTGCCACGCGTTAAGTTCATCTGTTATGTCTTGCCAAACAGTCCTGTCGTAGGTTATCAAGATTTCTTTTTGTTGCTCAAGGGGGAAATTTTCTATGACTTCGACCAAGCTAGGGAGAGGTGTTTCGCCATTACGAATTCTTGTATATTGGTCTGCAATGAGCACGATGTTTCTTGGATACGGTTTTTCAAAATTGTCCTGTAAAAGGTTTGGCTCGCAATCTTCATTATCTCCGCCATCGACGAAAATGGTTGGTTCGTCTTTTTCGAAGATGAATTCCATCCTATCTCCCTCATTAAGGTAGAGATTTTTTCCGGTTGGCGCTAGGCAGACATATTCGCTGCTGTTCATCATGTCGGTGTGCCAAGAAACTAGTTGCTGCCAACGCTGGATTTGAGGATTTGTTGCTTGTTGTGTGACAAAGCTTTCAAGATTCCAGTCAATGCTTTTTTCTTCTATACCCTTCTTTTTGATGCTGGTATCAGGAGGGCCCTTTAGTTCTAAAGGAAGTTTCTTAGGAGGAATTTTTGCTCTGTATGTTGGAGGAGGAGATGTATCCAGGGGAGGAGCCTCGGTTCTTTGGGCGTAGTAATAACCTAGACCTAAAAGCAGTCCTGCAAGCATGAGTGAAGAAGTCTTTTTCATATCTGGAGGAGAAGACCTTTGGGTTTATAAAGTTTGTTACTACTAAAAAAAAGTAAAAAAATTGGGGCTTAGCCCCTTGATTATCTGTATCCGCGCGGCATCCCTCTTGAGAGACGGTCGGCGTAGAGCTGGCCAGGCATTTGGCCCATTTCGAGGCCTTGCATGCCAAGATTCTCGTTGCCGAAACTTTCTCCGCTACAGCCAGTACAGACACAGCTACCGCCAGATACGGATCCACCGCTACAGCCAGCTAATTGACAGGCCCAAGCACAATTTTGGTCAGGGCTCGCGTCATTTTGTTGGCCTTGTGCGAGTTGTTGCATTTGTTGGCCGAATTGCCTTGGATCCATTGCGCCACCCTCAACGTAAATTTCAATTATCTCTTGTAATTGTAGAATTTGAGCGCCAGAGAGTGCCTCAGCGAGATCCGAGCCAAAATTTCTGCTGAAGTGGCTATCGCCGCTGCAGCCAGTACAGACACAGCTACCGCCAGATACGGATCCACCGCTACAGCCAGCTAATTGACAGGACCAAGCACAATTTTGATCAGGGCTCGCGTCATTTTGTTGGCCTTGTAGTGTTTGGGCAATCTGCTGCATTCTAAGACCAAATTGATGAGGTGTTAGTCCTGCACCTGCTGCCGCTTGGAATAATTGTTGCACCTGTCGTTGGTGAACTACGTTTAGCGTCACGCTTGGCGCAGCTCGTGGGATCACCGCTCGTGGTGCCCGTGGTGCAGCTTGTCTTTGCGGTGCCCTACGTGCGACTCTGCGAATAGGATTTCCGGTGATACTGCCCATGCCTTCGATGCCTAAATGGTTTGCAATTAGTAATAATAATTGTCTATTTTGTGCAATTTGTGCATTACAACTTGCATCCACGGCCCCTGGTGCAGCTTTTGCCTGTTTACCTTGAAAGAGATCTTTAATACTCCATCCTGTTCCTGCAGCAGCGACAAGAGAGAGAGAAAGAATCCCTACAATGAATAAAGAAATGTATAGTTTCTTCATGATGTTACCTCCTTTTGCTCAATCTTTGGATTTTATATATAAAAAGGTTTCCTTTGGTGTATGCGCGTTAAAACCCTTACGACGTTTTGGCAGTTTGCTCGAGGCTACCTGTTTCGGTCTTCATCTTGTGAGGCGCTGCTCTTTTGTTTTAGCAAACCTTGGCGTATGGACCTGCATACGTTTTTTGTGTTCTTTGCTCTTGACATATATTATCTTGATGCGCAGGGCAAAGTTCTTTTGGCGTATCGTCGTGTGCGGCCGTTTCGATTCTTTGTTCGAGGTGTTAAAGCATCATACATTCTTGAAACCGCTTTACCTACTTCATACAAAGTAGGCGATTGTATAAACGTAAGTGATTTAAAGCGACAACCTACAAAATAGTTTATGTCGCTACGCACGTTTTTTTTTCCTCGTCATGTTGCTTTAATTGGTGCTTCACGAGAAAAGCATAAAGTGGGGTATGCCTTGGCGCGACATCTGCAAGATTTTTCTGGACGTGTAAGTTATGTGAACCGTAAAGGCTACCGTTTGTTTGCAAAAACGTGTGTGCCGAAAGTTAGCGCTATTGTTGGAAAAGTTGATTTGGCAGTCATTGCAACGCCTGCTGCCACCGTGCCTAACATTCTTTTAAACTGTGCTGCTAAAAAGATTACACACATCATTATTTTGTCGGCTGGTTTTTCTGAAAGTGGCGAAGATGCACTAAGTGCAGATGTGCAAGCTATCATTGCCAAACATAAGTTGCGTGTCATTGGTCCGAACTGTTTTGGGTTAGTCAATACCGCTAACAAATTAGATTTAACGTTTGCCAACACGTTTCCCGCACAGGGGCCGATTGCGTTTGTTGCGCAAAGTGGCGCGTTGTGGAGCGCGATTGCTGAGCGTAGTGTCGTACAACGGTTTGGTTTTTCTTCCTACTTTAGCCTAGGTAACATGTACGACGTTGATTTTTTAGATGCGTTGCAGTATTATGCTAAAGATGCACACACCAAAGTTATTGTCTGTTATATTGAAACGTTACATGATACAGGTAGAGAGTTTATGCGTGTAGTTCAGTCCATTAACAAGCCTGTTATAGTTTTAAAGGGAGGCATATCGTCCGCAGGGTCGCGTGCCGCGTTATCACATACCGGAAGTCTTGCTGGATCGTCAACTGTGTATGAAGCAGCTTTACGCCAGTGTGGGTGTTATGTTACGAATACGATTTCTGAAACGTTTGATTTGGCGCAGTTTTTATCTTTACAACCGCGTCTTACAGGCAAGCGTGTTGTTGTGGTTACCAACGCTGGCGGGCCGTCGATTGTGTGTGCAGACTTGCTTGCAAAAAATGGTCTTGATGTTGTTGCGTTACCTAAAAACTTTTCTTTGCCTAAACTTCCTGCTGCGTGGAGTCACAATAACCCCATGGACATTGTTGGTGATGCTGACCCTGCACGGTTTGCGTATACTTTATCTTCACTTACAAAAAAGAAGTTTTATGATGCAGTTTTAGTTCTGTACGCGCCGCAACAAATGGGTGACCCTGTTGGTATTGCTAAAGCTATTGTTGCTTTTGCTAAAAAATCTCGTAGACCCGTCATTGCCTGTTACATGGGTGAACGTACCATGGCTGCTGGGCGCAAGTATCTTCTTGACCACAAGATCCCTTGTTTTTTTGAAGCTGAACGTGCCGTACGTGTCTTATCAGCACATTTTTAAAGCAAGATAAAGTTTCGCTTGCATGCTTTTCACTTTACTGCGTGTCATTGATGTGCTCGCCTTTGTCGGTGTGCTTTTCTCACCTATTTTGCCTTCTATCTGGCTAGGTTCTATTGGGTTGTTGTTATTTTTTAAAGGTGTCTTGTTTATCTGGACGCTAGATGTCGCGAGTTTTTTAGATATGGCTTGTGGCCTTGTCATTATCGGATTTGTGTTTGGTATTTCGTTTACTCTTTTGAAAGTGTTAGTGCTATTGTATCTTGGCCAAAAATTAGTGTTAAGTTTTTTCTAGCACCATACGTGCATCGACAATTCTTGCTTGTTTTTCATTTATTACCAACGGGTTAATATCTAACTCTTTAATGTGAGGATATTTTTTGGGTAGTTTGCTTACTTGCGTGATTATTTCGGCCAACTTAGTAATGTTTACACTATGCCCCCTGTAGCCTTCTAAAATTTTATGCGCTTTGAGTTCATGAATCATTTGTTTTGCCTGGGTTTTGTTGATTGGGGTTACGCGTAAACTTACATCTTTGATAATTTCTGTGTAAATGCCGCCTAAACCTACAACAACTACATGACCGAACGTGGGATCTTTTTTTAGGCCTATAAGTATTTCTTTGCCCACCAACTGTTTCTGTATTAAGATACCTTGTTTTTTTATTTTTATGTTATTGAGTTCTTTGAACATTTTTGGCAGATCTTTTTTGTTTATGTTTGTCCGTACAGAATTAATTTCGCTTTTGTGCAATAAATCTTTTGATGCAACTTTAGCAACAACCGGGTAGCCTATCTTTTGTGCGAATGCTTGCGCTTGTTTGAAATTTGTGCATAATTTTCTTTTTACCACAGGTAACTTTTCTTTTTCAAGCAAGTGTTCTGCTTGCAGTTCAGTTAAGATGTGCATACAAAGATTTTTGTTTTTGAGTTTATAAACTTGTCGTGCAAAGCTTTAAAACACCTCTGGTCTTGCGCAATTTTACATGGAACTTGAAATATGTACCATCGGGGGTTTTGATGAAGTTGGCCGGAATATGGTCGCTGTACGCTGTGGTAATGAAGCTGTAATTATCGACATGGGCATTTTATTGTCTTCAGTTACTGAGCTGCAACAACAGGGTGTCGATTTTCGTTTACTACCCATCGAGGATTTAATTGAGCATCATGTTGTTGCTGATGATTCAGTTATTTCGGGTTGGAACGTTATTGCTATTATTGTGGGACATTGTCACTTAGATCACATTGCCGGTGTTCCTTTTTTGGCTGCCAAGTATAATGTGCCTATTTATGGTACAGCGTTTACTTTGCAAGTGTTACAATCTATTCTTGCCGATGATAAAATTAAGCTTCCAAATGAGTTTATCGTTACTGAACTTAACCGTATCATCCCGCTTTCTAAAAATTTTAAACTGGAGTTAATTAACACGCCGCATTCTACGTTACAATGCGCGATTACCACGTTACACACGCCGAAGGGTATTGTCATGTACACCAATGATTTTAAGATGGATGATAACCCTATCATCAATTCTCCACCAAATTATAAACGTTTTAAACAACTTGCTCACGAAGGTATACGTGTGTTAATTTGTGACAGTTTGTATGCTCCTAGTGATGAACATACTGAATCTGAGTCTGTTGCTCGTGACAAGCTTGAAGATGTATTGCTTGACGGTACGCATCAAGGAAATGCGGTGTTTGTCACGTGTTTTTCTTCACATCTTGAACGGATCAAAAGTATTAGTGTAATTGCACGAAAAATGGATCGGCAAGTGGTTACCATGGGCCGTAGTATGGCTCGCTACATTACTTCTGCGCATGAAGTTGGTGCTATTGATTTTTACGATAAGCTTGATGTCTGCTCGTATAGTCGTGAAGTCAACAAAGCATTGCAGAAAATTTCAAAAGATCCAGGTAAATATTTAGTTATCTGTACTGGGGGGCAAGGCGAGCCTGGGTCCATATTAGATAGACTTCTACGTGAGGATAGCGGATTGTCGTATCAGTTTCGCGAGGGTGATGCCATCGTCTTTTCTTGTCGGACTATTCCGGTTGAGCCGAACTTGTCAAACCGGGCTGCATTAGAAAAGCGTCTTGCTAAACGGCGTGTCCGTGTCCATTTAGACGTGCATGTCTCCGGTCATGCCGCTGCGAAGGATTTGCGAAATTTTATTAAACTAGTAGAACCGAAACATGTTATACCCGCGCATGGGATTCGCCGGATGACTGAAGCAATGCATACGCTTTGTGAAGAAATGGGTGTTACCGCGCATGTTATGCGTAATGGGGAAAAAATTATAGTGGATGACTAATGGTAAAGAGTGGTGATGTGTGTAAAGTCGTGTGTGACGGTGTCACGTACACTGGTGTTTGTATGCCAGATTCTGATGTGAAGGTTCTCCGTTTGAAGTTAGATTCGGGGTATAACGTTGGTTTGTTGCGTAAAAAAATATCTAAATTATCTGTTGTCAAGAAGAAAGTTGCCAAAAAGAAAAAAGTTTCTTCAGTGAGGCAAAGATCAAAATTGCCGCACGTTGCAATTCTACATACTGGTGGTACGGTGGCGAGTAAAGTAGACTATACCACTGGTGGTGTGTCTGCACAGTTTTCTGATGCGGAGCTTCTTGCTCTGTTTCCTAAATTAAAAGAAGTTGCGCATATTTCTTCTCGATTTTTGAGTAACATGTTTTCTGAAGATATCCATTTTGCGCATATTAACCAAATTGCAAAGGCTGTACATAGAGAACTTAAGAAGAAAGATGTTGTTGGTGTTGTTGTCACGCATGGTACAGACACATTAGCATTTAGTGCTGCTGCACTTTCGTTTATGTTTTCTGGTTTGCAAAAGCCGGTTGTGTTTGTTGGTGCGCAACGTAGCAGTGACCGAGGGAGTTCTGATGCGTATCAAAATTTGTTGTGTGCTGTGCAATTTGCTACACATGCAAAGTGCGGTGAGGTTGTTGTGTGTATGCATGAATCGTCTGATGATGCACTTTGCGCTATCCATCGAGGTGTTAACGTGAAAAAGTTACATACGTCGCGACGTGACGCGTTTTGTTCGGTGAATGCCGAACCTTTAGCAACTATTGATACGAGAGGAAATATGCATGCTTTTTCTACGTTTCGTGTCTTTGAGGGGAAATTAAAGTTAGATTTGTTAAATGAACGTCTTAACATTGGTGTTGTTGTTTCACGGCCGAACATGCGTGCGCAAGATGTGCTTGCCTTTGAGAAGTGTAACGGTGTTGTTGTGCTTGGAAGTGGACTTGGTCATTTACCTGTCAACGTCCTTGATACTTCAAGTAAAGTTAACCAAAGCATTTTACGGGCAGTTAAAAAGCTCGCCAAAAAAATGCCGGTTGTGATGACATCAAACTGTGTGTATGGGCGTGTTAACATGAACGTCTATGCAACCGGGCGCAAATTACAAGACGGAGGAGTTCTCGGTGATGGGCTTAGCATGCATTTTGATGTTGCGTACATGAAGCTTGCGTATTTGTTATCTTGTCAGAAGAAAAATGTTGCCTCTTTGTATGTAGAAAATTTACGTGGTGAAATCAATTCTCGTAGTTTGTACAAGCCCTAGTAAAAAAACCAAAGAATTGTATCCCATACCTTTTTGCAATTTTTCTTAAATGTTGAGTCGCCTTTTATTTTTGCTGGTTTTGATTCTTCTGGCTCGGGAAGATCTTCTATTACTAGCGGTTCAACGTCTTCTAGGATAGGTTCTTCTTGGATAAATTCTTCGATCGGTTCTTCTACAACTGGTTCAATTTCGGTTATCTCAAACTCAACTGGCTCTTCAATTACAGGAAGTTCTCCGCCGGTCATATCTGTAAATGTGAATGATGTTCCTTCTAGTGGTGTTATGAACATGTTGCTGATGATGCCTATGTACTCTTCGTCAGTTCTTGCCATGAGTGCAGTGACGTGTTTGTTGCCTTTTTTGAGCAGTTCAATTGAAGGTTCGCGGTCACACGGGCTACCGAGTTGTGCGTAATACTTGGTTAGTTGATTTTGGCAACTGTCGCCAAGTAGAATTAATTGATAGTTTACGTGAGAAGCTAAAAATGTGTCTGATACTTTCTCGATATCTAAGAGTTCGTTTTGCTCCTCGAAATGATTGACGAGTTGCTGCCCTGCTGCTTGTAGTACGTCTGATGCTTCGTTAGGTAGTACAATTCTTAGTGGAATTTCAGTGTTGATGTACATGCTTGGAAAGTAACTTAAGTCGACTAACTCTTTGTCTGAAGTAAAATGCATGGCCATCAATTCTTGTTCAGCAATTGCTCCACGAGCATAGGTGATGTCGTGTATGGCAAGAGGGATTTTGTAAAATACGATGTTTTTCCCTGCTTCAACCGTACCGAAGTAGTCTGTGTATTGAATGCGGGCAGTAGTTATTTGATCAAAAAAGAGTTCGTCTAGTTCAAAATCGTTACCTTCTAAATTAACGCTATCGTCTTTTGTCAAAATATGTTGGTTAGTTGGCAATGTTGCACCAAAATTTTCAACAACAAGTTTTACTTTTGTTGCCAGATAAAATTTATCTAAAATTTCAACATCCTTGGGACTAATACTTGTAACGGTGTAACTTATGTTGCCTATGACCTTACGTTCATTTTTGTTTAATTTGTATGTATCTTCTGCCACACGCAGTGTTGCTGTAGATTCATTTACACCTACCAATTTTATAGGTTGTGTAAACGCGTAGATGTGGTCTGTCTGTATTGAGCTGTCATCTGGGAGGTAGAGATCGATTGTAATTTGTTCTGCTGTGACGACTGTCATGCATAGAAAGATGGTGAGTAGAAGTGTTATTCTTTTCATAGGTTTTCTTTTAATTTTCTTATTTAAAAGTGTTTTGTGCTGCCAAAAGGTTTTTAAGACTGTGTTGTGACAGGGGTGGTATGGATTTGGATTATAAGAAGTTAGGTCTTCGCATTGGTTTGGAGGCGCACCAACAGCTTGCTGGTAAAAAGTTATTTTGTTCTTGTCCTTGTGTGATTAAAGATGATATTTCTGATTTTACTGTTGAGCGGCGTTTACATGCGTCAGCGTCTGAGCTAGGTAAGGTTGATGCTGCAGCGTTGTATGAGCAACAGAAGGGCAAGTTCTTTGTCTACAAAGGCTACCACGATACGAACTGTTTAGTTGAGTTGGATGAGGAGCCCCCGCATGCGGTCAATGCAGATGCGCTGGATTGCGCTTTGCAAGTTGCTTTACTTTTACATTGCCAGTTAGTTGATGAGGTACAGTTTATGCGAAAAGTGGTTATCGACGGGAGTAACGTGAGTGCATTTCAACGAACAGCTTTGCTGGGTGTTGGCGGGTATATTATGTTATCTAACGGGAAACGTGTTGGCATTTCTTCTGTGTGTCTTGAGGAAGAGTCGGCACGAAAAGTGGATGATTCACCTGAGCGACGCATTTACAACATTTCTCGTTTAGGTATTCCTTTGATTGAAATTGCCACCGACCCGGATATGAACACGCCGGAAGAAGCGCGCGAGGCTGCAGCTGAGCTGGGTATGATTTTGCGTTCTGTAGAAGGTATGCGGCGTGGGCTTGGTTCGATTCGTCAAGATGTCAATGTTTCTTTGAAAAGAAGTAACAGAGTTGAGATTAAAGGCTTTCAAGATTTGAAAAGTATCGTCAAAGTTATCGCGCATGAAGTTAAGCGTCAAAAACGTTTACTTGACAAAAAAGAAAAGACGAGTTCACATGTGCGTAAGGCTGAAGCTGACTGCACGTCAACGTTCTTGCGGCCTATGCCTGGTGCTGCACGGATGTATCCTGAAACGGATGTTCCTCGTATAGTGCTTGATAAAAGACGCTTAGATGCCATAGAGCTTCCTGAGACTATTGCAGAAAAAGTGTTGGCGTTAGAGGAGAAGTATGGGTTGCAAGCAGATTATGCGCGAGAGATTGTGCATGAGTACATTGACATTGACGCGTATGTTTCTGCGTTTTCTCTAGATGCAAATTACATTGCATCGGTTTTGTTGGAAGTGCCTAAATCTATCAAAAAACGTTTTAAGTTAGATACGTCTGTGCTTACTCGTGCACATTTTGAAGATGTGTTACGCGCTGTTGCTTCTAAAGAGATTGCACGTGAAGCTGTTCTTGAAGTGCTTTGTGAAGTTTGTCGCAGTGGAACGTTTGACCTTGCGCCGTACCGCAAAGTGTCTGCAAAAGAGCTAGAATCTGCTATTGCAAAAATTGTTGCTAAAAATAAAGGTGCCCCCTTTGGTGCTCTGATGGGTTTAGTTATGAAAAAGTATAGAGGGCGTGCTGACGGTAAACTTATTAGTGAGCTTATCCGTAAGTGTGCAAAATAAATGGACCCTGCAAGAAAATTATATGGAGCTAAGAGAGTTTCTTCGAAGCTGGACCCTGTCCTTGCAAAACATTTTGAGATTGTACAAGATCTTGCTGTTGGCTTTCTTCCACAAATTAAAGCCATGCGTTCCTGGTTATCAGATACGTTTGAGATGGCGAAATATGAAAAAAAAAATGGATTGCCTCCTGGTAAAGAAGCTCATAAGTATTTTGGAAAATTTTCGCAAGAACTTGATGCGTTTAGACCACACATTTTTGAAATGATTATTAACCTCAATCAGGTTGTTTCACGATTAAGCGTTTTCTATCCAAAAAAAGAAGGCAAAAAGATGATTCAACATATTAAAGAAATTGTTAGTGAGTTACTTTACTTTTCAGAGTTAGCAGAAAAGTATGCATCTACGCATATTACCAAACAGGTTCAAACCAACATCTGTTATACGACCTTTATGAAGAAATTTTATAATTTTGAAGATAGACAACAGGCCCTGTTTTCTCGTGTGAGGTTTCTTCAAACATTATTTGAAGAGATCGCAGCAGGTACACTTGAAGAGCCTTTCTTAGCAGAAGTAGTTCCGCGAGAAGATGAGCGCGTTGCGTAGAAACCAAAGGTTTTAAATATCTCGATGCACAAATTTGTGTTATGAAGCAAAAATTGGGTGTTGTCTTTAGCTTACTTGCAACTGTTATTGTCTTTAGTGCCCTTGGACTTATTCCGGGTGAAGAATCAATTACGTATACAGGTGAGGTGGTCAAGTATTTTCCAGAGTATAGTTTTTCTCCTGCTTCCTACAAAGAGTGTTGTACTGGAGAAAATAAAGAAGAAGTACATTCAACGCGCATACAAGCGCTTCTTGATGCAAAACTTGAAGGTTATGCTGTTGACTTTGCCTTACAAGAAGGATCTTATTTTGAGTTAGAATCGGAGGATGCCTTATACCTCGGTCGCCAAGCAATATGGTTTATTCGTAGCGACACTAAAGATATTGATACCTCTTATGCAAAGTCTTATGCGGTGCTTTCTGTTCCTGAAGAGCGGCGTTCTCGTACCAACATTGACCCGCATAACGTAGTAGAAGATAAGCCGACCTCTATACGCGGGGTAACCATCATTGCAGACCAGGTGTGGGACATTGATCGTTTTGGTCACGAAGGTGACTGGACGCGTTTAGTTCTGCCTGGTGTTTCTTCTGTTACCTATTCGCCTATGCTTGCTGTGGGTGATGTTCGTAGAATTAATGGTAAAGAAGTTGAGCTTTTAAGTATGCGGACCAGTCCAAACGCGTGGCAGCTGGAAAGTGGCATTGCTATTTTACGTGTAGATGGTGTTGTCGGGTCTGTTGCTTCTTTTGAGCCTACCACCATTAACGGTATAGAGTTTACCTTGAACAGTGTACGTTCACTTTCTGGAGAAGCTGTCTTCTACATCAATGATGTCTTTACTGTTGATCTATAGTTTTGAGTAGCTGTATCTTAATTATACAGTTTAGTTGTTTTTTCTTCTATGAAATTTGCTCACCTTGCTGATTGTCACCTGGGTTGTTGGCGTAATGAGACATTGCGCGCGCTTGGTCTTGCGAATTTTACCGCAGCGATTGACCGATGTCTTGCAGAACACGTCGGTTTTGTACTTATAGCTGGAGATTTGTTTGATGTTGCCTTACCCAGTGTTACTGTCTTGTCTCACGTTGCGGCGCAGCTTGAGCGCTTACGTGTAGCAGACATTGCATGTTATGTGATAGCTGGTAGTCATGATTATTCAGCGACGGGAAAAACTATGCTTGATGTGCTTGCGCAGGCAGGACTTTTGATAAACGTCATGCAATTTCGTGATGGTGCATTACAGTTTGTTGCTGATGACCGTACCGGTGTGCGATTGTGTGGGATAGGTGGGCGTAAGGGGGGTCTTGAAGTAACTGATTATGATAAAATTGCAAATAGAGAAGACCTTTGCTCTGAAGAGGGCTTTACCATCTTTTTGTTCCACACGCTTTTAACTGAGCTCAAACCTGATTCTTACGCTATGGTGCCTGGCAGTTCACTTGCGTTGTTACCTCGCGGTTTTTCTTACTATGCTGGCGGTCACCCTCATTTTGTGTACAGCAAATATCACGAGGGGTACGGCGTTATCTCGTATCCTGGACCACTCTTTCCTGCAAACTTTAAAGAACTTGAAGAGTTAGGTGGTGGTGGTTTCTATTTGGTTTCTGTCAATGACACTATTACCTGTGAGCATGTGCCTTTACGTCCTGTGGAAGTTGCTTCCTATCGTTTTGATGTGAGCGGTAAACATCCTGATGAAGTTGCTGACTTGGTTTGTTCAACTGTTGCTGATTTTTCTGGTAAGATTGTCACGTTACGTTTTTTTGGCACACTGACATGCGGGGTTGCAGCAGATATTTCTTTTGCGCAGATTTATACCCATCTTGCTGATGCGTATGCTATACTTCGCACTACAGCAAAAGTTGTCGGTCCTGCTAGCGTTGAGTTTAGCTCTGATGCTGAACATGTTGCTGACATTGAGTCTGCAATTATTTTGGACTCTTCGAGTGATCTTTCTCTTTTTGCAGATGAACATGCTGTCGTTGCGCAACTGTTACGTGTTTTGTACACCGAAAAGCAAGAAGGTGAAAAAGTTGTTGACTTTGAGCGACGGGTGTTAAGTTTATCTAAGGAGATTTTTCAATGAAGT
This sequence comes from Candidatus Woesearchaeota archaeon, assembly GCA_964344975.1. Lineage (GTDB taxonomy): Archaea > Nanobdellota > Nanobdellia > SCGC-AAA011-G17 > GW2011-AR18 > CAYFPK01. The sequence goes on from CAYFPK010000013.1 coordinate 17,591, forward strand.
TTGTTCGTTTAACGTTACAGAACATTCGCAGTTACACTAAAGCAGACATAAAGTTTCCGTCAGGTACCGTTTTGTTAAGCGGGGATATAGGTTCTGGTAAGTCGAGCATTTTGCTTGCGCTTGAGTTTGCACTGTTTGGTATCACTAAAGGAGAAGTTTCTGGCGAGATGTTGTTGCGGCATGGTTGTGACCGTGCTGAAGTAGGTTTATCGTTGCACATTGGTGAACACGATGTGCACATCGTGCGTACGTTGAAGCGAACCAGCAGAGGTGTTGTACAAGATAGCGGATCGTTGCGTGTTGATGGGATCATCACGCCTTTAACGCCGACAGAACTTAAAGCGCGTATTCTTGCACTCCTCTGTTATCCTGCCGACTTAGTTACTAAAAAATCTCTAATTTATCGCTACACGGTCTACACGCCGCAAGAGCAGATGAAGTGGATCTTGCTTGGTGACAAATCCTTACGTCTTGATACATTACGACGCGTGTTTTCTGTTGATGCGTACCAGCGTGTTGCTGAAAATGTGAAAATAGTTGTGCGTGGTTTTCGCGATCAGCGTAAAAAACTTGAAGGGCGGTTGCACGATGTGCCTGAGTTGCTTGCTGAACGCTACACTTTAGCGGAGAAGAGATCTGCTTTGCAAACTGAGAAGCATCTATTACAACAAACGCAGCAAGAACATCTTGGTCAAGTTAACATGCAACAAGAGGAAGTTACCCGCCTTGAAGCGGCGTTGCGTGCGCATGCAAGCTTACGTCAAGAGTTGTCCGGTCTTGTTGAACAGCAACGCAGTCTTGCGCAGGTTGCGCAACGCTATGACCAACAGTTAGCAACTTTAGTTGCGCGTAAAGGGGAACTTGCTGCTTTACACACAGAAGAACATTACACCGGAGATGTTGCAGGGCAGCTTGCCGCTGTGCGAGAAAAAATTTCTCAGTTACGTGGAACGCAAAATCAATTACAAAAAGATGAACAGCAGCAGCAGTTTTTTCTTGATGCTGCAGCAAAGGTGCAGTCGCGTTTATCTGATTTGTCAACCTGTCCTGTTTGCGAACAAGAAGTGAGTGCTGCGCATAAACAAACCATTTGTTCTCGTGAGGAGCAGAACGTTTTATCTGCACAAAGTGCTTTGCGAGACATTCAAGCAAAGATGGTGCAATCTTCTGAAGAAATGGTGCTACTTGAAGCGCAACAACAACAGTTTGTTAGCACGCAGCAACGTGTCCAAGTTCTTGCTGCTCAACGTGAGGAATTAGCGCGGCTTGTTACGTCTGAGCAAGAACTTGTGTTACAACAACGTGCCACGCAACAGCAGCGGGCGAGTTTGTCTGCGCGTCAAGAAGTGATTATGCAAGAACTCTCTTGCGACTCTGACCAAGAACAACGGTACGCTGCTGCAAAAGTGCGTCTCGGTGAACTTCGTTCTGCTGAACAGCACACCTTAATTTCTGTTGCTCGCGTTGAGAAAAGTCTTGAAGATGTTGACTCACGCATACAGATTGTGCAAGCAACTATCCTTGAAAAAGAACAGTTACAACTATCTCGGCAGCGATTACTGAACTTGACCTCTTGGTGTACCACATACCTTTTACCTTTGCTCATTGATATTGAACAAAAAGTTATGCAGCGGTTGCGTTGTGATTTTGCACAGTTGTTTGTGCAGTGGTTTTCGCTGCTTATGGGTTCTGAAGATATCTCGGTTTCTTTAGATGCACAGTTTACCCCGTGCGTTTTACAGCAAGGGCATGATATTGCGTACACGCATCTGAGTGGCGGGGAGAAAACGGCTCTTGCGCTAGCGTATCGTCTTGCTTTGAATCAAGTAGTGACGACTCGCGCGCAAGGCTTGCAAACGCATGATGTGATTATTTTGGATGAACCTACCGATGGATTTTCTAGCTCGCAGATTGACCGGTTGCGTCTTGTTCTTGATGAGCTTGCCATGCAGCAAGTGTTGCTTGTTTCCCATGAGCCAAAGATTGCAAGCTTTTGTGATACGGTTATTACGCTTGAAAAACAAGGGCATGAGACCGTTGTTAAAAGATAATTTTATAAACCAGTACTTCAATTATATGCGTTATGCATAGAGGTTACCTACTATTATGTTTAGTTGTTCTGACTCTTTTGCCCAGTGTTGCTGCTTTAGATCTCAGTGTCGTGCATGAGCCTGCTCGCGCAGATGTTTTTGTCGGTGAAAGTGCCACCTATACTGTTTTTTTGCACAACGACGCACATAGTGGGGATCCTCTTTCTGTTCAACTAAAATCTCTTGACCTTAATTGGATCTTACAAGAAGATTTTGTCACTATAGACATTGCACCGCGTGCGACGGAGACGGTTGTTATCCATTATGATCCGCTTGAAGATCTTACACCTGGTGATTATGGTATACAACTTGTTGCCAGTGCTGATGGGGGGCGTAAGGAATTATTTTTACCTGTACGCGTGCTAGATACTGAGGATGTCTTTCTCGTAGATTTTTATTCGGATGCTCCTGTCGATCCGCGGCAAAGTGCCATTTTGAAAGTATCTTTACGTAATGTTGCTGACCGTGATTTTTCGCATCTTGCTGTTGAAGTGCATTCTGAATTTTTTGATTTTAGTTCGACTGGAGCCGTTGCGCCTTTAGGCGATGCTATTTTAGAGTTTCCTGTACAGTTACCTGAACATGCAGGTGAGGGGGAGTACCCTGTCACGGTAACTGTGTTTGATGGGGATATGTTACTTGGCACGTATGCAGATGTGCTTGCTGTGTCTGAGTATGGTGACCTTACTGAGGTTGTTGTAGACTCTTCTTCGTTTTTACGCACGTCAACATCTGTCACTCAAACCAATGAAGGAAATGCTGTGTATTCTGCGCCGTTTGTGCGTGAATTTTCTTTAGTTGAAAAAATGTTTACCACTTTTAGTCCCACGCCAAGCTCTGTTGCCAAACAAAACGGATATTACGCAGTTACTTGGGATGTTAGTTTGCTTGCGGGCGAAACTATCACTATATCCTATGTAACGAGTTACCGGTTAGCTGTAGGGGTTGTGTTGCTACTTATGGTGCTTGGCTTTGCGTGGTATTACTTTTCTCGACGTACTGTGACTGTTGCTAAAAAAGTTGTTTCTGTACAACCAAAAAAGGGTAAGTTGAGTACATTGAAGGTAACGTTGGTGGTAAATAATACCTCTTCGCGTAATTTGAAAAATGTTAAACTGTTGGATCGTGTTCCTAACACCAAGGTTGCTCCGCAGCGGTACGGTACCTTAAAGCCTAAGGTGAAAAAAGGTGTGAAGTCGGTGAGTCTGCTTTGGGAAATTCCAACGTTGCGTGCCGGTGAGGAGCGCGTCATTACGTATGAAGTGAAGAGTTCTTTGCACTTTTCTGGATCTTTGTTACTTCCTGCTGCTGTTGCACGTTACCGCGATGGGTCTCGGCGTGAAATGAGTGTTTCTAATACGTGTACAATCCGCGAGAAGTAATCTTTATAAAGCGTTTAGGGGTTGCATCTGTTGTGCCCCTGTAGTATAGTCCGGCCAAGTATGTCGCCCTTTCGAGGCGAAGACCCGGGTTCAAATCCCGGCGGGGGCG
>CAYFPK010000014.1:0-19002 GCA_964344975.1 Candidatus Woesearchaeota archaeon
TGAGGCTAAAGCACAGGTTGCTGTGAATTGCAGCTAAGCTTAGGGATAAATACCCTGCAGCTTGCTGCGAAGTGAGCGAAAGCGAACGATGGGTTGTTTATTTTTTCGTTCGTTGTGCCTTGAGTATATTGTACGCCTTAGTCCAGGGCATGTTTCTTGCTTTACGCTTAAGCTTAATTTGGTTTTTTTCGCATTTTCGTGAGCAAAAGTTTGCGAATTTGCTGTTTTTAAAAATGTATAATAGCCCTGTTCCTGGCTCAATATCTGTTCCGCAGAATGTACAATCTACCATGCAGACGTGATAAGAGGTTCATTTTTAAAGGTTTGGGTGATTATTTTGAAAAGAGTTTTGTAACAAGCCCGAGGCAACCTTTTCTTTGTGGCTTTGCCTCCTCAAGCTCCCGTTGCTTTGCTAGTTGTGCGTCCTCCCAGACGTACCCAAAGCGCATTTCAGAAATGTAAGCAGCCCTTAAAGCTAATTCTAACCGGGCTTCCTCTGGTATCTCTTTGGGAAAATCAGCCATGCCGAAAAGAGCATCTACAAGAGAGAGTGCTTGCATCCGAAGATATTCACCATTTTTGACACTTACATCCCTTAAGCCAGAGAGTCTGTCAACAAGAACTCTTACTCGGTCTAGATCAGTTTGCCTGGTTTCAATGTTTTCATGAATCCACCTTTGGTAACAAGCGAATCGCTCATTGCGATATTCAATATCAATGGTTACTGTATTCAATTCGCCATACCCGTAATTACTTTCACCTTCGAGTTTTTTTTGTAGCCGAATCAAATCTTCTCTTAAGTCTAATAGAGTGTACCTTCCGCCTTCAACTACGCCAAATGTCATGTAGACTTGAGATTATCCAAAAATATTTAAAACCTTGTTCAGGGAAGGCATTTAAACTCCAAGACACTTTCTTTTTTATGACTGTCACGTGCGCTGAACTTTTTACTGAGGATGTTGTTCTCATAGATACCAGAAGTCCAAAAGAGTATGCTACATCACATATCGCTGGTGCAATTTCAGTGCCACTCATGAATGATGCGGAGCGACATTTAGTTGGTTTGACGTTTTCTTCTCAAGGTAGAGAAGTTGCTATTAAAAAAGGGTTTGAGCTGTTTGCCTCTAAGTTACAAGATTTTTGTGCACAGATTCTTGCACACAAAGATAAAAAGATTATTATTTATTGCGCACGCGGTGGATTGCGGTCACGGCTTGCTGTAGAATTTTTTTGTGACAAAGAAAAAATTAGACAACTCATTGCCGAGGTTGGCGCCGCAGTGAATCTTAACGCCTTTTATGCGCATCTTTTAACGCTAGAAAATTTGGACATTCATCAACTCAAAGGCGGGTATAAAGCGTACAGGAATTTTTTGCTTAGGCGGTTTGAACAGTTTGATTATCCATTTACTCTGTATGTCTTACATGGGCTCACCGCTGTGGGTAAAAGTGCTGTTCTTGAAAAACTGCAACAAAAGGGTTTACCCGTAATTCACCTTGAAGCGCTAGCACAACATAAATCGTCGGTGTTTGGCGGTGTTGGACTTTTACCTGTATCGCAAAAAATGTTTGATTCGTCTTTACTTTCTGTGCTTGAACGCTACAAACAGGAAAAGGTTGTGTTTATCGAAGGTGAAGCAAAAAAGATTGGTGATGTGCAAATGCCCAAAGCGCTATACAAACGTATGCAGGAAGGCATGCACATTTTGTTAACGGCGCCTTTGCAAAAACGTGTTGCACGTATTGTTGCGGAGTATTTTGACACGCCAGAAAAGATTGCACAAGTGCGCGAAGCTTTACCACGTTTAACAAAACATTTGGGTGCAAAAAAAGTTGCTGCATTAACTGCATTAGTTGATGCGGGAGCGTATGCAGAAGTTTCTTCTCAATTATTAGTAGATCATTATGATACCGTTTATGCGTGTACGGTAGACAAACGAGATTATTCGTACACGTTTACTGAATATGATGTTGAGAGGATTGCTGCTTTACACAAAGGCTTATAAATTGCATTTCTTCAATTAGTGTATGTTACAGATAGTATTGCTGCTAGTTTTAAGTTATCTTCTTGGTAGTATCAACCCCACCTATATCCTTGGCCGTTTGCGTGGGTATGATATTCGCAAAAAAGGCAAAGTTGGCTGGGGAAGTGCGGGTGCAACCAAAGCTTGGCATGTGCTTGGTAAACCGTATGGCGTCTTTGTGTTTGTTTTTGATTTTTTTAAAGCGTTTTTTGCAGCGTATATAGCTGCACTCTACGTTAGCTCGCCAACCGTGCTTTTCTTCTGTATCTTTTTTGCAGCTATGGGGCATAATTTCCCGTTCTACTTGCGCTTTAAAGGTGGTTACGGTCTTGCCTGTGCGTGGGGAGGCTTTAGCTTTTTTCTCTATTACTTTTGGGGTAGTTGGTACCAAGCATGGGGTTATGCAATTTTAGTTCTTGTTGCTGTCTTTGGTGTTGAAATGTTTTACTTGTTTCCTACACGGCGTAAGGTGCAACGTGGCAAACTTGTTTTGGGGCGCAAAGTGCTTCGGTTTGTTGCTTTACTTATCCCCTTGTGGTACTATTTTGGTGTGCGTGCACGTGTTCTTTTTGCACTTACCTTTCTTGCTTTGCTTGCTTTTCTTGCTGATGTGCATAACTTGCGGCCAGGGTTTTTGTACAAGTCTAGCGAATCACAACTTAGCGGTGTGACGTTTTTTTTGTTCTCCTGTTTAGCTGTAGTTGTTTTTTTGCCAAAGATGCTTGCCATACTCGTTCTGGTGTATTTTATTGTTGTCGATAACGTTGCTGTTATTTGTGGAAAGTTGTGCCGTGTCAAGGATTTGCTCTGGAATAAAGAGAAGAGTAGAGAAGGGTTTCGCTGCGCTTTGGGTGCAGCACTTTTGTGTGGACTTTTTTTGTATCCTTATTTAGGCTTTTCTCTTACCTTTCTTCTTGTAGGTGCACTCTTAGCTGCTGTATTTGAATCGCTACCCTTAGGTGTGGATGATAATATTTCTTTGCCTGTACTTCTCTCTTTTTGTTTGCTGTTTTTGTCCGCAGTTTTTTAAACTCGGCCAAAATCGTCTTCAATGCGCACGATGTCGTCTTCGTCAAAATCACCTAGGGAAATTTCAAGAATTCTTGCTTCAAGCTCACCGCCTATAATACGGTGTTTTGTTTTGCGAGCAATTTCAAATTCGTGACCAGCAGAGGCAGGGTACTCTACATCATCAATAACAATGGTTGGATCACCATCAAGGACTACCCAATGTTCATCTCTATTGTGATGGAATTGATAACTGAGCCTTTGCCCAGGGTGGACGTGGAGAATCTTTACGGTGGATTGCTCATTTTCAGTGTACCTTGTAAATCCGCCCCAGGGTCTTTTCTCAGTATACTTTGCCATGTTTTTTTTATTTTTTTCTCTTTAATAAACATTTATAACCTGCAGCCATAGTGTTGTTTTATGCACGAGCCTGTCATTTTAGAAGAGTCGCAACCGCCCACGTTTGCTCGTAGATTTTTTGTTATGTGTTGTGCGCTGTTTTTGATCTTTTTAACGTTGAGTTTTTTGTTGCCAGCTGATGTGTTAAGTATCTTTGAAGGGCGTCTTGAAAGTTACACTTTAGACGACACTTTGTCTGTACATACTGACTTTGGCATTGTACAATTTTCACCTGAAGTCTATATGACTTTGCAAGATTTATATTTTCGTGATGAAGTGCCAGAGTTTGCTGCTTGCCTTTTTGGCGGTGTCAACGGTGAGACGTATACTATCGATCAGATGTATGTGCCACACATGAGCGAACAGAGCGTTTCACATGTGCGTTTTGAGGCGTGTTTGCCTGAAACGTTAATTGTCTTGCACAGGCATCCTTTTAAACGTTGTTTGTTTTCGCAACAGGATGTTGCCACACATACTGAAATGAAAAAAAGAAATACGCTTGCGCTTTCGGCGGTGATGTGTGAGCCTCGGCGTTTCGCGTTTTTGTCATAAAAAAAGTTTATTCGTCGTCGTCAATAGTGCTGTATTCTTCTTCAGATTCTTCTGCAGGTTCTTGTTCAGATCCTTGTGAGTCTTCATCGGAACTTTCAGCTGGTGCAGCCTCTCCAGTTTTTTCAACTTCAACTGCTTTTGGACCACGATCTGTTTCTTCAACTTCAAAACTTACGAGATCGTTTTCATAGATTTTGACGCCTGGTTTTAGACCTGTTACGTGAACAAAATAATCTTTACCATCATCGCCGGTGATGAAACCGAACATTTTTTTTACGTTGTAAAATTTTACTTTTCCTTGTACCAATGCTTTCTCCCCCTGTATTGTTTAGCCTTTGGCTTTTGTCGTTGGTGTCCTTGGAGAATATATAAATGTTTTGTCCAACCTTGTGGTTTTTTATACTTTTTGGCCCTCTGACGCTGTATGCGTCACGTAACAGACTTTCATTGGCAACCGGGGATGACCGTTTCTAATTTAGTTACCCAATCTGCGGGTATCGGCTTTCAAGGTAGTAACGTTGCTGCTGCTTCAGCTGTGATTTCTCGTATGCATCAAGAGGGAGCTCGGGTGTTTTTGACCTTTACCTCGAATATGGTCACCTCAGGGTTGCGTGGCTTCTTTGCACAAGTAGTTGCTTTAGGTATCCCTCACGCTCTAGTTACCACTGTGGGTGCCATTGAAGAAGATATTATGAAAGCGACCGGTGAGCAGTTTAGCATAGGCAGTTTTTTTGCTGACGATGTTGATTTACATGAACGAGGTATTAACCGTGTAGGTAATTTGTTTATTTCTAATGAAAGCTACCAGCATTTTGAATCTAAACTTACTGGCTATCTTGAGGAGTTGTATGCGCAAAAGAAACGGTGGGCGGTCTCAGAAATGCTTGCTGCAATCGGATCTAAACTTGACGATGCACATTCCATTTTATATCAAGCTGCGCAGCAAAATGTCCCTATCTTTTGCCCTGCAATTACTGATGGTGCGTTTGGTTTTCACTTGTACATGTTCCAGCGCACACACCCAGACTTTATTGTAGATGTGGTCAGTGATTTTCGTAACATTTTGTTGTGTGTTTCACAAGATGACAAGAAAGGTATCATTTCTTTGGGGGGTAGCATTTCTAAACATCATGCTATCCTTGCTTGTTTGCTTAACGGTGGAGTTGATTATGCTGTGTACATGACTACCGCGCGTTCCACTTCAGGCTCCATGAGTGGTGCGACCACCAATGAAGCGAAAAGTTGGGGAAAGGTTAAAGATGATGCTGATGCGGTGACGGTGATTGGTGATGTGTCTGTGACGTTTCCTCTTGCTATGGTTGGCGCGCTTGAAGATTTGTCTACAGGTGGGTTTATTCGTGGCTGAGTTTGTGTTGTCTGTTAAGCAGTTGCTTGATTCTTATGCGAAGATGTCTGCTGTGTGTGATATTGTTTCGTACAGTTACAAAACCAATCCTACGGTTGGTGATGTTTTAGAACATGAAACTGATTGTCGTTTCTCTGTCCATTCCTGGGAGTTGTTGCAAAATATTTCTGATAAGTCACGGGTGTTATTTTTTGCGCAGGCGTGGAGCCCTGCACGCGTTGCGGAGTTACTTGCTTTGGGTGTGCGTAAGTTTTCTGTAGATAACGAACGTGATTTGCGGATCCTGTTGGATTGTCTTGGTGATGAACAAATCATTTTGTTTTTACGTATGAAGCTTAAAGAACATACGATAAAAACTGAAAAATACTTTGTTTACGGGATGCGAAGCTCTGTTGTGAATAATTTAATTTTAGAGTTATCAGCACACCCTCGCATTGAACATCTCGGTGTGCATGTGCACCGTAAAACGCAAAATATTAGTGAATGGGATTTGCAGGCTGATTTATCTGCTACTTTGTCCGAAGCGTCTTTGCGTGTTTTAACCTATGTTAACATCGGTGGAGGCTTTCCTGTCACGTACAAAAATTCTGCCGCGGCGCATATTGATGCTATCTTAGATAAAGTTGCTTTGCTTCGTGTGTGGTTAGATACGCATAATATTAGTTTAATTGCTGAACCTGGACGGTTTTTAGCTGGGCCTTGTATTAGCTTACATGCAACCATTTTGAACATGTATGATAATACGTTAATTGTTGACTGTTCCATCTTTAATGCGGCGATGGATACATTTATTGCACATGTGCGGCTACATGTAGCTGAGGAGGATCCTGACGGTGAGCCGTACTTAGTGAAGGGGATTAGCCCAGATTCGCCAGACATTTTACGGTACCGTGTGTTTTTAAAAAATCCTCAGATAGGTGACATGTTAACCTTTGTTAACGCTGGCGCGTATAATTTTTGTACGGACTTTTGCGGGTTTACTCCTCTTGTGACAAGAATTGTTTGAAATTCTGAGCGGGTTGCAGGTTTTTTCGAAATTTTTTTGTTTGTTGTTATTAAGTTGCTTTATTTCTTTGTTTTGGAGGTGGTAGTATGAAAGGATTACCGTTACAAAGTACATTGCACCCAGCACACAAGGATTTCAAATATTTAATGGGACTCGCTGATTCTTTGCGAGGTGGGACACAGCCTAGCATAGAGCTTACAGATGGGTTTTTACGTGGCGTGAATTTAGCTGAAGATGCAACGACGATCTCGATTGAGCCTGTAAAAACGCTTGCTGAGCAGTTGTATGATACATTTATTACTCGTCTTGAAAAGCTTGGTGTATCATATGGCGTTGGTTTGTCTATTGCAGATAAGATTTATGGGTGGGCCATGTATGAGTCTTTGCTTGAAGAAAATCGTGAGAAGGCTGGTCGGCTTGAGCCGTATTTGTTTTTGCCTAAAAACTGGAAGGTGTGTTCGTTTTCGGATATTGTTTTACCTTAATTTTTTTGTTTTTAAAAAATAAAAAAAATTAACGACGACGTTTTTTACCTGAACGTCGTGCTTCAGTTTCTGTTTCTCGTAACATTAAAATGTCGCCTATACGTACCGGGCCTTTGACATTACGTCTTAAAACTCTTGTTTTGTCGCGACCATCAAGTACTTTACACCGTACTTGCGTTGCTTCACCGCGTGTACCTGTACGCATAACGATTTCTTCAACCACTGCAGGGACTGCTTCACGGAATAACCCTGAAGATTTCTCATCCTTTTTTTTGCCTTCTTTTCTTGCCATGGTTATTTATTTATTTTCTCTGTGATTTCTTTAATTGCCGCTTTTGCGTCACCTTCTTGGGTGATTGCTACACAACTTGTTGCAACGGTTAACCCAGCAGCTGCGCCTAAATCTTCACGAGAAGGTACGATCACGCATAATGTGGTTTTTTCATCGCAAAGCATAGGAATGTGCATGATGATTTCTTGCGGGTTGGTATCTTTTGCCACTACCACCAATTTTGCAGTTTGTCGCTCAATTGCTTTTGTCGTTTCGTTTGTACCTTTTTTAATTTTGCCTGTTTTTTTAGCTAGCTCGATTGCCTCATAGGCTTTGTCGATAACTTCTTGTGGGAATTCTGTGTTTAAGTCCATTTGTTAACCTCCGGAACCTTCATTGGTCTAACGAATGGGACTTTTGGAGTGTATTTAAAGGTTTCTTTGGGTTTTGATGTGTTGCTGTATCTTCTCTAAGAATTTGTCAAAATCACTTACTTTTACTGAAGCACCGCAGGCATATTTGTGTCCTCCACCGTACCCTGGCATTTCTTTGAACACCTCATTGAGCAGCTTAGGTAAGTCGAGGTCTATTTTTTCTGTGCAGCGCATACTCATTTTTATATCGTCTGCCTTGGTGCGTGCGACGATGATGAGTTTATCAGGAAACTCGTAGGTCATTCTGTTTGACACGTACCGCGTATAGCTGTTGGCCTGCTCAGTGTACCTGAATAAAAAGATGGGGCTTTCTTTGTCATAACATGCCCGCGCTTGCTTGAGCAGTTTTTCGTACTCTTTGAATTTTGGCTCAGCGCGTTTGAACAAAAATTTTCCTGCGGGTGAACTTTGATTAAATATTTCGTCTGGATGCTCAATTTTGTTTAATGCGTTTGCAATTTGCAATGGTGATTTGTCTAAACCCTTAATACAAAAGTCGATAATTAAGGTTAACTTGCCAAACTTAGTGTTGAATAGCGCGGCTGGAGCTGAAGAAATATCATCTAAATATCCAGGAAATTTTTCTTGAATTTCTTTTGCGTTATCAGGGATCATCCAATCTGCCACAATACCTGTTGCTGCTAACCATAACTTTTCTTGTGCGATCTGGTATGCCCAGTGTGACGTTGCTTTGTGATTGTTTGGATCCCATTTTCTTGGGTTACAGTAATCGATACCTGTACGATCTTGTAACGTATGATGGTCTAGCCAAATTATTGGAATAGTTATTTCGTCAATGAACTCTTGAGCGACGTCGCCTACATCCAAAATGATTAACAGATCTGGGTTGCGCATTTCTACTGTGCTTACATGTTGACGTGTTAACAAGGGTGGACCTGTAATAGCGTAGCCTAAACTGTTTTCGTTGAGTGTTTTTAAAATTAAGAATGCGCACATACCGTCACAATCGTCGTCAAATAGGAAGAGCGGTTTTTGCGCTGTTTGAATTGCTTTTCTTATCTCTTCTAACTTTTCTTGTGGGATCATGTAGAAAACGTTAAAAGGGCTCAGTTTATATGCATTGTTATGTTTGGCCGTTTACTCCTACTAGTCCTTTGTGCTGTTGTGATCTACCTATTTCTATCCTTGGGCAGGTTTAGATTATCTGTGAAAAATCGCATTGTGTTTACTGTTTTAGGTGTTGTGGCGTTGCTGCTTCTTGTACTTGTTTTTTCGTTTGTTTTTAGCATGGTTGTTATTATTTTTGCTATTGGCGCTGTTTTTGCGCTTATTTTATCTCTTTGGTTTCGCCTTTTGCCACCGAAAGCTATTTAAGGCCTATTTTGCAAGTTTACTGTAATGGTACGCGTGAAAATTTTACCTTTGGCTGCAATGGAAAAGTTGCTTAAAGTCTGTGGCGCTCCACGGGTTAGTGAAGATGCTAAGGCAGCTCTTAAAGACGTTCTTGAAGATATTGGTGAAGAGATCGGTAAGCGCGCTGTTGACATGGCGAGGCATGCTGGTCGTAAAACAGTTAAGGCGCATGATGTGAAGCTTGCCGCAAAACAATGAGCAAATTACCCATAGTTTCTACCTCGTCTTCTGGCAAAGAAATGCATACGTCTGTTGGTGCACTAATTTGTCGTGAAGGTAAATATCTGTTAGTTGACCGTGCTGTTTTTCCGTTTGGCTGGGCGCCTGTTGCTGGGCATGTTGATGTCGGTGAGACTTTGCAAGAGGCTTTAGCTCGTGAAGTTTCTGAAGAAGTTGGTTTGTGTGTTGTGCGAAGCTCTTTGTTGCATACCGAAGAAGTTGATGGGAATACGTGTTCGAAGTCTGTTGATGTGCATGCGTGGTCAATCTTTGTTTGTGAAGTCACGGGGGATGTTGCTGTTAAACCTGATGAAGTTAAGTCGGTTGGTTGGTTTTCTGTGGATGAAATTTTACAATTAGAACTTGAAGAAGTGTGGCGACATTTTTTTGTGGTGCAAAAATTACTCTCTAAAATATGACCTTGTGGCGGCCTCAAGCCTGCCTACACGCCTGCATGCCTCTTTTACAGTTTCTGCTTTAGCGAAAACTTCTGCTTCGATGAATTCCTTATGATAGATTGGCCCACCATCGCGGACTGTACCTTCATTTTCGATGATTTCTTTTTGCTCTAGAGTCACGTACGCGCCTTCACCCTCTATTGTTCCTGCTAACGCATAACTATCGATTTGTACACCAAGCTCTTCTTCTAGCTCACCAGTGAGTCGCGTACTGTTTGGCGTCTTGCCGCTTTTGTGGCATGCCATAGATCTTGTGAAGCCGACAACCTCTCTGAGCCTTGCAAGTAAACCGTCGAGGTGCCCTTCTACTGCAAAACCGATGGGCAATCTTTCAAACTCTTGTCTACCGTATTCGGTCCACCTTCTCAGCGGTACTTCAAACGTTCTTTTTGCATCTACCATGCATTTGCAATTGTGCAAAAATTAATAAAGTTATTCTTCTAAGAATTTTTCTGCGTCCATTGCAGCCATACAACCCATACCTGCCGCGGTAATTGCTTGCCTGTATGTTTTGTCAATCACATCACCAGCTGCAAAGACCCCTTCAATGTTTGTTTTCACCGTGCCAGGTTCAGTCTTAATGTAGCCAGCTTCATCTAAATTAAGTATATCTTTGAAGATGGCTGTGTTAGGTTTGTGCCCGATTGCAATAAAGATACCTTGACATGTAACTTCTGTTACCTCTTTTGTTTGTGTATCGGTAAGTTTTGCGCCTGTTACACTTTTTTCGTCACCTAACACTTCTGTTAGTTGCGCGTTATAGATAAATTTTATCTTAGAATTTTTCTTTGCCCGGTCTTGCATGATTTTGCTTGCTCTAAGTTGATCTCTTCTGTGAATCACTGTCACACTTTTGCCAAACTTTGTGAGAAAGATTGCTTCTTCCATGGCCGTGTCTCCACCGCCAACTACTAAAATGTCTTTATCTTTGAAGAAAAAACCGTCACAGGTTGCGCAAGAACTTACGCCTTTACCTCTATACTTTGTTTCTGATTCTAAGTTGAGCCATTTTGCTTCTGCGCCGGTTGAAATAATGATTGCTTTTGCTTGATATTCTTTATCTTCTGCCCAAACTTTAAACGGTTTGTTTGCAAAATTAACTTTTGTTATTTTTTCAGAGATAACTTCTGCGCCAAAACGTGTACCTTGTTTTTTGAAAATTTCCATTAACTCTGGACCTTGAATACCTTTTTCAAAGCCAGGATAGTTTTCTACTTCTGTTGTTGTGGTAAGCTGGCCGCCAGGTTGTGGTCCTTCAAAAACAGTAACTTTCAAATTTGCGCGAGAAGCGTACAGTGCTGCTGTCCACCCTGCTGGACCTGAGCCGATAATAATAATGTCTTGCACCCCTTCTGCCATGTTACTTTCCTTTTCTTTGATTAGCCTTTAAACTCGGCCTTATTTTTTCTGCACCAAGGCCTTTGTTTCTTAATCCTCGTGATTTTTTGCCTGCAGAGGTTAAGCCACGGTGTGCTCGTCCCCTTTGTTTTGTTAGCGCTTTGTAATTTTTATCTTTTTTCATCTCTGGTGCTTGTGGGTCAATACAGATGACCTCGAACCAGTAATGTTGACCGTCTTTACCACATTGATATGAGTTAAGTACTTCTAAATTTTTGAATCTTTTTGCAACTCGTTTTTGTGCCATGGCTTGATAATTTTCGCCCATAACGAATTTTCGTCTGTAGTGTGAGGGTCTGCGGCCTTTTTTGAATTGAGGACGCATACGTCCTCCCCGTTTTATTCTGGTTCTAATAACTATAATCCCTTTTTTTGCTTTGTAGCCTATAGATCTTGCTGTTGCGATATTAGTTGGTTTGTTTACGCGTTGCATGACGGGCTCTTTACGCCATTGTACTTCTCTGCGCCATTGTGCACGGTCGGTTGGATTTTGAAACGCTTTTTTGATGTATTTGTACATACCCATGTTTGTTCTCCAAGATTCAGGCTTTATCCCACATTTCTTAGTTCTGTTTGGGGTTTTTGAGAAGCTTTTAAAGCTTTTGGGATATTTTTTTATGTTTTTTGGACTTGATTTTATTATGGAAGGTCCCTTTGCAGAATTACATCAAACGTATGCCCATCTTGATTGTACAGAACGCCCCCGTATCCAGGCGCTAGGAAGAAAGATTATGCAGGCAACACGCCAACACCTTGAACGTGAAGGCGGGGCACTCGCTGCTGAAATTGCTTCCCTTGTTGGGCCAATTATTCACTTTACAAAAGATCCTTATGAAGATTTTTCACACCCAACTGGTGTAGCCAACGTTGCGGCTCGTGGAAAGTTTGCTACTCTTTATGACATCCACGGTAAAGATTTTGGCATTGAAAGAATAGCAAAAGGTGATGCGCTTGCACTTGCTCGAGAGGGTGAATATGGCCAGCTTCAATGTGAATCTTTGAAGACCCCCGTGTATTATATAACCAATGAAGGTCTTCGTGCATTTATTTATCGCCACACTTTTGTTGAACGTGTCTTACGTTGGAGATAGGGTTTTCTCCAGGATCATATCCTGTATGCTCTGCAAAACTTCAATGTGTAGCTGGTTGCATAACCTATATTAGGTTGCTTCTCCTTCAACTTTTATGTCTTATTTTTACTCAACGGTAGCTCTTGGGGATTTATGCCGCCTTCCTGGTCAATATTTTGAAAAAGCTGTTGTAACCTCTGGTTATGTTTGTTCTTCTTCTCGCACCGTGGAACCGGGTTTGGTTGCGGTTGCTCGTCAAGGGGCTGAATTTCCTTCTTTGAACATCTACGATGTTAAAAAGGAAGGAAGAGATTTTCGAGGCCATTTTCTTCTTGCAACCCCCTTAGAGGATATGCCCACCTTGACCTTTAGTGTTGTTTGCTCTTACCAGTCACCTTATTATTTGGACCCGTCCCCAGCTAAGCTTGCGCAAGCTCACTTACAGGAAATTACGTCTCAGAGAGAGATAACGGTTTCTGTCCAAGGTATCTGTAAGCCATTTGATGGTCCCGATCGTGTAATTGTCCCCACCATTGCTGTGCACTCTATTGTTACCCCTTCTGCTCAATTTGATTTTTGAGCAAACATATATTAAGCACCACCTCTTTGTTTTGCTATGGCGTTTATTAGTCTTTTAGAAATCTTTTACCTTATTATTACTGTTGCAGGTGTTGGTTACATCTTTACCGGCTTTATTCGACGTCCCTCTACTGACCCTCTACTTTCTGTTAAACGTTTTAACTGGGAAGATTTCAAATACGCTTGCCTTGTTGCGTCACCCGGGATAATTTTGCATGAGTTAGCACATAAGTTTGTTGCGATGGGCTTTGGCCTTAAAGCTGTGTATGAAGCATGGTTTACCGGGCTTGGTATTGGTGTTGTACTCAAGTTTATCGGTTCAGGGTTTATTTTGTTAGCGCCAGGGTATGTAAAAATTTTTGGCGGCGACACATTGACTATGACGGTTTCTGCGTTTGCTGGACCTGCGGTGAATTTAGTGTTGTGGTTAGGTGCTGCAGCTTATCTTAAGTATGGAAAGAATTTAACTCGTATGCAGGCGATGAGTGCTGGGTTGTTAAAACAGATTAATATGTGGTTATTTATCTTTAACATGTTGCCTATCCCGCCTTTGGACGGTGCAAAAGTGTGGTTTGGGTTGTATCAGTTACTTTTTGTTTGATTTTTTCTTAGTTTTCTTTTTGGTTGTTTTCTTTTTAGCAACTTTCTTTTTTGCTTTTCTTTTAGCTGCAGCTTTCTTTTTAGTAGCTTTTTTCTTTGCTTCTTTTATTGCAGCTTCAGCTTCAGCCTCTTCTTTAAGTTGTTTTTCTTTTGCCGCTTGCTTTTGTTTAGCTTCTTTTTCTTGTGCTTTTTTTATTTTAGCCAGCACGTCATTAATTTCTTTGATGTTTCGCTTAAACTTTGCAAGACGCTTACTGTTATCTTCAGGTTCTAAAATTTTGTTACATTCGCGACAGGTAAAATTATTTTCCATGGCATTTTCAATAGTCATGCGTACACATTTATCTGGGCACATGTAATATTGGTGTGCTTGCTCACGTTCTAGCTGCCTGTTGAGTAAATCTAAACGCTTTTTGTGTATATTAATTACTGTTTTTTCTGCTTCCTGCGGCCTAAATGTCCAAAAGTAAATGTACCAGCCTTTTTTTCTATCTTTTTTTCTTGTGTGCGCAACAAGGTTATTTTCATCAAAGCGGTAAAAGATGTTTCGTAGCTCTTGAATGGGCATCTTGAGCTTTTCAGCAATGAGGAATTCGTTAACGTTTTCCTTGCCCTCCAATTCTTTTAGCACAGCTAGCGCTTCTACGCCTGCGATGTTGGAAATCATCTCCTGAATCTGTGCTTTGGTTACTGCCATTTGTTACCCCCTAGTAGGTATAAAGTATATGCATTTTGGGGCGCAAGCTTTAAAACCTTTTCGATTGGCCGTTTTAGGCCTTGTAACTACTATAAAATGGTGGGAAATATTTTTAAGAGCGAGATTCTCTGCATTCTTTAAAAGAGGTTATCTAGAAATAATGGGATTGTTTGGTAGGCACGAAAAGAAGGAAGAATCTGCCCCTAAGCGGCGTCCGCTGCCTAAATTGCCTGATTTTCCTGAAATGCCACAACCTACAAAGCAGCCGGCAGAGTTTCCTCGGTATGAGCCTAGTATTCGAGAGATTAAACATGAGGTTGCTCGTCCACCACAGCGTGCCCCGGTAGCCATTCCGCAACGTGCACCGTTGCATCAGCGGCCAACTATGGCCTCACCGCAGACGCGTGTAGCTTCGCGCGCGCGACATCCACATGTTGCAGAGGATAAGCCGTTGTTTGTGCGTATTGATGATTATAAGGGCGCTTTACAGGCGCTTGATTCTTTAAAAGAAAAGGTTGCTGAGGCTGAAAAGGTGCTCAGTGGCCTTGAACACTTGCGTGAGCAAGAAACGCAGCATTTACACAAGTGGCAAAAAGAGTTACAGGCTTTAAAATCTAAGTTGATGACGATTGATCATTCGTTGTTTGAGGTGTAACTTGTGGCGAAGAAAAAGGCTGTTCGCAATAAAAAAAAAGTTGTTTCTGGTGAGCCTGTGCATGTCCAGTTAATGGGTCCTGTAGCGTTACGCCGGGAAGTGCTGGGTTGTGCCCTGCAAGCAGGAGAGTTAATGGTTTCCTATGATGCATATGCGAAGGTTCGTACGCAGCGCCTTAAGGGTGTGCAGAAATTACGTAAATTGTTAAAAGAAATAAAATCTATTGAAACAAAGTTAGGTAAGTCGCAATTGCCGTATGTTGCGCATGAGGCCCCAAAAAAAGTTGTGGTAAAAAAGGCTGCTAAAAAACCTGCTGCACCCAAGCAAGTTGCTGCAAAAAAGCCAAAGACTGAAGTTGAAACTTTGCAAGATGAGCTTGCGGCGATTGAAAAAAAATTGTCTGGTCTTTAATGGTTAAAGCCAAGTTTATCTAATTCTTCTAACTCTTTGAGGTGGTCTTTTTTAAGTTTGGCTAAACTTTTTCTCCCCTTGAGTATTCCTGGCAAGGTATCTGCCATGATTTCGCCGGAGATGACGTGGGGTACAATAACGTAATCGGCGCCTAGATCGTAGAGTGTGAATGCTTGGCTGACATGTTCAACGGTGACAATAATTTTTGCGTCTGGTACGTGCAGCCGAATGTATTGGGTTAGTGCAGAAGAGACGTCTAACTTAGGGATCGTGGAGATGATCATTTTAGCTTCTGCCAAATTAATAGTTTCTAGGACTTCTCTGCTTGTCGCGTCGCCATACATACAGGCAATTTTTCTTTCAATTACGCGTTTAATCACTTCAGGATTGTTGTCCACAATGAAGAATTCGTCTTTTTTTCTGTTGAGTGCGCGGAGGATAAGCGTTCCCATTCGATTACAGCCAAAGATGATTATACTTTCTTTTTTCTGTGTTGCTTTGTAGGAGAGTTCTTGCTTTTTGAATGAAAACTTATCAAAGAGTTTGAGTACGGGCGCAAAGATAATGTGAATACCCATCGCGTGTTTGATGAAGTATGAGGTTAAGATAATTGAAATAATTGCTAAAATTACTGTTAATGAGAATACTTCCTGGCTAATGTGCCCTTGGTTAAGTCCAATAGTTACTAGAATGAGTCCAAACTCGGAAATTTGTGCGAGTGAAATTGCTGTTTGAAATGCTACTTTGTTCGTGTATCCGAATAAAGAGACGACCAAGAATAATACAAACGGTTTGAGTAAAATTACTACTGCAAGGAAGATGAGTAAAGGGTCGATTAAATTGAAAAACCCTTTAAGTACTAACTGTGCACCGAGTGAGACGAAAAAAATTGTTGCAAAAAAATCTTTGAGCGCTTCAACACGGCCTTTAATGTCTACACTGTACGGTAATGTGCCTAACGCGACGCCCGCGATGAAGGCGCCTATGGCAATGGAGAATTTTAAGCTAAATGCTAACATGGCAAAAATGAAACAAGTTGTTACTGAAATTAAAAAGAGTAACTCTTTTTGTTTTGCAGCGAAGCGAAAGATTTTGGGAAAGATGTATCTTGCTAAGACGTATGCAAAGGCGACAAGGACTAACCCGCGCGTCAGGATTTGTAGCAGGAGTACCAAAGATATGCCCTTTTCAATGTTGACGAGTGCGCCGATTGCTAGCATCGCGATGAGGTCTTGTACTAATAAAATCCCAATAATGATACGACCGTGCATCGTGTCTACCTTTGCACTATCACTGAGTAATTTAATTACCACCATGGTACTGCTGAATGCTAACACCAGACCGAGGTAGATTGCGGTGAGTACAGCGAAACCTAATGATGTCGCAATGAAAAATCCGGAAGTAAATACAATTGAGGTTTGTAAGAACCCAGCTAGAAGAGTAACTACTCCCACTGATTTTAATTTTTTAATGTTGACTTCAAGGCCAACTACGAAGAGTAAAAATGCAATGCCCATCTCAGACATGAACCGGATGGTTTCAGTGTTTTGCAAAATCCCTAAACCAATGGGCCCTAAAATTGCGCCGGCCATGATGTAGGCTGGAATTAATGGTTGTTTAGCAAAGCGAGCTACTAACGCGAGAATGGTTGCTAAAAGAATCACCAAACCGATTTCAGAGAGCATACCTAGTTGTACCCCTGTAAATACGCCGAGAGCCATGTTCTAAATATATTTCTCTATTTTCTGTTTAAAAGCCTTTTGGGCGTAACATTTTTAAAATTTTTTGTATTGTTTTTTTTTCTATGCCTTCACAATTTACCTTGGATGATTATGTAGAACGAAATTATGACAGGCTCAAAGACTCGGAGTGTTTGCCTATGATGTTAGCCTATCTTGATCAGACCGAGAGTGTGCTTGATGAAGATATTATCTTTGTTAAACAATTAACTAAAGTTGGACGGTTGATTTGTAAACAGTCGCCAGAGAGACTTACTGATGACCACCTTCGGAAACTATTTCAATTTAACCTTGATGGGTTGCGCCTTATTCGCGAACACGCAGATGATGAAGAACAGAAAAGATACGCTATTATCGATGCTCACTTATTAGCTGATGCTGCTAACATTGCTGATCTCTTATATAAACGAACAGGAGATTTGATGTGGGGAGAACAAGCTTATGATTTTTCTCTTGCTTGTGCTGATCAAAGTATTGAGCGTGAACCAGAACACGCCCGAGTTGGTTATGAGACAGCAGCGGTGTATGCACAGATTCTCTTTATGAGAGATCGTAACCCAGTTTGGTTAGAACGTAAATATGATGCTCGACTTCATCTTGTTGAACTCCAGGTTGGTATTGAGCAGGGTTATGTAGCCCAAAGGGCAGGAAAGACTGCCCTTGATCTTGCTTATGTTACTAGACATAGATCTTGGCTTAAAAAAGCACAAACCCATTTTCTCTTTTCGATAGATCTTTTTGAGCAAGCGGGAGAAGTTGCAGAAGTTGCCTGGGGTCATAGTCACCTTGCTCAGAGTTATTTTAAGGCATTCAATCTACAAAATAGAGAATCTTCTCTTGCTAAGGCCTATCGTCATTACAAATTGGCGGCTCAACTCTATGACTCGCTTGATGATGGCAAAAAGAAAGATGAAGCGTGGTCACGTTGTCGAGATGTTGCCCATGCTGGGCTTAGATTTAATCGGAAGAAATGGCTTTCTCGTCTTCAACAAGCTGGACAAAAAGGCTAGTTTTGTTGCTGCTCTTTTTTAACTAACCGCGCTAAATACCCGGCAATCGTGTTTCTTAATTTTTTAGAATGAATAGTTGTATGCTCAGCAAGCAAGGTTTTGTTCTTTGCAAAGTCTGCTGTAAATACGCCTTTCTTTTCTTTGATGAGCTTGTTACCCACACGTTTTGCGAGTTTGGTTTTAATTCTTCCCATAGCATTGGCATCCTGGTTTAGCTTATAAATCTTTTGCCGCAATAAGAATAGACAGTGACAATTTTGTGCCTTTTTTTGCTTGCAGGCTGAACCAGCCCTCTTGACTATATTCTTTGAGGACTTCTTGTACGTTGGGTGTGACGGTTTTGTGTTCTGTGGTGTGCCAGGTGGGTACTATTAGGATGAGTCTTGCATCCTTTTTAGTTTTGTTGGTGTATGTTTCTAGGATTTTTTGTACATCTCTGATGTAATCTTTTGCGAACATGCGTGCATCGACTGCTTTGGGGAGACGTTTGAGTTGTGGGCCTAGCGGTGGTTTGGTAATAATTGCATCGACTCTTCTGGTTACTTTGTTTGTCACTTCAACCTGCGCATCTTTTGTGTATGTTTTTTTGAGCCAAGCAATGTTTTTTTTGGTGTTTTTTTCATCTGTTATCCCTATACTGTTGATGTTAAGACAATATGCTTCTTGCAAAATAGTTCCATCGCCCGGGTTTGGGTCCAGTATCCAATCGCCTTTGCTGCAGCCTGCTAAATTAACAAGCGTTTTTGCCAGACGTAGCGAAATACTTTGGCTATAATTAGGGTGTGGTCTTTTTTCGTCACGTTCTTTTATTTTTTTTACATTAGTTATCTGTATTACTTTTGCAATCGCGTCTTTAGTTATAATGAACTCCATCGCGTTTTTGTTTAAGAGTTTAGATGGTGTAGGGTTTTGTTCTTTTTTGTACATGGCTTTGAGTCCTTCTTCTTTGAACCGTGCTTTTGCATATTGGGTGAACATGTCTGCTGTTGTTCTGTCGTATTCTGTAATGAAATACGTGAAATTTTTTTCTTTTCGACTGTAAAGTTCTTGATGGTCTAACTCATATTCTATCTCTTCAGAGGTTCCTTGTGCAATGACCTGTGCTATTTTCGTTGTGTTTGCTAGCTTTTTGAGTATGTCTTTAGGCAGGTTTGCTTTAACGGTGAGTACATAGTTTTTTTGTTGTAAGATATGCATCTCGTAGCCGTATGTTTGGATGACTTTTTGTAGCTCCTCAAATGCTAGCTT
>CAYFPK010000015.1:0-17590 GCA_964344975.1 Candidatus Woesearchaeota archaeon
AAATTATCAAAGAACATAAAGTAGTATTGTTTATGAAGGGAAGTAAAATGATGCCGCAATGCGGCTTTTCAGCGGCAGTCGTTGGCATGCTCAAAAGTTTAGAAGTTGACTTTTTCACCGTGGATGTGCTCCAAGACCCAGAGATAAGACAAGGAATAAAAGATTTTAGCAACTGGCCAACGCTACCGCAACTCTACATCGATCAAAAATTCATTGGTGGCTGCGACATTGCAACAGAGATGTTTCAAAGTGGTGAGCTGCAAAAATTAATAGAAAAAGAAAAAAATTAGCGGCGGCGTTTGCCACCAGCTGCGATTAATGCTAAGACAACAACTAAGATTGCCAGCATAAGGTTCCCAACTAACCAGAACCATGCCGGTACTTGTCCCGCGTTTAACCGGTCAAAGATCGTCGCTTCATCAAACTGCACAGTGGTTGCAGCACCAGTTGCAGCAACTTTGGTATCAGCAGACGACGTTGGTGCAGGCTTATCTTCACGTGTAGTCGCAAGAGCAACAGGCTCAGCATCACAGGTAACTTTAACAGAAACTGTTTCAGTTGCTTGCTCACCATAATCTGCAATAACATCAAACGCATAGGTTTGTGAGTTTGCATCTTCTGGAATTTGTGCACTTACACGAAGCACATGACTGTCGCCATCTTTAATCTCAACAGTTGAACTTTGTACATCGATACCTAACGCATCTTGTAGGACACGCGCAAAAACTTCATCAAGATCTTTCGCACCTTGGTTATCGACATCAACAGCAAACTGTACGGTACCACCACATTGTACACTTGACGGTGTCACACGAGCTTCATCGATAACTAAAAAGTAGTCTTGCTCTTCTATATCAACACTCACATCGTCACTGATACACTGCTCATCATCGTTGCTATCATCATACGCAATGATAAAGATGGTGTAATCATCATCTTCATCAATGTCGCCATCGATAACTAAATCAAGATCAAAAGTGTGCTGATCATCTTCATCAACATTTTCTTCATCACTTTCAACTGAACCAGCAGCTTCGTTTTCATCAGTGTTCCAAAGAACAGCTTCAACAATAATATCCATATCATTGTCACCGTTATTTTCAACTTCAATTTCAAGACCGATAGTTTCACCTTGTTCAAACTCATCATCATTGTCCGGTTCATCGATGGTGATACTTAAATCACCAACGTCACCTTCTTCACACGCTAAAGGTCGAACATTAACGGTAAGCGGAACAGAGACGCTAGGTCCTTCTGTGGTACTAACAACAATCGTGTCAGTTACTTGGTCCACATCATACCCATTTTCAACATCAATGTTAAGCGTAACTGAAGTTGAACCACCAGAAGCAAGCGTTGCAATGGTTGCCGGGTCGTAAGTCAAGGTAATTTCATCATCATCATCATCCAAAGGTAGAAGAGATGGGCTAAACGCAACATTGGTTAAAGCGGTACTTCCACTGTTGGTAATGGTAAAAGTTACATCAACATCTTGACCATCTTCTATGGTTTTCTCGATACTGGTAACAGATACAGACAATGGGTTAGCAACAGTAAAGCTGTAACTAAGTGTATCAGTTGCAGTCGGCTCAAGAGTATCTGTCGCAGTTAAGTCAGCAGTATAGGTGCCAAACGTTGCATCGGTTGGTACAGTAACAGTGAAATCTTGGGTTAAGGTTTCATCACCAAGAGGCCCCGGAACTAAATCGGCAATACTAACAGCAAGAGAGGTAACTCCATCAGTGAGATCTGTGCTTACAAACTCGACACCGGTTGAAGGGTCAGCTCCAGCAGCGTTACTAACAGTCGCAGTAAAGGTGACTGTGTCGCCAGGATAAACGGTAGCCGGGTCAGAGGATACGCTATCAAGGCTTAAAAGAGGACTTGCAGCAAAGACGCTCGTAAGAGCAACTAAAAGCACACAAATGCCTACAAGTAAATTTCGTTTCATCATTATCGTCTCCTTAGGGATTTTGTTATCATTATGTGATGATGACAAAGATATAAAGCTTACGGTCCAAAAACAGTATTTAAGCCTTTCTACGACTAACAGCAAGCGCAGCTAAGAGGAGCGCTAAGACTGCTAAAAGGATGTTAGCGCCAGCAAGATAAAAGACAGGAATTCCTGCAGAGTTACTTGCAACACCGGTATCATAAATGGGTACAGGGCCAAATTCTTGGCGTACAGGAGCAACAAAAGCTCTTTCTTCTGCACAGATAACTTGCACCGTCATATCTGAGCTAATGGTATCAGCACCATAATCAAGCGTGTAACTTACCACATGCGCACCTTCTGCAACATCTTCAGGGATAGTGGCAACAGCAACAAGCTGTGCTCGTTCACCGTCTCTTACACGAACAGACGGTCCTTGTACATCAAAACCTAAAGATGGTGAAAACACTTCGACAAAGACACCGGTAAGGTCATCTTCACCTTGGTTCTCAATTTCAACGTTAAATTCAACATCAGCGCCACAAGCAACAAGATGCGGGTGATATCTCTCTTGTACAACAACAGCAAATTCATCAAGCTGCTCAAGCTCAACAGCTACAACATCAGTGTGACACTGTTCATCTTCTCTGTTGTGTTCATAGGCAACAACATAAATGGCGTAGGAATCTGCATCAGAGATAGCAGAGCCCATAACGTCTAAATCTAAGATAAATGTTTCCTCTTCACAGTCTTCAATACGTGTAGAGGGCGTTTTGTAAGAGTCAATGACACGATTTTCATCAATATTCCAAAGAACCGCTTCAACAACAACAACGACATTGTTACTGTCCTCATTGTCTACTTCAACTTCAACCGTGATCGTTTCACCTTGCTCGAAATCTTCACCAGCGTCAGGTTCATTAATGGTAACATCCAAGTTACCTACATGCCCTTCTTCACAGACTAAAGGGCGAATGTCAAGGGTAAGTGGAACTAAAACACTTTGTCCAGATAAACCATCGGTAAGGGTAAGGGTACCGATAAAAACATCTGCATCAAAACCATTTTCTACATCTACAGTCAAGCTAACCGTTTCGGTTGCACCAGCCACAATTTCTGCAACAGTTGCTGTTGAGAAACTCAACGTAATTTCATCACCATCATCATCGTTAAGTGCAGTAAGATCATGAGTTAAGCTAACATCAAGTAAAGAGACAAGACCGTCATTGGTAAGGGTAAGCGTAACAGTATACGTTTCACCTTCCTCCCCAACAACTGTTACGGGTGTTGGGCTAACAGTTAAAGCAATGGTGGGGATACTGGTAGCATCTGCCGGGTCTGAGCCAAAAATTTCCTCAGTGATATCGGCATAACCATCATCATCACCATCATCTGCGTAGGATGGCGTACTCCACGGGTTGAACGGATCTGAACCGTCATCTTCCTCGTCAGCATCAAAAAATCCATCCAAATCAGAATCTAGTTCTAGATCTTCAGGCAAACCCTCTTCAGCTAAAGCGGCCTGCACGGTACATAAAAGTAAAAATATGGTTAATACAGCAAATAAACTTTGTTTCATGTGACAACTGAAAAGTAGTAACTATTTAAACCTTACGATTTGTATATAAACCACCCAAAACAACCATCTGTATGAAAAGAGCAATGATGCTGACATTGGCAGCGACACTGAACGCGTGTATTGCTAATCCTGCCTGTGACAAAACGACCGCGGGCAGAGTTGATGTAACCACAGAAGACAGCCTAAGCTTAAGAAACGTCTATTTTATACCGCATAACTTTCAAGATGATCCAAACCTCTATAGGTTGCGAACCTGTCAGGGCATAGATCGATTAGAAAACGGGCCATGGTTTCAAGATCAAGGTCCTCTTTTCACCTTTACGCGTTTAGAGCCGGCAGAAGAAATACCCTGCGAGTATACAAACGGCGATCAGGGCTATGAAACACTAGAATGTAATCCTGAGCAAGTAAGACAACTCATAGAAGACCCGCAAGAGACAGATATCATTGCAATTATTACCAATAGACAAGATGTGGTAGAAAACAGTCATCTTGAGGGGATACTCACATTCAGCCAACACGCCCTGCACAAAAGTTTTTACCTTGCCGCACACGAGTTTGCCCATGCGCACGCAAACCTTGCCGACGAGTATAGCGTACAGCAGGGTGGCGGACAAACAGAGAGAGAAAATTGTGCACAAAGTTTTGAAGACTGCGAACAGCGGTGGGCTGCATATGAGGGTAGAGACTGTCAGCAAGGATGTGACCGTCAAGAGAGTTTATGGCGTTTTAGCAATGATTGCATCATGCACGATATAAGCTACAACTATGGTGGGCCTACAGAATTTTGCGCTGTCTGTGAAGACCTCTTAGATGAAGCAACCCAACAGCTCATCGACGAACAATAGACTCATAAACTTTTTTCTTAACACAATGGTATGCAAGAATTCCCACAAATCAACAAGAAATGGCAAAAAGGCACCAAAAAGGCAGTTATTGTCTACCCCAACGCCTACTACGGCGGTATCTACGCCTTAGGGCCGTTAATCATCTATAATCTCATCAATCAGCAAGAAGGCTGGATCTGCGAGCGCAGGTTTATAGATAACGCAACGGACTTGCACCAATTTGATCTTATAGGCTTCACCTGGCAGTATGAGCTAGACATCTACAAAATTAAAGACATAATCAAAACCAACTCTATCAAAGCACCCATTTTCGCCGGCGGCCCATGTATAGCAACCAATTCAAACCAAACTTGGGCAGACGTCTGTTTACTAGGTGATGTAGAAGACATACTTCCACAACTGCTACAAAACTATAACAATAAAGAGCAATTAGCAAAGCTACAAGGAATTTTCCTTCCAGGCATTTCAAAAGAAAAAACCTACGCGCAGGCAAACGAATACTACAAGCAATACCCTTTGTACCAACCTTTACCGCAACCTTTACCTAAACAAGCACCATTCGGGCAAGTGTTTATGTTAGAGATCGAAAGGTCTTGTCCGTTTACATGCAATTACTGTTCAATTCCAACACAGTATAATAAAATAAGATACATCCCGCTAGAAGAAATAAAAAAAATAATTGACAAAGGTCTAGAAATAAACCAAAGAAAAAAAGTTGCCATATACTGCCCCGCGTTCACACACCCAAAAAGAAAAGAAATACTAAGATACATCTTAGATAAAGGTGCAACATTTTCCATTCCGTCAATTCGTGTAGAGTACGCAGACCAAGAATTAATTGACCTTATAGCACAAGGCAAACAAAAAACAATTACCGTAGCACCAGAATGCGGCCAAACGTTAAGACCAACTGTTGGAAAAAATATCAAAGACGAAACATTTCACAACTTTGCACAAATGTGTAACAAAAAAGTCCAAACGATAAAACTCTATTTTATGGTCGGGTTGCCCGGCCAAAACGAACAAGATCTTAAAGAAATAGTACAATTAGTAGAAACTATGCAAAACATTTTCACGGGCAACATCTACGTATCAATTAATCCGTATGTACCAAAACCAGGAACAAAATTTGAGAATCACATTTTTGATAAAACAAAAATAAAACAGCAGTTAAAATGCCTCCAAAAGAATCTTAAAGTGAGAACAAAACAAGCAAACGTCAATACCTCGTTCAAAGAGTGGCAGATTGCACAAGGACAAACTATTTAAGGCAAAAAACAAAAAAACCTCCATGCAAGAAATTAAACAACGAACGCTCCATTTTTGCGAAGAGGTGGAAGCTGCACTGAAACAAAAAAACATGCGCCATCTAAAAAGTGAACTACACAGCCTACTAGATGAACTATACCACCTACAAGCTTCTATTGCAGAGCAAGGAACACAACAGCAGCAAGAACAACTCGACGCTGCAGCACAACACATCATCGCCCTTGAGCAAGATATGTTTAATCACGTGCAAAGAATCCATCAAGAACACGTACGCGGTCAAGAAGAACATTTCTTTAACGCGTTCACCGAATTATTACAGCAAAAGTTAGATACGGTAAAAAGGTTAGCAAAAAAGTAAGAAGATGACCAAAGAAGTTGAAAATGTATTAGCGGCAATTTTTGCAAAAATTCCCCAAGAGAAATTTGCAACACTAAGCCCCGAAGAATTGAAAGCATTTTTTTACAACTGTGGAGAAGATATACAAGAGCTCACAAAAGTCATAAGAAAGCACGGCAGCACAGAACAAAAAAATTTATTACCTGCCCTACGTCTAGCCCAAAATGATTTGAAAGATCTTTTCAAAGACATAAGCACGTATGACAGTGAAGAGTTTGACAAAGATGCAGCAGAATTTTTCGAGGAATCTTTTTTAGAAGTAATAGAGGTCTTACAAGAATGTGCCCAAGAAGAACAATCAGAGTGGCAGCTCATACGCACCGAAAGATACAACAGAAAGTTAAGAAACAAAACCTACAGAAGGAACATGCGTGTGGTTGAAAGCGCAGAGGAAAAAATCTTCATCTGTAATTCCCAAAACAGGCGTATAAAAAACATCAAAAAAGAGACACTCTCGGGTCCTTACGCGGGCGCATGGCACGCATGGGTTGCAGAACCGCTCGGTAACCATCGAATTGTATATGAGGTCATTGATAATGAGATTCATCTACTTGATATTGACACGCACAAAAAGTTAGGTATCGACTAACCTGAGAAATACTTTTGAAGAGTTACGGTGATTGCTTCATCTGAAAAGCCGTGAGAAGTATCACAAAAAACTTGGGCGCCAGCTGCACCTTCAGAAGAACTCGCAACTACACGTTCAAGCAAATAGGTCTGGCAAGGGTTCCCAGGTGTCTCAGACAAACGTGCGGATGCTTCATCAAGGTTCCGCGCATAAAAAGAAAAATCACCAGTGATAGCAAGCTCAAAATAATTATAAAAATGCTTTGAAGAAATTCGCAAACCCGCATGAGACTCTTCGCCCCCACGTATCATTGCTGCTCTTGCCAAAGGACCCAATTCTCTTCGTAGACGTGTGATTAATGTAAGTGACATAGTGCTTGTAAGCATAAAAAAATACTTAAAGCCATAGGTCGCCGATCCCATATGCAAAACATCTCTCTTCTGCAACATAGATATTAACAGGCGCACTTGCCAAGTACGCACAAGGCTTTTAAAGTTTTCAAACAATTACTGGTGTTATGGATAAGGGGTTAGTAGTTTTTCAAGATAAGGAAATTCGACGAATTTGGTACAAGGAGCAATGGTTTTATTCTATAGTAGATATTATAGTGGTATTAACAGGAAGCCCAACTCCAAGGCAGTATTGGGGTAAAGTTAAGCAAAGAGAATTTATCAAGCTTGAACTGTCCCCAATTTGGGTACAGTTGAAACTACCAGCTAAAGATGGTAAGTTACGTTACACAGATTGCGTACACACAAAAAATGCATTTAGGCTAATTCAGTCCATTCCCTCCAAAAAAGCAGAGCCCTTCAAGCAATGGTTAGCTCAACTCGCAAAAGAGCGCATTGAAGAGATTGAGAATCCTGAACTCGCACAAGATCGGGCAAAAAAATATTATGAAATCAAAGGATATCCCCACGAGTGGATTGACAAAAGACTTAAAGGAATAGCTATTCGCCAAGAACTCACAGACGAATGGAAAAAAAGAGGAGTTAAAGAAAAAGAAGATTTTGCTATCCTCACCAACGAAATAACAAAAGCAACCTTTGACAAAACTGTAACAGAATACAAAGAGTTTAAAGGATTACAAAGACCAAATCAAAATTTGCGAGATCACATGACCAGTTGGGAACTAATTCTCAACATGATCGGCGAAAAAGCAACAACAGACATCACTGTTGCCAAAGATGCAAAAGAGTTTAAAGAGCTCAGACAAAGAGCAAAAGAAGGTGGAGACATTGCCAAAAAAACACGCACCGAAGTGGAGCAAAAAACAGGCAAATCGTTAGTATCCAAAGACAATTACACACACCTCACTGAAAAAAAGAAAAAAGCGATCAGTCAAAAAACATGAAAAAAAAAACAAAACAGATACAAAGTTTACTCGTAAGAGTGTTACTTTGTTTTCTCCCTATTGCCTGGATAAGTGTCCTCTTCACACCGCTAACAGTTCACGCTTCAGCAATACTCACAAGTCTTTTTTATGATACAACACATATTGCTAACAGTCTTATAATCAACCAAACAACATTTGCCATAATTGAAGCATGCGTGGCAAGTTTTGCGTACTACTTTTTGTGGTTACTCGTATTTTTAACAAAAGATCTAACGGTAAAACAACGCATCAAGATTCTAGGTTTTTGTTGGGCAAGTTTGTTTGCAGTCAACGTGCTGCGGATTGTAGGGCTCATTGTAATCGCACAAGAAATGGGCTGGCAAGCGTTTCACGCGGTACATATGGTTCTTTGGAAATTTGTCTCGGGTATCTTTGTAGCAATCATTTGGATTGTTGCCGTAAAAAAATATAACATACACAGCATACCAGTCTACGATGATCTTATGTGGTTAGTCAAGAAGAGTTATTTTGCAAAGAGAAGGTAGACAGCATCAACGTGGTGAGACTCTTTGCCATATTGGTGTACACTCGTGACGGTATTCATTTTCAAGTTCCTTTGCAATGCAAGTATCATGAACAAGTCTTCCAAGATCAAAAAGGATCTCTTCACGGTCAACAGCACAGAGCTCCCTATCTGAAAAGTAGAAGCTAGGATCCTTAAGCGTATATTTGCCAGCAAAACCCTTTTTATAGAGATGGGAGCCTTCAGCGAAAAATTCAATCCACCCAACGCTTTTTCTCAGATTTACTCCAATAGGGAGGTCATGAGCAAAGAGAGAGGCACCAACAATGCCTGCATCAAGGAGCTGTTTTGGACTCTGAGCAGATAAGAACGTTACAAGTATTTTTTCTTTTGAAAAGCGAGGGAGCCCCTGAAGTCTTGACATGATCTTTTTTTCATCTGAGAGAATTTCCGCATCAGCAACACGGTCGCAAACAGAGGTATAAAGGGTAGCTATGGCAGCTTCAACAGAAGCAGCTCCAATTGGATTTGCAACAGCAAGGGTATAGTCCCAAGAAAAATTAGAAATACTGCCACCTGTCTCAAGAATGTGTAAGGCTTGTGCCTTATCAATATAGGATTCCCAAGGCAGCTGAGCTAACTCTTCTTGATATCCGCCGCCAAGAAAAACGCCTTGAACCATGGGATTTGGTGACGCAAAAAGATTATAAAATGAATGGGCCCGGCAGGACTCGAACCTGCGATCAATGCCTTGTAAGGGCACTGTCATAGCCACTAGACCACGGGCCCACAACGACACTGGTCTCTTCCTGTTATTTATAAAATTAACGCACAAGGGATGTTCATTTTTGATCAATGACTTTCTTCTGCGCACGACTCCATGTTTTGTTATCGGTTTCACGCACCCACGCCGCATACCACTTAATAAATTCTAAGCGGTCTTCAAAATTCTTCTTCTTAAACGCTTCAAGCTCCTGTAAGTCTACATCCGGGAAGTCCATAGGTATTTTTCTGCCACTCCTCCTACATTAAGCTTTTGCACTGCGATATTTAACTCATGTTCATCAAGAAACTCTTTAAAGATCTCATAAAGGTAGACAGCATCTTCAATATCTTTTTCTGTTCCAAGAAACAATTTGAAGGAAATCTGCTGTTCAATGGGGGAAACAAAGAGCACATCGCTATTCACAGTTACACGAATTTTATTTTTGAGCGCTCGCTGATCAAGAGGTGTTTTAGGGAATTTTACTTCCATGTTTGGGATGGGGCTCTGCTTTGTTGCAAACCTTATCGATTCTCCTTTGAGCAGATACGTCTCATAGGCATGATGGGGATCTGTTGTGTTCAGACAATCAAACGTTTTTCGAATTTTATCCCAAAGTTCAGTAAATTTTTCAAAAGAAATATTTTCAATAAAGAGGTCAACATCTTCAGAGGCCCTATTTCTTCCAAAAAGTATTGCAGCATATCCTGAGATAATCACATAACAAACATTTTGCTCATCAAGAATTTTTGTAAAACGTAAAGTAAACTCATCCAACGTATTGAGTTCTTTTTCAAAAGTTATCGATTCCTTCGTAACGTCAAATTTCATAGAAAGGTCTGGCTATAGTTGTTTAAAAGCCTTACGCGCACTTGTCAAGTGTGTCAAGTGCGGCTATATACTAGAGAATATAATATGCGGGAGCCGGGATTCGAAATTTCGAACGCCCAGGCGTACCTAAACACTTCCCGAATCGCGGCGTTGGCAACGCCGTATATTGGTCGAACCCGGCGAACACACAAGAGTCCTATAACCAGATTATACTACTCCCGCATATCAAGAACAGGACCACCAAGTCTCTATATAAAAGTTTTCAAAATTCTCACTCCACTCGCAAATCTTACGAAAATTTTTCCTAAAACTATATGTTAAACAAACAATACAAACAATATATGAAAAAATTAACGACCCTCATAGGAGCACTCGCACTAAGCGCGTGCACACAGAATGCAGAAGACTATTGCGACGACACGTACTGGCAACAACACTACCAGCCAGACACACACGAAGAAGTGCCAACAGCAATCCATACCTACCAAGGAGACTCCTTTGCAAGTCCAGAAGGCAGTGACTTGATAACAAGACAAATAGAATCTCTTAATGAAACGTTTGACAATAATATGTTGTACGAAGGCATGTTTGCTTCTGCACAGCTTGAATTTGTAGTAAAAGAATGGCACATACACGCAGACGATTGCAGAAGTGCAAGTGATGTAGACGAAGGGCACCTGAACATCCGCTACTGTGCCCAAGCATCACAGGAGCAAACAATTGCAGCAAGAACAGAGACGGCAAGCGCGGTTACAATGGTTGGCTATGCAGGGCAAAGGTACTTTGATCGTGCCATTGCAAAAAGTTTAGGTATCGAACACATGTACTGCAAAGACAACGACTGTACATTGGCAATAAAAGAAGAGGGGGACACCATCTTTCTAGAAGACGAAGTCGCAACCATGCGTTGTACGTTAGGCCACCACAACATCATACCGTTTGCTTACGATGCACTCTTGCCGCTGTTATATCAAGACTAAAACTTCCGATAAATTGCATACACCAAAACAAGCACAACGACTAAAAGTAAACTTAACACATTAAACGTGTTTTCCAAAAATGCACGAATAGCTTCACCAAAGTAAAACAATAACCCGGCAATAAGAAAATAACGCAAACCGCGAGAAAGAATTGAAGCAATAATAAAGATACGTTTGTTTACATTAAACACACCCGCTGCTAGCGTAAACACTTTATACGGTATTGGCGTAAACCCGGCAATAAATATTGCCCACCCGTCATATTTTTTAAACATATCATGCACTCTATCAATTCGTTCAGCAGAAAAAAATCGCTCTAAAAAAACACGTTTACCCCACGCACCTATGGCATACCCAACTAAAGCTCCACTGACCGAACCAACCGTACACAACAAAGCAAACCAAAACGCTAGATGCGGTTCAGCAAGACTAAACGCAATTAAAAGCAAATCAGGCGGTATGGGAAAAAAGATCGCTTCTATGAATGCTAAAATTAAAAGACCAGGCCCACCGAGAGGCAAAAACACAGCATTTGTCCAATCAATTAAGGTGGTAACAAAACTCATAGGGCGTTGATACGTAAACCCTTTTTATGTGTATCGTCTACGCAGCTTCTTTACCTTGAAAGACAAGTAAATCTTCTGTGGTCAGTTTTTCACCTTTTCTAATTTTTTCTTCAACAGCTTTCGTTTTTTCTTTTAAGGTTAAAATATCTTGTTTACTCTGTTGCTTGTGATCTTCACGAGTTTTATGTTTTCGAGGCGTATCAACGATACCCAACTTCTCTTTTAATTTTTTAAGAGCTTTAAGCTGATTCTTATAAGCCTTATAAGCTTCTTGATACAAATTTTTGTGACGTACAAATTCCGCAAACGCGTCTTCTTGCGTTTTCTTCAAAGAGGTGATACGTTTAGAATGAGCAACAAAACTAGCATAGTTAGAATCTTTCGCAAGACTTTGCACTTTCGCATGAAACGAATCAGCCTTCTTTTTCAAATCACGTAATTCACGAGTAAGTGAGGTGGTTTTATCAGCAAGATAAATAACCCCTTGCATTTCATCATAAGACTTTTTCAATTTTTTAATCTGTTCCATTAATTTTTGTTCACGTTTAAAATCAACTTCAACTTCAACCTTTGCTTCAAGCTCATCAATACGTTTAGCAATGTTTTTTGGGTTAACTTTTCCTTGATAATCTTTAACTTTCTTAGATTTCTCTTTATTTAATGCACGAAGCTCAGAAATAACACGTTGCACTTCTTTGTTATACCGGTCACGCTCAGCTTTAAGAGAATGCAACTCTCTTTGCGTATCCTCATGCGAAGTACGTAACTCTTTTAAAGCAGAAATAGTTTCTTTTATCTCAAGCTTTAACTTTTCTTTTTTTGCAAACCAGAATTCTTTTTTCTTAGCTAAGTCTGCAAGTGCTTTACGTGCCTCTCGGGCAAGCTCACGAGCAGTCTCGTATTCCTGGCGTTTCGTCGCGTCTGTCATAAATATAAAAAAAGAAAAAAAGGTCTAACCAAAGAGGGCGCCAAGACCAGCAGCCGCTTCTTCAGCAGATTTACCTTCATCCTTTTTCTTTTCTTCCTTTTTTTCTGCAGCAGGTGCATCAGCACTCGCAGCGGGTGCACTAGCTACAGGTGCGGCAGCAGCAGCTGCGATAGCATCATCAATATTAACATCTTTGAGTGCAGCAAGTACCGCTTTGATGCGTCCAGCATCGCTTGCAACACCAGCAGCATCTAAAACAGCTTTAACATTGGCTTCACTGACTTCCTTTCCTGCTTTATGCAACAACATGACTGCATATATGTATTCCATATTCCTTTTGCCTCCTTAAGTGGGATTTTCCTCAATTTTTTTACGCAAAGCATCCATCTGTCTGTGTGCCTTACTCAGCACTGATGGGGCAGTTGCGCTAGTTAATATATCCTGCGATTCAGCTAAACCGTACGCAGCCCTGTAAGCTGAAGCTAACAATGGCCTAATGGTCGCAGCCGTAGGATAACCTATATTGAGCGCTAAGTTGAAACTCTCTGATGCAGCAAGACCTAAGTTGTCCAGGTACTCCTGCTCATCAATTTCAAGCACAGACTTGGTATAAATCATACCATCTTCAAACACAGCAAGCAGATTTAGGCCAATTTCCATAGGTTCAATACCTAACCGGGTCAAAATCCCTGCTAATTGCGGCGTAATCACATCACCTTCACGCAGCGCTGTTGAATCTTCTTTAATGATAACTTTTCCAGCTTCAATACCAGCTTTAATACCTGCTGAGCCAAGCTCACCAATAATAGGTCCTGGCGAAAAAGACGTTGGTCCGGCAGGAATAATAATATCATTTGGTGCAGTTTGTCCTGCCTTTGCCGGCGCCATACTACGCGATTTTTTTAAAGTAGCAGCAAGAGCAAACGCATCATCTTTGGTTGCAAGCACAGCAGGCATACCACGTAAATGCGACTTTAACTGCGCAACACCTTTCTTTTTTTTCTCAGCTTTATCCAGGGCAAGTAAAATTAAATTTTTCTTTGCCATGAATAGCTCAACACGCCCACGTAAAGCAGCACGCATACGTTGTAATTGTAACGAAGGTAAATTTTGCATGTCAACGAGTGCAACAACCGGATACTCTTCAATAATTTCTTGTAAGTGGGCAACTTGCGCTTTTTTTAGCGGTGTAGGATGTGCAGGCTTCTTACTCATCTTTTGCCTCCACTGGATGGGTAAATCCTTTTCCTAAGATGTAAGAAGGACCCATAGAGTATTTGACACTAATGGACTTGACATTATTTTCATCGTTGGGCAGCGCTTTAACTAGAGCAGTGTAGGCAGCAGAAAAATTCTCTGCTAAATGTTCAGCAGACAGATCCGCTTTACCTATACAAAATTTGACCGCCATTTCACTTTTTGCTTGCAATTTGATAGTCTTTTCAAGCTTTTTTTGTAAGGGTTTAAGGTCAGGGATAGCGCCAGGAACAACACATCCCGCTTTCGGGCTAGGCATTTTACCCCGCGGCCCTAACGTTTTACCAAACGTTGCAGCAACAAGAGGCATGACCTCAACCTGCGCAACAAAAAATGAACAAGCTTTAGCTAACCGTTTCTGCTTTTTGATATCACCTTTCCACGCGGCAAACTCTTCTTTGGTAATGACATACGGAAACACTTCTTTTGCTTTACTAGCAAGTTGTGAGTCCACTAAAGCACAAATTTTTGCTTCTTTACCTAAAGGGTGTGGTAAGGTGACAAACGCATCAACTTTTTGATCTTGTTTTTTTAAATCTAAATCACGTAATTTTACAGAAACATCAATAGATTGGATAAATTTTCGTTGAGGACTTTTCTCTGCAAGTGCAGCCAACGCTTCTAAAATCTGTTTTGTTTCCATGTATATATCTCCTACGGTACGTAGTACTAACGATTACAAATGGGATTAAAATAGTGTTTTTAAATCTATGGGTTCAACAGGTGTTCATTGTGGTATTGCCAACGGCGTTAGGATCATAACAGAAACCTCCTCCATGGCAAGTGCATCCCAGAGGACAAGGACCATAGGAACCACCACAAGGACTTTCAGTAGTCAAAATATCCACCGAAGCAAAATCTGCTGGAACCACAACAATTCCTTGGTTATTTGTCTCATCACTTTCAACAACATAATTATAAACGTCTACGTTGGACGACACGCCAATAGTGGATGTAACAGGAGAGTTAGCATCATACCAGTTCTGAAAATATGACTTTACAGGTCCGCTCGATGAGGAACCCTGATAAAACATCTTGTTAACTTGCCAAGTGTATGTATCTCCTGGAGCAGGGATACCACTTGTAGGGTAGCTAGACCAGCTAGACGAAAGAACGTCCCCTGTTGCAGGGTCGGTAAAATCGCAAAGGACCCTGTAGTAGGAGTGGGAAGAAGGGATAGGAGGGCTGGACCCAATGTTCACAACAGCACAGGTAGTCTCAGCGGTAACATCAGAACCAACAACAACCCCATTATGGACGTAGACATCGCCGGATAAAGACACCGGGTCAACAGGGCTATAAGTTAAATCAGGTAGAGGCGGCTCACAAGCATCTCCCACGCCATCCTCATCAGAATCTTCTTGGCCTGGGTTAGCTACATCAGGACAATTATCCTCACTATTCTCCCATCCATCTCCATCTGCATCATGTCCTGTTTCGGGAAGTCCTTCCTCTAGAACCTGAGCAGTACTCGCTGCAGTCGTAGACTCTGTAGATTCTTTTGGAGCAAGCGGTGTACGTTTTGCAGATCGTCTAGCCGTTCGCTCAGGAGAAGTTTCTCGCATCGCTCTTGCAGATCTATAATCTCCCCTCGCATCTTTCGATTTAGCATACTCTCCAGTAACATCCTCAGTAGAAGTATCATCACCAATGGCAACTAAGAGAACAGCAAAAAGAAACACTGCCGCAACAACTGCACAAGCAACTTTAACATTCATCACATCAACTTTAGAATTTACTCTATATAAATCTTGCTACAACCAGGCCGTATACACTTTAAGCTCTTCAAAGAAATGTTTTGAAGAATCCATCTGTAAAAATTTATACCCAAGCAAATCCATTAGAGCTTCCACATCTCCAGTTAGAGAAGAACAGACAAAAAGAATTTTCCCCTTGGGAGCCAAATGCTCAGCAGCATCACGAAAGAAGCGCTCAAGCAGCTCATACCCTTGCGTGCCACCGGCGGTGATTAAAGAAGACTCAGAATCTTCATCGGGGTGTGCAGGCAGATACGGTGGGTTAAAAATAATTAAATCAAACACACCAGAAACATTTGAAAACAAATCAGATACGACAGCATTAATCTTTTGTGATGTACAATACGCAACAGCTTCAGGGTCAATATCACACGCTACAACATCGCCAGTCACACTCAAAGCAGTTCGCGCTTGAATCCCAGATCCACACCCCATGTCTAACACCCGCCCTTGTGCAAGACGTCGGACCCATGTTTGTAACAAAAAAGAATCTTCGCTTGGCTCATAAATCATGCACGCACCTCATACACTGCACAATACGGCGTGTCCAGACGTTTATGCAAACTGACATCAAACGCATCTAAATAAGCAACCCACCTGTCCATTAATTTTTTATTAGCTAAAACATACTGTGCGCCTAAAGTAGAAGAAAGGTCTTGTGCAGGATCAACACTCACCCCAAAGAGCACATCCTCATACGCCTGATACATGGTTGCATTATAAAAATACAAATAATGCGGATCTTCGCCAAAGAGATAATAATTATGGTCATTGTAAAAAAAGATGGGTGGAAACTCAAACCAGTTGGTAAACACAACTGAACCTTCTGCAGTATTCTCTTGCAACCAACTAATACACGTGCCATAAGAATCAAACGACAACACCTCACCACCTTTAACAATCTGTGAAGAAACAGTCAAAAAAGAAAACATGGTCAGAACACTAAGCACAACAAGCGCGATTTTAAAATGTGTAAAAGAAAGATTCTTCAAGTACGTTTTATGCAACACCAGCCCGCAAAAAATTAACGTGAACGGCACCCAATACTCAATGAACCGTAAAAAACGCAATAATAACAAAAAATTCACAAACGCCCACGATCCAAAAAACAAAATTTCATTATCATACAACTTTTTACGCCAAACTAATACATAACAAAACACACTTAACAAAAAAACAAACCAGAATAAAGAAAAAAACGATCCAAAGGAAGGGTATGGTTGAATGTCCGCAGGAAAAATATGCACATTAGTTACCGGGAAAAATAATACGTTAACCACTTGCAGATAAATGAGACGAATATTTTCAGGAAAATACGGGTTAATAACTAGCCCAGCAACACATCCAATACCGGTAGCAAGAATCTCTTTGACAACAATTCTTTTTTCAGAAAACCAGACAATTACAGCCCATAAGCCCAACATCAACGCAAGCAAATTAAACGCAGGGTAGTACCAGACAAATAAAAATGTCAACACACCAAGCTGCTTATACTTTTTTGCAAACAGCAAATAAGCGTATAACATAAACAACCCAAATGCCCCCACGTGTGGCCGAGTTAAATTAAAACGAAACAGCGCTTGCGAGCCAAACGCAAAAAAAACGAATACCCATAAAACGGCATCACGTCCAATACGCGAATACAGATACAAAAATAAAGCAAAGATAGAAAAAGATGCCAAAAACACTGCAGCAATTTTACCGCCGAAAGTCAACCCTAAAAACGTAAACGGAACAAGCAACACATGAAACAAAAAATGTCCATCAGCAACCGAATGTATACTTGCCGTCCACCACACAAAGGGATTCAAAATGCCGTGTTCGGCAGTCATAGCAGCATGTTTAACATGATAAAATCCATCAACACCAACCAAATTAGGCGATGAAAATTGCAAGAAACTAAACAACAGCACAATACCTGCTAGAACTAAAAGGCAAGTGCGGTCACGGTACCAAGGCATAACGTTGCAGCAAGCCTTTAGCTATTTAAAATCATTGCCAATCCTAAACTTTTGCGTTTTTGATTTTTCACAAAATGCTAAGTCTTTAATATTT
>CAYFPK010000016.1:0-11560 GCA_964344975.1 Candidatus Woesearchaeota archaeon
TATTTTCTCGATGCATTACTAACTCTGAGTGTAGCCCGCGAAGATAGTTGGGTGTGTCTACACCACTGTGCGTTCTTCTTTTCTGGTGAAGTGTGTTTTGTAGCTCTTCGATACGCTCCCGGGTAAATCTTGCTCCTCTTTCCTCCATTGACATCACCTCCAATGGGTCGCGCTCAAATGTAGCAACATAACTATTAAGCGCAGAAAGGGCAGGATCACAGGCCTTTGCAAGCTTGTCGCTTTGTACGAGTACCACTACGATATTTATAGGTTCTTTAGCTAGTTCTTCTAGACTTTTAATCTGATCAATAAGCGTGCGTACCCTTGATTTGGCCATCCGTTCTGGATCAAAAAGTTCTTCTTTAGTCATCAATTTGGTAAGTACGCAAGATTTAATAAGGATTCGGCTGTTGCGCTTAGCATGGCTATTGCTCAATATGATTTTGTCGAAATCGATTATGTCGGTACTATCAAGGCCAGTGGCAAAGTTTTTGATGTTACTAAAAAAGCTGATGCGAAAAAGCATGACTTGTATAACGAAAAATCTGCGTACGCGCCGCGATTAATCGGCGTTGGTTTAGGTTATGTTATCCGTGGCCTTGATGCTGCTTTGCTCGGCAAAGAAATAGGTAAGAGTTACACTGTTGATATTGCTTCAGCTGATGCGTTTGGTCCGCGGGATAAAAAGTTGTTGCAAGTGGTTGCAACCAAAGTGTTGCTTGCACAAAAGATTCGTCCTGCCGTTGGTTTAACCATCTATGCAGGCAACCGGATAGGCACCATACGCTCGGTTGCCGGAGGACGGTGTACCGTTGACTTTAACCATCCTCTTGCAGGAAAGGATTTGTCGTATACCTTTACGATTGTTGCGAAAGTTGATGACCTGCAAGAGAAAGTTTCCAGTTTACTTGGACACGGGTTACATCTTGCACCGACCGATTTTACTCTTTCCCATGATAAGACAAAAAAGACGTTGTCTATTGTCTTGAAAAAACCTGTTCCTGAAGCAGTGCAAAAGAATTTTGTCGCTTTATGTGCGAAGATCTTTTCTGGGCTTACGGTGAGCTTTTCAAAATAATATTTTTGGAGTGCAATTAACTTTAAATAGCAGCTTTTATCAATCTCTAGCTATAATGGAGAGTATCATACAACAAGCGCAAATGCGTGCCCAGGATCAGCCGGCGCCTGCTCAAGCACCTTCTCAATTTTACAAACAAGCGCCGCGAAAAGCGTCCGCTGTCGATGAAGAGCTTGAAGAGCTCG
This sequence comes from Candidatus Woesearchaeota archaeon, assembly GCA_964344975.1. Classification (GTDB taxonomy): domain Archaea; phylum Nanobdellota; class Nanobdellia; order SCGC-AAA011-G17; family GW2011-AR18; genus CAYFPK01. The sequence continues at coordinate 1,264 of CAYFPK010000016.1, forward strand.
TTATGCAACACCGTGCTAAAATTCGTGTTGTGGGTTGCGGCGGTGGTGGAAATAATACCATTAACCGTATGACTGAAGTGGGTATCACAGGCGCTGAGACTTTAGCTATCAACACCGATGCACAGGATTTGTTGTACACGAACGCTGATCATAAAATTTTAATCGGCAAAGAACTTACCTCTGGGTTAGGTGCTGGGAGTATCCCTAAAATTGGTGAAGAGTCTGCGCGAGAAAGTGATAAGGAAATTCGTGAAAAATTGTTAGGTGCTGACATTGTGTTTATCACCTGCGGTCTTGGTGGCGGTACCGGTACGGGTGCTGCACCTGTTGTTGCTGAAATCGGTAAAAAGCACGGGATTCTTACTGTGGGTATTGTTACCATGCCGTTTACCATGGAAGGGCAGCGGCGATACCAAAATGCGGTTATTGGTCTTGAGCGATTAGAAACTCAAGTGGATACCTTAATTGTTATTCCTAACGATAAGTTGCTAGAGTTATGTCCAGGTTTACCGTTACAAACGGCCTTTAAAGTTGCTGATGAAATTTTAACTAACGCCGTGAAGGGTGTTGCTGAGTTGGTTACTAAAGCTGGTTTAGTGAATTTAGATTTTGCAGATATCAAGACAGTCATGGGTAAGGGTGGTGTTGCTATGATCGGTGTCGGGGAGAGCGACTCTGAGAATCGTGCCGTTGAATCTGTTGAAAAAGCGATTACTAATCCACTATTAGACGTGGACATTACCGGTGCAACAGGGGCTTTGATTAACGTCACTGGTGGGCCGAACATGACGCTTGAAGAAGGACGGCGTGTTGTTGAAACTATCTCTGCTCGTCTTGATGAGGATGCGCGTATCATTTGGGGTGCGCAAATCGCTGAAGATATGGATAACACCATTCGTACTTTATTAATTGTTACCGGTGTACATTCGCCGCAAATTTTTGGTCCTGATCATACGCCTGCAGCTGAGAAAAAGAAAACGTTTGAAGAAGATCTTGGCATTGAGTTTGTTGATTAAGTTTAAATAGAGGTGTCATTTTCTTGTCTTATGAAATTTTGGGATAAGTGTAAACGGTTTCTTGTAGAATGTAAGCGAGTTTGGCAAGTTACGCGTAAACCGTCCAAAGATGAGTTTTTAGTTATTGTAAAAGTCACTGCCGCTGGTATGCTGCTGATTGGCTTTATCGGGTTTGTTATTCACATGCTTTGGCAGCTTCTTTTGGCTTAATCTTTTTTCTTGTATAGATCGCCTGTGAGGTTGCCGTCCCCCTTTGCCCATGTTGCATGTGCAAGGTAATGGCCTGTCTGTCGCAGTACTTGTGCGCAAATATCTAGCGGGTGTCTGTTTCTTACACTTATTTCGTCATAGGGACGTTTAAGCACAAATTCGCCTTCTGTTGAATGCACCCTCACCATGCAGTGGACGCCTCGCTTTAAGGAGAGGGGGTCTAAGAAGAGTGACGCGAACCCCTTGCGTTCAACTTGGGATGGATCAATGAGTATTTCAATACCGCCGGCTGTAATTCTTGACTCGTGTGTCATCTTTTTTCATTTCTTTTTTCTATAAAAATTTCCTGAAATTTGCAGCTCGTGATCTCTAAATGAAAGTGTTGCTTGAGTTATGTATGATTCATTGTATTCAAGATGTGCTTCACACACATGTAGTTGCACCTGTGGATCGCCAGTGTGCTCTTCTGCAAAAGATGTCGGATGTAGTTTAAAACTTCGACCTGCTGGGCCATCGACACCTGTGCTTATATGTTGCACCGTTATTGCACCTGGCTGAGTCATTCTCGCTGTGAGTAAGCCTAAGCCCACTTCCTCAAAAGACTTTCTTTGTTCGGGCTCAAGTAGTTCATCTATTCTCTTAGTGGTAATACGTTCTTCCCGGACCATTGCTTGTGGGATTGATGACTTTGTTAAAAAGATTCCCCTAAAGATTTATAAATACGCGAAAACGCCTTTGATGTTTCATTTCTTGTATACGTCTTTTCTGTGATCGAAACAATTGATGATGAGTGTATCTTTTTCCAATCGATATATAATCCTATACTGTTTTATTCTGATTGTTCGATGCCCTTTTAAGTTGTGTTGTAAGGGCTTTCCTGTTTGAGGCTCTTTGGCTAACTTTTTTAGCTGTTTAATTATTTTGATTCTTGTTTGCTTATCTTTTATTTTTTTGAACTCTTTTTTGAAGATGTCTGAAAAAATAATTTCCATCTTTAGCTTATCAGCAAGTCGTCGATTTCTTCATCACTTTGGGCTGTGTCTACCTTGGTGAATTTTTTGTGCGCTATTTCTTCTTCGCTTTTTTTTATTGTTGCAAGAAGATGTAAATCTCTTGCTAAAGCTTCCTTTTGGATCATTTTTAACATGATGTTGCCCCCTTCATTGTACACTAAAAATTTTGTAGCAGGCTTTATTTTCGCATCCTCTCTTATCTCTTTGGGGATGACTACTTGCCCGTTTTCCGACATTTTTGTTATTGCGACTTCCATTTACAATTTCCTTTATTTCTACAACCCCTTGTATATTTAAGTTTTTTGCTATCCCTAAAGATTTATAAATACGCAAAATCGCCCATTGCATTAGATTTTAACCATGTCAGAGATTTTTACCTTAAAAACAACGGCTAACCGCGAAGAGCAGGTTATTGACTTTATAGAGAGTAATGTCACGAAAAAAGGGCTTGCTGTGCATGCTTTATTTTCTGCGCATGGTATGCGTGGATATATTTTTGTTGAAGCAGATTGTGCTGAAGATGCTCGTGCAGCAGCACAGGGTGTGCCCTACGCGCGTGGTCTTCTAGCTAAACCGCTTACCTATGAGGAAGTGGCGCCTATGCTTGAGCAAGTCAAACAGGTGCTCAACATCAAAGAGCGAGACATTGTGGAGATCATTTCTGGGCCGTTTAAGGGTGAAAATGCGTCTGTCAAGCGTATCGATGAGCAAAAAGAAGAAGTGGTTGTTGAGCTTCTAGAAGCGGCAATCCCGATTCCCATCACAGTTAAGATGGATTCTGTAAAGGTTATACGTCGAGAAACTGGAGAGTAACACTTTTAAAGACCCCGTAAGTCCCCACTGCTATGACATCCCATTATGATATAGACCCACAGGTGCTTATCCCAGCTGTGGCTGAAAGATTGAGTTCTACCATCGGTGATGCACCCGAGTGGAGCACATTTGTTAAGACAGGGCACGGTAAGGAGCGTCGACCTGTTCAAGATGATTGGTGGTATTTACGCGCCGCATCTATACTTCGTGTGGTTGCTCTAAAAGGGCCGATCGGTGTTGCGAAATTGCGTGTACGTTATGGTTGCAAAAAGAACCGTGGGCATAAACCGGAGCGCTCAACGCTTGCATCAGGAAATATTATTCGTACCATTTTACAGCAACTTGAAGCTGCAGGTCTTGTTGCGAATAAACAAGAAGGTGTACGTCGTGGACGCGTTTTAACTTCTAAAGGAGAAGCACTGCTTAGCGGTGCTGTAAAGGTAAAAGCATGAGTCGGAATAAAACAACAGGTAAAAAAAATAGATTAGCTCGACATGGCCGTCAAACTAAATGGACACCGTTTTGGGTGGTTGCAAAGATTACTGGTGTGTTAGGTAAACAGCACCCTAGCGCGTACACAAAAGTTAAACGTCATTGGAGACGAGGAAAAACTAAAGTATAATGGCAGACGAGCGAACCTATACTATTCCTTTGCGAAAAGAATTTTCGCGTGCACCAAAGTATAAACGTACCAAACGTGCCGTGACTGCTTTGCGTACATTTGTTTCTAAGCATATGAAGACTGACGCTGTTCGCATTGGAAAACATCTTAACGAACACATGTGGCAGCGGGGTAACAGACATCCGCCTGCACGTGTCCAGGTGCATACTACAAAGCACGAAGATGTTGCTTATGTTGAACTTGTAGGTAAGGATTTTGCGCTACCAAAGACTGAAGAGCCTGCAAAGAAAGAAGCTGCAGCTCCCAAGAAAGAAACCACAGATGCAAAAAAAGAAGAAGTGCAAGCTGAAGAGAAATTAACCACAGCACAAGATACTGTTACCACTGAATCTGCAACAGCGCCTGAAAAACCGAAAAAAATTGCGCCGAAAGTTGCTGATAAGAAAGTAGCTGAAAAAAAGCGTTCTGAAAAAATTGTAACTGAATCAGGTAAATAGCAACTTTTATTAGTGCTTAATTGGAACTTTTCTTTATGAACTTTGATTTGTTTTTTGTTTTTGTCTTTTATGCACTTGTCTATGCATTTTATCGACGTAATAAATCAAAATTTACGGTACAGCATAAAGTCTTTTACATGTATAAAACCCCTTGGGGTATCACCCTTATGCAACGTGTTGCTAACATTTTTGCCGTACCATTACACTGGATCTCTTACTTGAGTATCTTTGTTGGTTTTTTAGGTATGGTGCTTATGTTTGCCATTTTAATTCATGGTACGTGGCAACTCTTTTTTGTTCCTAGCGCGCCGCCTGTGGTTTCGCCCGTTTTGCCTGGCGTATCTATCCCAGGTTTGCCTACACTTTCGTTTTGGCATTGGATCATTTCCATTTTAGTTATTGCTGTTGTGCATGAGTTTAGTCATGGTGTGTTTGCTAAGTTGTATAAAATCCGTGTAAAGTCGACCGGGTTTGCTTTTTTTGGACCCATCCTTGCTGCGTTTGTTGAGCCCGATGAAAAACATCTAGAAAAAGCGTCATCGTTTAAGCAGTTGGCTGTACTTTCTGCAGGGCCGTTTGCTAACATTGCGTTTGGTTTTTTGGTGCTTGCGTTTTCTTTGTTTTTTTTAGCTCCGCTTGCAAGTTCTGTTGTTTCGTATGATGGCGTGCAAATTGTTTCTATTGCGCCAGATTACCCTGTGAGTAATAGTACACTTGAGGCTGGTTTTGAAGTAGAGTTGTTAGATGGCGTTGCCATTGAGAGTCAAGATCACTTTTTACAGTTACTTGAAAAGTATGAGCCGGGGGAGTTTATCGAATTACAAGGTGGTGATGCGGTACATCTTGTTGAGTTAGGTGTACATCCGGAGTCTTCTGATAAGGCTATGCTTGGCGTGCATGTTGGCTCTTCACGTGTTGAGATTGCTTCTGAGATTCGTGCACAGTATGGAGATTTCTTTCCGAAGATGCTTTTGTGGAGCCTGCAACTAGTCTTTTGGGTGTATGTTATTAGTTTAGGTGTTGGCTTGTTTAACTTGTTGCCTTTAGCATTCTTAGATGGAGGACGTATGTCGTACCTTGGTGCGTTGTTTTTTGTTAAAGATAAGAAGAAAGCTATGAAAATCTTTGGCTTTTTGAGTTTTGTCTGTTTGTTTTTAATCTTTGTCAATTTAGTTCCTTACCTGTGGAAATTTTTAGCTTGGGTCTTTGGTCTTGTGGTGTTAATTTTTTAGGTAAATCATATAAAGGATGTTTTTGCTCAAAAGGTATGTTTGTTGATGTGCATTGCCATTTAGATCATGAGCGGTACCAAAAAGATTTTTCAGCGGTGCTTGAACGTGCCCGTGCGGTAGGCGTTACTTCAATTATTACTTCTGGTGTAAACCCTGCATCGAACCGGCGTGCGCTTGAACTTGCTGCAACACATGACCTTGTTAACTGTTCACTCGGGTTGTACCCAGTTGATTCTATTGCCTGTTGTATTCCAAAAGAAGAAATTGCCGATGATGTTGTACGTCACATTGAACCGTTTGATGTTGATACTGAATTAGCGTTTATCGAAACGCAGCGAGAGAATATTTTAGCTATAGGTGAAATTGGTCTTGATAACAAAGTGATAAAAGGTCGCTTAAAAGAGCAAGAAGATGTTTTTTTTAAAGCTATCAAATTAGCACAAAGGATTCGTAAACCTATTGTTGTGCACACGCGTAGCGCTGAAGCTGCTTGCCTTGATGTTTTATCTTCAACTGACATTAAACATGTTGACTTGCATTGTTTTGGCGGTAAATTGAAAATTGCTAAACGTGCTGTTGATATGGGATTTACGTTTTCTATTCCTGCAGTGATTACTCGCTTACGACATTTCCAAGAACTAGTAAACATTGTTCCGCTACGTCAACTGTTAACTGAAACAGATGGACCGTACTTAGCGCCGGTTGCAGGTGGTCGTTCTGAGTCGTGTGATGTAGTTAATACTGTGAAACACATTGCAAAAATTAAAGAACTTGAGTTTGAAGAAGTTAAACGCATGATTTTTATGAACTATCAGAAACTTTTTTTGAAAACATAAACTTTAAATAACAAGATATGAAGAAATTAATTATCTTAGGATTAGTTTTTTCCTGGGAAAAAGAGGTGATGGTCAAAGCTTTTTAGCTTTGCCATCTTTTATTTCAAATAATTCTCCTGTTGGTCCTGGATTTGCAATAAGTGTTTTACCAATCTTGTCTGTTTTTTTAAAATTTTCATGTAAATGGCCACTCAATGCTAATACAGGTTGGTGTTTTTTAATAAACTCTGTATAATCTTTGTTTCCTACGTGACCAAAGTGTTGTAAATTATCTAACTTTGTTCCGTATGGGGGTTGATGAGTCATTAATATATCGATGTGCATGGTCTTGGGAATTGTTTTTTTAAGTTTAACAAAATCTGGTGTGCGCCTGGTAAATCCGCCGCCACCGTGGCCCATGAATGTCACGCCTTTGTGTTTGTATATAATGTTGTGCATGTTGAGTACTGTTTTGTTAGTGATCAACATCATTTCTTCTTCAAGTTCGTGGTTGCCGTGTACAATTAAGACTTTTTTGTCTAATTGTTTGAGCAGTAATCCCATGTTCTCTAGTCCAGAACCAAAGACTGAAATGTCGCCTAAACAGATAACGAGGTCTGCCTTTTTTGCTTTCTTTTTTACCTGTTGAAATACCCTCTTATCTGTGTGGGTGTCGGTGAATGCGCAAATTATCATAGGTTATGTAAGGGCAGAAGGTTTTTATGTGTTACTTTTTGATTTTTATGAACTTGCCAAGAAAAGAACTCTTAGCTGTGCTTTTTTTTGCTGTACTTTGGAATCCTGCTCGAATTTGTGCCTCAGACCATTTTTTTGATTTAAGCACGAAGCGTATTTGTTGGTCGGTGAAACCTTTTTTTCTTGCTCTTTTTATGTATGATGTGACTGCTAATTCGTCTCCTGAGTTTCTAAATACAGAGCCTTTCGGTTTTTTGTTGAGAAAATGTATGGCGTACGGCCCTTTGTAAAAATTGATATAATACACAGAAGCTACAAGGAATAGTATAGCAAAGATTATCCATGCCCACGGTCTTTTTGGTTCACAGTCCTCAGGACAGATTTCTCCTGCATTACATGCGCCATCGCCACAGATAATTTCAACTTGAAGTTCTTCCTGCTGGAAGTCTGCAACGTTTGCTGGGATTAAGAGTGTTTTTGTTTTTGCATCCATTCCTGTCATTTGCATAGTATAGATAATCTCGGATGTGCCTGGTTGCCAGATATAAATCGCGTTTTGGAGTGCTACCTGGTAGCCTTGCGTAAGTATTTCCTTTATCGGTGCGTTTGGTAGCTCGTAAATCGTTGCGCTAGGATTAGTAATTTGTTTTTTTATGAGTGCGAATGTTTCTGTGCTGTCATCAAGATACGTCGCTGTTATTCTGTACACCTGTGCTGGGATATTTGTTTGTTGGCTTGCAAAGATAGCTTGCTTGCTTACGTCCAACTGTAGTTGTGTAGGTTCTGGGATATCGTTTATGCTTTGCACCTTTGCCTCGTAACTTTCTGTTGTTGTGGCCATATCTTTAATTATGGTTGCTCTGAGTTCTCTGAGCTCTTCTTGGGTTTGTAGATATGTTGCGTTAGTTGCATTTATTGCTATATTTTGTTGCATTTGTGTTAGTTGCTCTTGTGCTGCAGTGAGCTTTTGTGTGTATTGTAATATGTTTAAGATCTCTTGCATATCTTGCGGGATTTGTGCTTGTACTACAGTAATTTCTTGTTGTGTTACTGGAAGCATTTGTGTGACGTATTCTTGTGGTGTTAGCTCGATTTCTTGTGGAATAACTTCTGTTAGGGTAATGTTTGCCGACTTTGTTTGATCTAGAATGTTTATCGTAAGCTCCCCTTCTTGTGCTGGAATAGTTAGTTGTAATTCTACGGTGCCGTTTGTTTGGATGTATCTTGGTACCATTTCTATTTCGGTAAATGTTGTTTTAATCTGTGTGCCAATCGCTGTTTGCATTTCTACGTTAAGGTTGTGTAGATCTACTGTGCCTTGTCCTGTTAATGTTAGGGGAATGAGCCCGGGTTGTAGTTGTGCTGTGTCTACATTAACGTCTACTGTGGTGTCTAGAACTGTCTGAAATTTATTGTAATAGCCTCTTATAAGATAATCTTGCACGTTTTGTTGCAGTGGGCCGTTATATGCACGTACTGGTCCATCGTTTTGTGGTTCTACTGCTAAGCTGAAATTGTTTATTGTTTGTGTTTGCTGCGGTGCAACACAGAGATATGCTTCTTGAGGCTGTTGTTGCACACGGTCAATGGTACATGATGCGTCGCCAAAGCTGGATGTAATACCTTCTAGGATACAACATTGCGTTTGTTCGTTTTGGTTGTAGATATCGCATTGCGTGTTGGGAGCGTTGGCTATGATGCCTAGAAGTGTTGCTTGATCGTTTTGTTTTACCTTAGCTTCTATTTTGAATTTTTCTGTTACGTTAAGTGATGTTTTTTGACAATACACGTCTGTACCGGTAACTAGTACAGATGTTGCTCGTTGGAAGTTTTCTAGATACGGTGTATCAAGAGGTGCAAATTCGTTTGGAAGAAGTGGGCCTTGATAGGACCATACGATGTTGTTGTTTATATTCAACGCAACGTTATCTGCATCTGTTGCGCTTATTTGCAAAGAAAGTGTATTAATGCTTGTTGCGTCTTGTGCATCTAGAGCGATTTGTGGTGTGTCACTGAGTGTGATTGTTTTTTGTGTTACTTGGTCGCCTATACTTGTTTCTTTTGGTATAATGGTTACATTACCTTGTATGAGTTCTTCAGCTGTAAATGCATAGGTTTGGTTGTTGATTGTTGCTGTGATAAGTTGTTCTGAGTTGATTGTATCTTGCTCTAGAAGAATGGTTGCTTGTAGAGGTGTTTGCGGGTTTATTTCTTCTGGTACATGGAGGTCAAATGCAGTTGCTGTAGGTAGGAGTAGTAATAGCATTAACCAGGCACCTCTCATGGGTCTTTTTTGCTAAAATGTCTTTAAAAGCTTTCCTTTTTGCTGTGGCATGATTTGCTTTTTTTTGTTCGTGAAAGATTTTGTCAATTCCTTTCTTTGAAAATAATAATCTAATGTGTAACCTAACGCCATCACTTCTGAGTGTGGTTGGTTGGTTACGCTGATGTTATAGTCGGCTAATTCGTAGATTTTTGGTTCAACGCGCTCTGAGCCGATGATTATACAGACTTTTTTGTGCTTTCTGATTTTGGCTATTTCTTTTTGCACTTGCAGTCCGTACGCGGTCAAATGCACTATGATGAATTTTGCTTGTTTTCTTTTTTTGATGTGGTTTATAACGTTTTTTTCGTAGGTTATGCTAAACGGTCCGCCGAATTGGTCAGTCACTTTGTTGACTGAAGTTTCCAGCCCCTTATCTTTTCTGCCGCTATACGTGAATTGATCAGCGCCGAACGCTCGTGCCACCAGTGCGCAGTGCGTCGTTGTCCTGGTGTCTCTAGGTAGCCTGTGGCTGAGTCTGATTATTTCAATCATGCCTGATGTGAGTTAGGATCTGCTTTAATAGCTTTTGTGTGCCTAGGTTGCCGTCGACTTTTATGGGTTTGTAGAATTTTAGAAGCGGTTTTGTTTTTTTCTCGTATTCTTTAAAACGTTTTTTTATCACTTGCTCGGTGTCGTCTGTTCGGTGTTCTATTTTTGCTCTTTTAAGTAATCTTTGGTGTGCTAAGGATTTGTCTACCCTTAGGTAGAAAATATATTCTGGTTTGGGTAAGAGTTTTGCTTGAGCGATGTTTCGCGGAAACCCATCTAGAATACATTTCTTTTTGAGATGTTTTTTAATTATAGGTAAGATCAATTTTGTTGGCAGGAGTTTGCCTTGCTGCATATACTTCTTAATTTCTTTAGTTGCGTGGGTTCTAATTAATTGCCCGGTGTCGATGTGTGTGTAGTTAAGCTTTTTTGCTAACAGTTTTGCCACACTTCCCTTACCTGCACCTGGTTGACCTAAAAGAATAATCATAAGCAGCTCCTTTATTTAGTTGTATAAAAACCTTCTGCGTAAGACTTATAATCTTCTTTTCTTGGAAATCTCTTATGA
>CAYFPK010000016.1:11570-17266 GCA_964344975.1 Candidatus Woesearchaeota archaeon
CCCTTACCTGCACCTGGTTGACCTAAAAGAATAATCATAGTGTTTTTTTTCTTTGAGGATATAAAAGTTTTTGGATAAGTTTTATATACCCTTTTTAGAAATTTCTTTTAAAGATGAGTTCCTTGCTTAAATTGCAACAGAAGTTTCCTGTTTATCAACGGGAGTTTCAGGGTTATAAGCGATTTTTTAGCCAGGTTGTAGTAATTCTTGCAGCGGCCTTTCTTTTCTTTGCTATCATATCTTTTCTTCAATCTTATCAAGCCCAGATTAGCATAGTTATAGGAGAGTACAGTTATTATGTTCTTGTTGAGCTTTTGTCAATTCTTTTTGCGCTTGTTATTTTTTGTGCGTGTTTATACACCCTTGTGCCAGTGATCATTTTGCTTTTCGCACTTATGGCTTCAAAATCAAGATTTGGTCGCAAAGTTGTCTGCTTTCTTCGAAGAAAATAGAACTTTACAAGGGTAAGTACGGTAAACTTCATTTATCTGCAGAAATGTTCATAAAAATTTCTACAGAACATTTATAATCTTCTTTTCTTGGAAATCTCTTATGAATGAAGAACAGAAAACGACTCTTCGCTCGTTTTTTTTATGGAGTGTGTTGTGGCTTGCTGCTGTTGTTTGTTCTCTTTTGTTTGTTATGTATCTTGAGAGTCATCAAATACAAATTACTACATTCTTTGGTGGGAGTGAGGATGCCTATTATAGTTTTGTTGAATTTCTGAATATAATTCTTTCAGGTGCTTTGTTGATTAGCGGCATTTATCTTTTTGTCCCACCCACGATTCTCCTTTATGCCTTTATTGCTTCAAAATCGTCTTTTGGCCGTAAGATTCTCAAAGCACATGCTCACTCAAATAAGTCAATGAAGCGACGCGATAAAAAAAGTTGATGCTTTATCTGTAAGATTTCTGGCGACTTGCACGTGCTCTTGAATCGTTTGGTTTACGTGCTTCTTTAATTCGTACGTCTTGTAGTAGTAAATGTCTATCATATTCAGCGAATACTTTTTTGAATTTTTTATTAAAGTTTACCAACGCGCGACCAATAGCTAAACGTGCTGCTTCAGTTTGCCCTTGCCAACCGCCACCGCTTACCTTCACTGAAATGTCTAGTCCTTTTGCTTCGTCACCTGCAAGGATAAGAGGTTCTTGGATTCTTAATTGCGTGAATGCAGGCAAGCTTGCAAGTAATTTTTTGTTAATTCTAATTACACCTTTACCTTTTTTGAGGGTTGCTTTGGCGATTGCTCTTTTTCTCTTGCCTGTCGCTTGATAAATGCCTTCTTGTTTACTTTGTGTTTTCTCACTAGACTTTCTTGGCTTTCGCTTTGTTTTTTTCTCTGTAGATTTTTTTGCCGCCATTATACGTCTTTTCCTAAGAATTTAGCTACACGACGTAGCGGTACAAAATTCATTGTTTTTAGCTTTGTGTAATCTGCGCCAGGAATGGGCGTTACTTCTTTGCCCTTGTACTCTTCTGGGGTACCTATGTGACACATAACACGTTTGTATGCTTGTCTGCCGCGCTCTTTTTTGTGCGGTAACATACCTCTCACTGTTCGACGCATGATACGATCAGGTAATCTAGAGTGGAATGGACCTTTGAACGGATCGCCCATTTTGCGTCTTCGTTTGAATTTTGCAAGTACCGTTTCTTTTTTTCCTGTAATAATAATGTCTTCACAGTTGATGATATCAACTTTTTCGCCGAGTAATGCTTGCTTTGCTGCAAAGGTTGCCACTCTGCCCATGATTTGGTTTTTTCCGTTGAGAATCATCCTATGATTCTCACCCCTTTTGCTTTTGGATTTTCTTGTAATAATTTTTTGAGTGACATGGTTTTTGCAGTCTTTTCAATTTGTTTTCTTGCTTCTTTTGAAAATTGCCAGGCTACCACGGTGTTTTTTTTGGTGTATGCGCCTTGCGCTAACACCTTGCCAGGGACGACTAAGATTTCTTTATCTTTGCCCTGCTTGTTTAAGTGATAGGTGTTTATCTTTCTTCGTGATCGTGTGGATTTTTGCATTTCCTTTGCCATTCTTTGCCAAAAGGGAGCCTTGTTTTTTTTCATTTCCCGAATAAGGCCTTGTAGCGTCGGATTTGTTGGTCCAGTAGGTTTTGCCATGGTTTGGGGACTTCTGGGTGCTTTTTAAATGTTTCTGGATGCGATTTATAAAATTCTTGGGCAGTTGAAGGTATTTTCGAAAATTATTACGAAAGACATATAAAGTAAGGAAATTCTTACTTTTGTATGGAAGCTAAGATTGTAAAAGTAACAGGCAAGGGCCAAATATCTCTTCCCGTACACGTTCGTGAGGCTACAGGCATCCAGGAAGGAGATAGGCTTTTACTTGTTCAAGAAGGCCAAGCCATTTTGCTTAAAAAAGTTGCAAAGTCTGATTTTAAGGATTTACTAAAACATTCAGAGAAAGTTGCTAAAAAATTATGGGGAACCAAGGCTGATGACATATGGGATACAGTTTAAACAAGGGGATATACTTTTGGTACCTTTTCCTTTTTCAAACCTTGAAGGGATGAAGCAACGACCTGTGCTTGTATTATCTAAAGATGCTTATAATTTAGCTCACGATGATATTATTACTTGTGGTATTACTTCGAACCTTTTGAATCGAGATCATTCAGTTTTATTATCTAACCAAGACTTGGTGAATGGAGCTCTTCCTAAAACAAGTCAAATAAAAGTGGATAAATTGTTCACCCTTGAAAAAAAGATTGTAAAAAGGAAATTGGGAAAAATTAGAAAAGATATTTTTTCTTCGGTTAAAGAAGAATTTTTAAGATTGGTATAATGCGAAGGACAGGGTTCGAACCTGCGCAGACACTAAGCCACTAGGCCCTCAACCTAGCCCGTTTGACCACTCCGGCACCCTCGCGTAGAGATGTGGTCTTTGTTTTGTCTTAAAAAGTGTTTGTGTTTAGTTGTCTAGAGCTAACCCTTTGAACCTTGCAAAATGTTGCTCTACTTTCTCTGTTAGCTTATCTGGCGATGTTGTTTTTGGTAACTTACATGAGGTACCGGGAAATTGGAAAGGAAACTCTGAAAACGTCCACAAAGGTGTTGCTGGATATGCTCTTCTTGATGCCGAAATTACCCAGTCTCCACCGCGAAAGCCTGGAATCGATAAGTCAATGATACCTAAATGATATGGCAGACCTGCTTCGATGTCTCGAATGGCCTTGTCGCTGTTGGCATAATGCCATACGTGATAACCTTGCTCTTCGAGCGCTTGCTGGTACTTATGTGCATTCTCGCTATCCTCGACAAATAATATTGCTGGCATTCGTCATAGGATTTTGCGTACGTATTTAAAGTATACCGTTTACAAAGCTTTTTTTAACTTTTCTTTATCTTACACATTCATGTCAAGTCCGTCTAGCTTTTGGCGCAAGGAAGCTTTTGAGCGTAAAGAAGTTTTAGTTGTTAATGATGATCGTTTTAAGCTTGGAGTCTGTTATGGATTAGTTATTTCTCAAAATTTTTTTTGTAGAAAAGCAATCTCTGCACCTGAAGCATGGGATAAACTTATTGCAACACCTGAAGAATACGGCTTAGTTATCACCGATAACTCCATGCCGCAGCAAACTGTTGGCGCTGATGGGTTTGATTATGGACGAAGAGATCATCAAGGTCTTTCGCTTATTCGCAGAATGCGAGAGCATAGAAAATTGCGCAGCCTTGATGCTGTGTTATTTACTGATGGTGCAGGAAGGTCTGAAGCTACATCTTTGAATGCAGTGTATATTAATCAAATATATGTGCTGTATCAATTTCTGTCTGCAAGAAATTTAACGCTTCTGCAACAGAAGCCTTAAGCAGCCTTCACTAACTCTGCTGCTTGCCCTAGTTTTTCATGAATCATTTTGAGACCTTGCGCAAGTAACTCTTTGGGTGCTAACTGTCCCCAAGACTCAATGGTGAATATAAAATCTTTTTCTGAACCGGATACTTTCACACTTTCTTTGGGCTCTGCAGCATCAACGCACGCCAAACAAAGGTGACATGCTTCAAGGTTTTTTATGCTTAGTTCTTTACCCTTTTTTTCAAACACATCAACCGGGCAAGACTTGACTACTTCGTCCACGTTTTTGACTTTACTTATTTTAATCTGTGGGTACCCCTTGTAACTTATGAGCCCTGGTGTGTATTTTGCATGGTCTTTACCTTGACCAAGCGTTACCACTCCTTCAAACTCTATCTCTTGACCTTTGAGTAATTTTACTACTACCATTTTTGGGTAGACGGGTTTAATTGTTGCATCTTGAAATTTGAGATCTTCAGCATATACCGTCAGTGGCCCTTCACAAATTAAGGAAACTTTTGAGCTACATCGTGCTGAATCCATATCTGCCTCTGACTTTGGCAGATCGTAGCTTTTGAGATCTGTTGTGAGTGGAATTAATCCGATTCTGTGTGCAAGCATTTCGTCAAATAAGGCTGAACCGTTCTTGGTGATGCTAAGTCTTTTCACCGCTAACGTCGGTACTTCAGCGATAATGGTACGTCTGAGCGTGTTTGCCACAGCAGGATTTGCTCCTTTTAACAGGAAGGTCAGCACGTTATCTTTTTGCTCGAGAACTTTTATATCCATTGCCTCGTGGTCGTCTGTGCGGGTTTTTAAGTTTTTCTACTTCTGGCCTGTTTTGCGGGGAAAACTAGGTCTATTATCCATAGAAGCCGGTGTCGCTTTCACTGGGCAATTTAGACGAAAACCGAAAAGTATTTAAAGGATCCAACTCCTCAAGTATATAAAGGTTGTTGTGTTGTTATCGGAGAGCAGTAAACTATGGCTATGAAAACGTGTCCAGAATGTGGAAGTACTAATTTACTTATTCAAAAAGAGCGTGGTGAGGCAATCTGTCGTGATTGCGGTTTAGTTGTTGAAGAAAAAATGATTGACTTTGGCCAAGAGTGGCGAGAGTTTTCTGAAGATAGCGGTACCTCTCGTAGACGAACCGGTGCACCTATGACCTACACTAAATTTGATAAAGGTTTAGGGACTGATATTGGTCGTAAAGGTGACATTTACCAATTATCTAGTAAAGGAAAAAATAAGTATTTTCGTTTACGTAAATGGCAGCATCGTATATCGACTGCTATTGAGCGTAACTTGAAGTTGGCTCTTGCTGAGCTGAAACGTGTCAGTTCATATTTGAAGTTACCTCGTTCTGTAGAAGAAGAAGCTTCTAGAATTTATACCATGGCTGTTCAAAGAGGTTTAGTGCGTGGACGTAGCATGGAATCAGTTGTTGCCGGTGCGTTGTATGCATCTTGTCGACGTCATGAAGTTCCTCGAACTTTAGATGAGTTAAGTGAAGCTTCAGGTATCGAGAAAAAAGAAGTTGGTAGAACGTATAGATTTATCACTCGTGAGCTTGGCTTTCGTATCTTACCTTCTGACCCTGTAGATTACTTACCGCGGTTTGTTTCAGCTCTTAAATTATCTGCTGAAACACAATCTAAAGCAATTGAGATTTTACAAAAGGCGCGTGATGCTGAGTTAACTTCAGGACGTGGTCCGACCGGTATTGCTGCAGCATCTTTGTACGTTGCTGCTTTAATGAACGGTGAGAAAAAAACGCAGCGGGAAGTTGCTGATGTTGCCGGTGTTACCGAAGTTACTATTCGTAACCGCTACAAAGAGTTGCTCAAAGAGCTTGGTCTTAAAGACGA
>CAYFPK010000017.1:0-17132 GCA_964344975.1 Candidatus Woesearchaeota archaeon
GCAAACGCTGCTGTCCCGTTGAGGGTTTTTGCATCTTCTCCGAAAAGTTTAGTTACTGATAAAAACGCGTAACAGACAGACCAGATGAATAAAAAAACGAATGCGGGTAGGAAGAAACTCAAAATGCTTGCGTCTAATACCGTTGCCATTATTAACCCCTAGCTGGTGGATCCCTTAAACCACCTAATTCCCTTATTAGACTTCTTAGGCCGCTTTCGTTTCCTCCGTTGCCTTGTTGTTGATCTTTACCACTTGTAATGATGAAGTAGATTAATGCAAGGATTGCCAGAAATGCTCCAATAGAAAATAGTCTTTGTCGATCTGCATACGTGATCCATCGTGCGGTGTTCCAGCCCATCTCTGGACTGAGTGCTAAGATGAGCATAACCACCACTACGATCATGGCTAAGCCATTTGCTAAATCGCCAAAGCCAGCATATTCTTTTCCTGCAAAAAGTACAATCATCATCAAACCCATTAAGATAACGACCATAGCAAGGGACACTCGTGGCAGAAACATGTTGATGGTTTGCACAATGTTGGTTTGTGCAACAACAAGTAACCCTGCAACCATTGCAACGACCGCATTGATTCTTGTTTGCTTATCGCCTAAGACTTTTGTTTTTTCTAATATTGCGTAAAAGATTGCGAAAATAAGTAAGAACGGGAGCACGAACTCGTACACCCCTGCGTCTTGCATCCATTGTACTGCGTCTCCAAAGTCAACTACCGTTTGTGCCATTATTCACCTCCACCACCGGAATTATTTGGATCTGTTGTTTTCTTTTTTTCTGGGCTCCAGCCCATAATAAAACCAATCGCGCCAATGACGATTACTAGAAATATTAGTGAGGTAACGACAGTCCCCGATGCATTGTTGAATAGGTATTGTAAAATTGTTTCTAACCAAGATTTTCCTGATTCGGTTTTTATGGAGTTGAAAAAAATTGCGAGGATGCCTATGAACAGAATTGCTGCAAAGGCCGCAGTGGTTTTTGCGTAATCAGATGCAAAGTCAAATTGACCTTCTTTGTAAAACATGCCTACCAAAATAAGGAATCCTAAGATACCCACTACTAAAACTACCAAATTAGGTAGTGCCTCGTTAATTATGGAGGTTACTCTGTTGGTGCCTGCAACTAAGAGCCCTACCACGAATGCGACTACTGCGTTAAGTTGTTTTGCTTCATCGCCTAAAATTTTAGTTTTTTCTAAAATAGCATACATGATCGCGAACACTAACAAAAACGGAAGTACAACGTCAAAGAAACCGAAATCCCGTAAGAAGCTCATTGCGTTTTGTAGCGGCGCTGCCATTATATCAAAAATCTCAAACTACCTATATAAACATTGCGGTAGTAAAAAAAAGAAACCTACATCTCTTCGTCAACAGCAGGAACGGCCGTTTTTGAAATGATCATCACGTCGCCAACAGATTTTACCAGTTGATGTGGGACTGTTGCGCCGCGTGCTCCGCCCAAAACTCGCCCCAAGTGAGACCCTTTTGTTGCACGAATACGCCAACCGTGGACTCTGTTTGTCTCAACGATCATTTCTTCGATATCACCGTAGTAATTTCCGTCGTCTGTGAAGACTTGCATACCATATACCTGTGAAATATTTCTTACCTGTAACATTGTATAACTCCTTAGAATAACCATTAGCTATTTAACTTTAAAAAGATTTCCATATTCTATGACACGTTATAAACATTTACATATTGTCGGCACATCGCACGTTGCTCCAGAAAGTTTGGTTAAAGTGAAAAAAACGATGGAAAAGGCCGTGCCTGAGATTGTGGCTTTAGAGCTTGATCGCAACCGCTACGCTGCGCTACTGTCTGACAAGAAAACGTCGTTTTCCTTTTCTTCCATAAAAGAATTTGGCTTTAAAGGATGGGTGTTTGGCGTGCTTGCGTCGTTTGTTGAGCGTCATGTAGGAGAGTCCATAGGTATGTCGCCGGGTACTGAGATGTTGTATGCTGCACAGCTTGCCAAAGAACATGAAGCGAAGATTGCTTTGATTGATCAGCCGTTACCTGTAACACTGCGGCGGTTTTCTGCTACACTTTCTTGGCGAGAAAAGTTTCGTTTTGTTGTTGATTTGTTTCGTGGGCCGTGGTTGCGTAAAGAATTTGGGTTTGCTTTGCACGGTGTGCCTGATAAAAAAATGATTAACAAAATTTTAGCTTTCATGGAGCAACGTTATCCGAACGTGTACAAAACTTTAGTTGTTGAACGTAACAGATACATGGCTAAACAGCTGTATGTTATTTTGCAACATCACAGCGTTGTTGCTGTTGTTGGTGCTGGGCATGAAGAGGCTATCGTCAGTGATCTTAAAATGATTGAAAAACGTTTGGGTGCGCTTTAAGCTGCTTTTTCTATTTCTGCGAGTGCCGCTGTTTCTTCTGCTTGTTCTTTGGCAAAAACTTCATGCAACTTTATTTGCTGTACGCGGATGTTTTTGAGTTTACTGTTGTGCTGGTCTAAGTCTGCAACATGGCTTGTTACCAGCTCAATTGAAGGGTCTCCAGCGGTCCAACCTATAAGAACCCCTATCATGTCTTTGAGTGTTTGCTCTTTTTGTTTGATGAGGGTGTTCATTTGCTTACAAGTATCCCTTTTCTCGTTGAGAAACTGCCGTGCAAAGCGAGATTCTTTTCGAGGTAATTTATAGATCTCTTTTTTTTCCTTTTTGATTTCTGTCTCTAAAAAACCAATGTAACTTTCTTCTTTTTTTATTTCTTTTTGCATGGTCTGTAAAAGTGTGTGTGTTGCTTCTGCAGCTTCTTTGGCAGGGAGTTGATCTTGGTTTACGTTGTCTACCATCTCGTTGATAGCTTGATCGAGTAAGTCTTGTGCGCGTTGCTGATTTGCTTGGAGTTGACTTAAGTACCTCTCTGCATTTGCTTCGTCTTTGAGTAATTCACTTTCCTCTTGTAGAACTTTCTCTTTTTGCGGATCTGTCGTGGTGCTTGTCTCATCAAGGCCTAGACCTTGTTTACCAAAGCCTACCTTCCACACGATCCATGCGGCAACAACACCTAAGAACACAATAATGAGAATTCCGTTTAGATTCATGCATTTTTTCTGTAATTTTGTTCTCTTAAAGGTTTTGGTGCATCACAGAAACTGTTATATACACTTTTTGTTAAAGAACTCTTATGTTCTCCCGCCAAGAATTGCGTCATGTGCTTGTCACTGTTATTTTTTTAGGCCTTATCTTTGGTTTTGATGATGGTTCAACCACTTTTGATGTGTCTTCATGGTTTTTGTATTTATTGTGGGCGTTGCTTTTAAGCGGGTTTTTCTTTTTGGTACGTCTTGGTGTGCAAAAACGTGTAGGAGATTTTTACGATGCGTTGGTGGAATACCGTTTATGGTTTACTCGACGCTACGGTGTTGCTAAACGCCAAGTACTTCGTCGCCCTATACCCTTAGGGATTCTTGCTGCGTTATTAGTTACTTTAGCTTCAGCTGGGCAGCTTTTTGTCACTTGTTTAGGTCATTTGTACATTAGCCCTAAGTTGTCCCGGTTAGGTCGCGGGTTTGCTGAAGTTACCGAATTTGAAGAGTCTTTAATTTCTTTTTCGGGCGTTGCTGTACACCTTGGTTTTATGGTACTCTTTAGTTGGTTAAACATTTTTCTTGGCGTGGATTTTTCGTTCGCGCTACTCATTAACTCCGTGATGTTGTTCTTTTTGATGATTCCTATTCCCCCTCTTGAGGGCGGTCTGATGTTTTTTGGTTCGCGGCACCTGTATGTGTTTAGTGTTGCGTTTTGTCTTGCGGCGTATTCGCTGCTCTTTGTTGGGCCTTTGCTTAGTTTAGTGTTAGGCTTACTTATTGGTGCAGGAGTCTTGTTGGTGTATCATTATAAATGGGAATTTTAACTAGAACGGTAAAACGAGGTGCCCTTGTTGGGTTTTTATTTGTTGTTTTTTTGTATTTGTATCGCCTTATTTTTTGGTGGTGGACCACTCGGCAGTTGCGCTCTTTGGCGCCAGTGTCGCGCTTAGATTTGTTATACCCAGCACCGATGTTGTTTTATTATTTGGTTTTTGCCTTGCTGCTTGCTGTTGTCGGCGGGTTTGTTGGTTACCTCTTACAACGTTTTTCGCATTAACGTCTTTTCTTTACCGCACGAACCGCATTTTTTAGGGATTCGGTCAGATTTTGGGCTGTATTCGTACTTGCAAAACGTACATTTAATTCTGGTTCCTCTCGTGACGGGAATTTGTGGAATGCGAAAGTTTTCTTTAGTTGTTTCCATTAGCTTTCGTTGTCTTTGCGAGAGAAGTGTCATACCTTTTTTAGTGGTATACTTGTATTTATCTTTTGTTGTTTTAAGGGGCAACCCTCTTTTGAGGGTTACCCATACTTATTCACCACTTCGTCTAAGTACGCTGCGTTGTCGTGCATGTGTTGGAGTTGCTCGCTGTGGCCGTGATGTAGTTTTGTTGCGCCAAGGTAGCCTACCAATCCACCGCCCCCTGCACCGATTAACAGCCCCTTGAGTACGCTGCGCCGATTTAAACTGCGCCGTGCCATTTCTCCTACCGTCACACCGGTTACTGCACCACTGATGGGATGTGCGATTACTTCAGTGAATGGTTTGTGTTCAGTAAGGCTGCCGATGCACGCTTCCAAATCAAAACTGTATGCTGGAAACGTATGTATGCACGGCATGCCTTTTTCTTTGAACTCTTTGTAGGGGTTAAACAGTTCAAGAAATGTTGTTTGCCGTCCAAGCGCTGCTTGAACCGCGACGTTGTCTTCGCTCCATTTGTGTAGCTCTGCTCTGATGCGTCGTTTTTTGTTTTTTTGTGTCTCTAAATATTTGCAACGTTGTGCAAGAATCATGGTTGTACCTCCGTGAGCGCAAGAAAGCCTGGTTGCGCTAAAAAATCCTCTTTTTTGTATTCTTCTAAGATATAGTGGATTTCTTTTTTTTCTACTTCAAAGCGTCCTTCCATCGTGTCGAGTAACCTTTGCACGCCGTTGAGTGATTTGCAAATCACTTCAATGAGGTAATCGTATTGGTTGTTGACTCGATAAAACGTGTTGACGACTTTGGCGTTGTGCAGAAATTGTCTTATCTCTTGTTTATGACGTTGTCCGACTTTGAGCATGATGGTTGCTCGTGCGGTGTAGCCTATGCTGTGAAAATCTACGATGGGCGTGAATTTTTTGATTAATTTTCCCTCGTAGTTTTTTAGTTTGCCATAAACTGTTGATATAGGCATTTTTGTCTTTTTGCTTAGGTTTGTTATGGATTGTCTGCCGTTTTGGCGTAAATTTGCCAAAAGCAGGATTTCTTTTTTGGTTAGCACTGTGTACCACCTCCAAGATATCCCTAGATTTGCTTGGGTTTAGTCGTTTGGCTTAGAAACTATATAGTTGCTTATATTGTATAATTTGGAATTCTTTTTTATTTTCATTTATCTCTATTTTTTTCAAACTTATTTTTACTACTTTGGTAAAATTATTGGTATGCCTTACTCTCTAGTCGATCCCTCATTTTCTCTATTTCTACCTGTGAGTAAAAGTATGCACCCCATTGATGTTTTCTTTCCAATGCCATTGCTCTTTGTGCCTCTTCTTCTGTTTCTATTGTGAAAGCTGCTCCGAGACTCATGTTTTGCCATAGCAACACGCCGACATTTACTTCACCTCGTTCTCTTTTGTATTTCTCTATTTTTTTGAGCAGTCCACCTAGCTTGACTGGAGAACGAACACCAGATGGATCACAAACATAAATCCTATCTTTCATGGTAATTTCTAGGCATTCCATTTTACTTAAGTCTATTGATCTCCATTTATGTACTTTATGAACTCAATATTTGCCAGACAAAGCTCCTCTTCGAACCCAACCTCTTTTAGGATGGTATACTGAAAACTTTCTTTTAAACGGGATAAATTTTTTTCAATTATGAAACTTATCTCATTTCTTTTCCTTCGTAGTGAAAACTTTCTTGCAGGATAATAATTTTTGAGCTTTTCCCTATGATCTGCTGCTTTTTTTCCGAGAATGATAACAGGAACCCTGTATGCACTCCTCCAGTGTTTATTTTCTTCTTTGTCCCTATACAGACCTTTTTTTGTGAAAAGTTTGGCTAATTTTACTAATTCGATGGTATTCTTTGACTCAATATTTATTTCCCAACCGTGATCTTCTGCTTTTAAATTTCCATCAAGCTCCGGATATCCTAACAGGTTTTCACCACTAAAATGACTTAAATTGAGTAATTCTCCTGACTTTATGTTTTTTATTCTTAAACCAGGAAGAATTTTGCCTTTGGTTTCCCGAATGTTGAATGTAGGTCTCCAAAAGAAAATTCCTGTTTTCTCACGAATGCAACCTTCTAGAGATTCTCTTTTATAGCCCAATTTTTCTAAATCTGCAAACATGTCTTCTTTGTAGTCTTCAGACTCGTGTATATTAGTCAAGGTAATTGCGGGATCTGCTATGGGTAACTTCCTGTACCAGTTGTACCCAGAAATAATGGGTGCAAGGTTGCCGTCTTCGTCTTTGTATGTTAAGAGCTCATCAAGGCAGCGAATAGCTTCTTCCCTGATCTCTTTAGGTATGTCGGTAAGCTCATCTATGCTGACCATTACTCTATTTTTGCTAAGACAGTGCTTAGCTGTTTGCCTTATATTATATATAACATCCTTAAATATATAATTTAGAAAGATTTATATAGTTGTTTTTCTGGAAAAAAGCTGTGAAACGCAAGATTATCCAGCTAGCAGGCAGCACCTTAGTGGTGTCCCTCCCCCATAAATGGGCCAAAGAAGTTGGTCTGACTAAGGGCCAGGAGGTGGATATTGCCACCAAGGGAAATGAGCTGACCCTGAGTTGTGTAGGAGGGTCGCCCGATCCGCGAACTCAAGAAATTAACCTACAGGATTTTGGTGTGCTTGCCAGGCGTACCATAGGGGCTTTGTATAAATCGGGCTATGATGAAGTCAAAATCCGTTTTGACAACCCGTTGTTGTTGCGTACCATACACGAGGTGGTACAAGGCAGTTTGATCGGTTTTGAGGTTGTGTCTGAAGGTAAGCAGCATTGCGTTCTCAAAAAGATTTCACACATTAATTCTAAAGAATATGCAACCATGTTTCGCCGTATGTTTTGGTTGCTCATAAACGTTGCAGAAGAGACTGCACAAAATTTCTCAGATTTTGATAAAGAAGTCGCTCAGCAATTAATTGCGCGTGATGCTACCTTGAACAAATTTGCAGATTATGCGCGAAGGTGTTTAAACAAAGGAGCCGTTGCAGAGATGCGTAACAGTAATTTACAATATTATTTGGTTGAGCAGCTAGAGCGTATAGGGGATGATTATAAAAAGTTGAACCGGTTGCTTGTACAGTCACCCGTGCAACGTAAAGAAATTGGTGCTTTTTTTGTACAACTCCACACTTTTCTAGAATTGTTTTCAAAACTGTTTTATGATTTTAACCACAAAGATCTGAGGACCTTTGGTGAAATGCAACATAGTTTACAAAAAGAGAGTGAAGCGTTGTTTTTGTTGTGCTCAAAGCATGAAGCACGAGTGGCAAGCGTTGCGCAAAATATTTTTCAGATGATTTATGATATGAACGGTGCGTTGTTAACTTATCACGTCTAAATCGTGTAATGCGCCTAAAAGATCTATGTATACTCGTTTTCCGAATATTTTGTATAATTCAGTTGTAGCCCATTGCCCGTTTTCTAACAAGTCTTTTTGCGTTTGTTTTTTGCTTTGGTGTTCTAGCGGAACGTATGCCCCTAGTGCAATGAGTACTACCGACTTAAGATATTCGTTCCAGTCGTAGCTTACACCTGTTGTTTGGTGTAGATCTTTACTGCTACGATCAAACAACTTTCTTTTTTGTTTGCTGTCTAAATATCTATGATAATTTGTTAACTTTGCATGATCTCGTTCCACATTAACACCCCAGGGTTTATCTTCTAAATCTATTGCAATGTATAGCCTGCTTGGCGTTATGAGAAAATTTTCTGGGTGGCGGTCAAAGTCACGGATAGTTGGACGAGTTGGATCTGGCAAAACTGCGTGTACCACTTCATCAAATGTGGTAGCAAGATCTTGTGATACTGTGTCTACTGTTGAAAAAGAAAGTGCCACTGTTGAAAAATCACGCAAGGGAAGTGTTTCGTGCATGTAGGCGCCTTGCATTTTTGTTATGAATGATACAAGAGAAGGAAGCACTCTTCTTTTATATAAGGCAGGCATTTCGTTGCCTCTAAGACACTCTGTAGCCGTTATTGCCTCTGCGCGTTCCATGACGTACCAAAATTGATTATCTGCTGTTGTGATTGCAAAGGGTCTTGGAACGTCAAAGTATGGAAAATACTTGAGGTGTTCTTGTAATTGTTGCGTTAACTTGAATTCGCCCTCCACGTTTTTCTTTGACCCCTGTTTGGCTATAATTTGCCAGCTAAAAGTTGCATCTTCAAAAAGAACCACCTCGTTTGCAGAGGAGCCGAAACCTTTTTTCTTTGGACCTTCTTTGCTAAAAAGATGGACTGCGTGTGCCATCGCTTGATGGTTTTGCGTGCAACGTGCATAGAGTGCCCAAAGGCTTGGATCAGCGGGATCTTTACGTAACAGTTTTTCGAGAGATCTTTTTGCCCTTTTTTGTTTCCCTTGTATGTACAATTGGAGCGCATCTTCTTTTGTGGTTTGCCAAAACGTGTTCATGCGATCAATGAGGTTGTCCAAGGTTTTTAGCCCCATGCATCCTCGTGTGTAATCAAAATAACTTTGCCCTTGTTCAGGCCGCTCTCGTAGAGCAAGAGCCTGTTGTCTTTGCTCTATTGCTTGTTGAGGTTGTTCTACTAGACCATAGAGCTTTGCAAGTTTTAAGTGACGTTTTGTTTGTGCTTTTCTATCTGTGGGTAATGTTAAGAGTCGTTTTTGTGCGTCGATTGCTTTTGTTACATCTTGCGTCACGTATTCGTGCCAGGTTCTTTTTGCAGTGGATGCCCAGGCGGATCTTGCATCAGAGTGTACTAAACCTGCGCCAATTGTTGCTAGCGTTGTTGCAGTAATTGCTGCAAGTGTTGCCGGGTATACAACCTTTATTTGATCTGCAGTACTTTTTAATACCTCTGTGCCACCAAGATCCGCTACAAAGTATGCTCCTAAAGCAGCACCAACAGCCACACCTATTTTTAGAGGGCTTTGTGCAATTCTGTCAAAGAGATTTCTTGCATTTTTTGGGGCAGTTACCACCTGGTTTGCCACCGTGCAGCCTACGTATGCGGGCAAGGACAACATGGCAAATGTGATCGCAGACTCTTCTAGTGTTGTTTCACCTTGAACACGGTTTACCATGAGCGTGGTAAGAAAACTTGTTGTAGAGACAATTGTATACTTTGTTCGTTCAAATGCAGAAGATAGATTTAACTCGCGCTCTTTTACTCTTTGCACTGCATGTATGCTTGAGGTAATCTCGCTCCCCCCGCTCCACCGATCCATTATAGTGTCGGCGACTTCGAAGTATTCTTGCATACTTTTTAGAGCAAAGAAAAAAGGTACTGTGTAGAAAAGGTATATATCTTCAGCACCACTACTGCGCTCCATGCGGCGCCCCCATTCAATCAAGGTTGCTACTGGGCTTGCTACCCACGGCATAAGTGGAGATTCGGCCACCCTTATAGGTACTGTATACAAAATGCTTTTTCTGAGAAGATCTTCAAGCGATTTGTTACCCATACTACCTTTTGAGCAAAGTCATGCGCTAAAAAAGCTGCGGATCTTTAAGCAATACTTTTTTAAACAGCGTTGCCAAAATGATACTATTCATCTTATAGGAGGATATGGTTTTATGGCAAAACGTACAGATGTAGGCCCCTTTGTGTTACGACTTTTTTTAGGTCTCTTGTTCTTTGTAGCAGGAGTGATGAAGTTGTTTAATGCTGAAGGTATTATTGGCATGCTAGGTGGTTTAGGTTTTCCTGCGGCAGCATTTTTTGGCTGGGTCGTGATTTTGTCTGAAGTTCTCTGTGGTGCATTCTTGCTTTTAGGTTGGCAGCTCCGTTATGCTGTTTGGCCGCCAGTTGTTATTTTGGTTGTAGCAATTTTAACCGTGCACTTACCCGCAATGACTTCAGGCCCCATGGGTGTGCCGAACCTCTTGCTGCATTTAGTAGCTTTAGCAGGACTCGTTAGTTTGTTTTACACAGGCCCAGGGCGATTTGCTCTGGCTTAATTTTTTTTCTTATGCCATCAGTTGTTGTTATCGGGGGAGGGTTTGCTGGAGCCCTTGTGGCTAGATCTCTTGAGAAAGATTTTTCGGTTACTTTAATTGACAACAAAGATTATTTTGAATTTACCCCCTCTATATTGAGGACTTTGGTTGAGCCTGCGCATGTCAAAAAGATTCAAGTGTTACATAGTCACTATTTGCATCGGGCGCATTTAGTGCGTGATTGTGTTGTGGATATTACTGATACAAAGGTTGTTTGCGCGCATGAAGGTGAGATTGCATATGATTATGCAGTCATTGCTTCAGGCTCATCGTATCATTTACCTATAAAAGAGCCCGATGTACTTTTAGCTGTACGTGGACGTGATTTGCGTGCGTATTCGCATCGTTTGGATATGGCAAAAAGTGTGTTAATTGTTGGTGGAGGGTTGGTTGGTGTTGAGCTTGCTGCTGAGATTGTTACCCATTACCCGAATAAAGACGTTACCCTTGTACAGTCTGGCAAAACGTTAATTCCCCGTATGCCTGTGAAAGCGCAAAAGTATACTTTGCAGTTTTTAGAAAAAAGAGGGGTTACCGTTATTTTTGGCCACCGTGTTTCTGAGAAAAAAGGTGGCGTGTATGTGACTGAGAAGGGTGAAAAAATTTCTTCTGACTTGGTGTTTATGTGTGTGGGGATTACGCCTAATTATTCGTTTTTGTCCAAACATTTTACAACATCTTTGAGTACACGTAACTTTGTTTCGGTTAACGACTATTTGCAAGTACCTTCACACCCACACATATTTGTTGCTGGAGATATTGCTGAGCTTAATGAAGAAAAGACTGCACAACGTGCAGAAGATCATGCCCAGGTTGTTTCCCAAAATATCCTTTCTTTGTCCAAGGGAAAAGATTTGCGTACATATGTGTCTCGGCCGTTACCCATGGTTGTGAGTTTAGGTTTGCGAGATGGTTTTTTTGCCTACAAAGATTTTGTTTTTTGTGGGGTTTTACCTGCATTGCTTAAACAATTTGTAGAGTGGAAATCTATGCGACGGTATCGTTAGTCTACCATCTTGTAGTTAGAATGGTAAAACAATCCGAAAGAAAGCAAAGCGAGGATCCCAAAAGCCCCCAGACCTTTCTCTCCTATTGCTTTTTTTTCTCTAGACCATGTTTCTTTTTCTGCAAGATATCCTTCTGAATAGACTAAATCACTTAACTCTTTTGATTTCAAATCATACTGTACTTTGATGGAATCACAATCTAGCTCTAATATGGAACTTTCAGAAGTGTTACAGTCATCTATGGCCGGTTTCAACCCTTCTAGAAAGGATTCTAAAACCACTTCATCTTCTAGTTGTGGACCGAAGGGAGGAACCACATAGGCACCGTAACCTAGTGGAAAGGCAATAGCGCTGAATCCAACTAAATAACTCAATGTTTCTACATGTTTTTTTTTCATAGATCCTTTTTATCCCCTCAGCTATATAACTTTTATTCTTTTATAGTTTATTCCAGACCTAAAGTTATATCTAGAAGTTCACAACAAATTAACAGAATGGAAATCTATGCGACGGTATCGTTAACAACCAAATTCACCTTCAATAGGACAGCCGACGGGTTTGCCTTCTAACCCAGCAAAGGTTCCTGGTTCTGGGCCGGAGGTAACATAATCTTCTACGTTTGTCTCATCCCACTCGTGTTCGTGGTTCCACAGTGTCCAGTGGTAACGCCATTCATTCCATCCAACACCTAAATGTTTTACGTAGATGTCGTGCTCTGCGAGCATTTTACCTATTTTTCTCCCGGTCATACAGGGCATACTGTAACAGTATACAATGATGTCTTTTGACTGGTCGAGTTCTTTAAAGCCGTTTACGATCCGTTCTACATCACCGTAGGCAGATTTGTAGGGAGATGCGTATGCTGGCACGTTCACTGCACCGATAATGTGTTCACGTTCGTATTCTTCTTGACTACGTAGATCAACTAAGATAAATGTGTCATCACCTTGCGCCATATGTTTTCGAATATGATGTGGGCTGATAGAGACTGCTGCTTCAACCTCATAAAATTCCTGAATTAACTCTTCTTGGGATGTCTCTTCAAAATTCTCTAGAAGTGTTGTTGTTACAGCGCCAGCGAGTGCACCGCAAACAACCGCAATGAGTACGATGTGTAGCGTTGATTTTGCCATACCTTTCTTTTTTATTTTTCTACTATATAAACATTTATATAGCGCTCAGCGCCTTTGTCTTTTATGGATGTGAGCTCGAAGGTTGCACTTGTGGAAAGAAACACTTGTGAAGTTGTTCCTAAGGGTGCTCTTCAAGGCCTCTTGCAGAAGAAAAAAAGACCTGTCGTTTACATTGGGTGGTCTATCACTGGACGTCCCCATATAGGTTATTATGTAACAGTCCTCAAACTTGCAGATTTTCTCAAAGCTGGTTTTAAGGTTAAATTGCTTTTAGCTGATTTGCATGGTGCGCTTGATAAAACACCTTGGGAGATTCTTGATAGGCGGTATGCATATTACGCTAAAATGATTCCTCTTATGTTTAGATCTGTGGGAGCTGATATTGAAAATTTTGAAATTGTGCGTGGATCATCTTTTCAACAAAGTGCGGAATATATCTTAGATTTATTGAAACTAAGTACACTAACTTCTGTGCATGATGCAAAAAAAGCAGGTTCTGAAGTAGTGAAAACAGACAATAACCCAAAACTAGGCGGTTTGCTTTATCCACTTATGCAGGCTTTAGATGAAGAGTACCTTAAAGTTGATGTACAGTATGGTGGTGTAGATCAACGGAAAATCTTAATGTTTGCTCGAGAACATCTACCTAGGCTGGGTTATGCATCCCGTATTGAAGTTATGACACCCCTTATTCCTGGACTAACTAGTAAAAAGATGTCTGCTTCAGACCCTAAATCAAAGATAGATCTATTAGATGATGTCAAAACAGTACAGAAAAAATTGCGCGGAGCTTATTGTGAGGCAGGGGTTGTTGAAAATAATGGCGTGCTTGCATTTCTTCGCTATGTGGTTATGGTTTTGAAACAAGATCGAAAAGAAACTTTTGTTGTTGAGCGGCCAGTAAAGTTTGGAGGTAATTTAGAATTTCACAATTATGAGGAAATTGAGCGTGTTTTTTTGCAAAAAAAACTTCATCCACTTGATTTGAAAAATGCGCTTGCAAAAGAAATTAGCTCTCTTTTGGATACCTTTACTAAGAAAAAGCGCACCCTGGAAAAATTTGCTCAAAGAGGTAACTTCTAGAGACTAAAGTTGAGTGGCACACCTTTTGCTAAATTAAGTTTACTTAATGGGGAATGAGTCTTAAAAATTAAATTTTCTTTGTTTATAAAAAAATCCCATGCTTCTTTTCTTGATACCAATCCTTTCGCCCAAGCTGGTAGAAATTGTTGATATCTGCCATTTTTTATTTTATATTGCTGTCTGAGCTGCTCTGCCTTTTGCAATAATTTTCTTTTCTGAGCAAGTATCCTTATCTCTTTTTGTATGGGCAAGGAATTTCTTGCAGTTCCATATTTTTTGTTGCTGATAATTTCTATAATTCTTGTTAGGTTATGTACTTTATCTGGACGGATACTATGTTTAGCGGCATCTAGAAAAAAATTAAGCTGCTGAATTATTTCCTCTGCAGTTGTCTCTTGGCAAAGGTGTTTGAGTGAAGCTGGAGCAAAACGGACCATGTAGAGTGAGTTTGAGGGCCTTTTATGATAGCTGTGAAATTCTTTTTTATTATGCGATGCTAATGTTGGGATTAGATTTAAAGTGGAGATTAGCCCTTCATAACTTACTCCCGGACTTGTGGCAAGATCAATGATTGGTGACCCCTCTTTGTTATATGTACCATCGCCATCAAAAACACCTTGGAAAAGTTCTTCTCTTGACTCCAAGGCAGAAAGATATCTTAAGGGTATTGCCTTAACATAGCCACTTGTTTTTTCTTTCTTTTTTTTCGTTATTAGACCTGTTTCGACCATTTTTTTTATAAAAATTGGTGAAATTGACGAGAGATTTGTGCTCAGGGCTTTCCACTGTTTATTTTTCTGTTTTTTTAAGTACGTATTGCTAATTTTCTTTTTGTGTTTGAAGATGGGAAAGATTCTTTGAATTAACTGCGGGTACCAATACCCCTGAAAAAGGTTTGAACTACCCACCTGATAGGTAAATGAAGTATTACTTCCATTGTTTCTTATATGGCCGTCAGAGAGGTAAAGGCCAACGAAAAAAGAGTTATGTGGTGAAAAGGTGAAGTTGTCATCATTGAATACTTTAGGCGTAGACACATTATTTTTCCAGGATCTAATCGTTTTTTGCCCAATTCCAACCATTGATGATAGATTTGAGATGAGGAAACCCTGCTCATGATATTTTTTTACAGAAATTCTTAATTCATCCCAATAATTTTGGTGAACGTATAATTTTCCCTTTTCTTCGGTTAACCAAAATAAAGGAACAGGACAGCCCTCTTTTTTGAGTTTGTTTAGCTTGCATATGGCGCAGAAATACGAGTGATTATGTATGCACCCTTTAAGATTCAATCTTTTGCTTCTAAAACTCTGGACAAGAATTGGTTTTTTATTAGTGTATAGCCACCCCTCGAGGGCTTTTTGTGAAATTTCCCCCTTCGTCTTCTCATTTAAATATTTTATAAAATCTCTTTTTGTTCTAAATTTGTTTCCTTTTTTTTGTTTCTCAATATATCTCCAGAACTTTTTTGTGAGAGCGTAATATCTTTTCCCTGATTTTCCTTGGAGAACCCTATATTCGTTATTGAGACTAGCAAAATCCATGTGTAAGGACTGTTCTTTGCTTTAATAACGCTTACGCGTGGTTGGCAAGTGTGTCAAGTGCGGATCACTCCTCTAACCTCTATTTTGAAGAACCTGCTTTTTTGATTGTAAACTTGAAAAGGAAACAGCCATTTATTTAAGCAGGAAATGCCCTCGAAAAGGAATGCAACTTGAGATCAAATGTAATATTTGTGGAAAAAGAACAAGGAATTTTGAGCTTGGTATAGTTTTTTATTGTTTTTCTACAGAGACCTTTCTTGCCTACACTAGGGATGCTATTATATGTCCAAAATGTAATCAGAATATAAGTGACCGAAATTGCCTTGTTAAAGGCAACTACCTAGGATTAAGTGCTCTTACAGCAAAAGTTTGTGTTAGTGCCAGAGTGGATTTGCCAGCGCATTTACAAAATGGCATTCTCTTCGACAAAAAAGACTTGCCCCATATCCGTAGCCTTTGCCATGGACAACTTTGTGTTGTAGACCGTTTTTAATGCGTTAGTGTTTCCTGTACGAAAATATTTTGAACAAAACGCTGCTGCACGGAAGTTGCAAGAGCAGGTGCTGCGTTTTTCTGTCAGTCGTTAGTTGAGAGCATATCCATAGACTAACTCCGCATTAGCTTTTTGGAAAAGCCTTTTTATTTTTTTTCGTGACCTTCTTGCAGACCCGTCTGCTATAATTTCATATAGATACCCTATTGCTAGGATGGAGCCAAAGCAAACACCTGTTAGCAGACCAACTGTTATGTCACTGAAGGTATCGCTTTCATTAAGCATCCCGTTACAAGCACCCATGGTCCCGGAAGCTGTAAGAATCATAAACCCATCTCCTAGGAGATGAGAGGGTTTTACAGGTGAGCCATACCTTAATGCTACAACCTTTTTTTGCAGGGCTTTCTCTGTCTCTAGATCTACTATCCCAAGCACTGATCGAACATATTCTTCT
The DNA here is from genome assembly GCA_964344975.1 of Candidatus Woesearchaeota archaeon. Lineage (GTDB taxonomy): Archaea > Nanobdellota > Nanobdellia > SCGC-AAA011-G17 > GW2011-AR18 > CAYFPK01. The sequence goes on from CAYFPK010000017.1 coordinate 15,980, forward strand.
TTACTATATCTTACTGATTCTGGTTTACTTGCATAAACCTTCTCTGTTTCTTCTATTACTTGTTGTATACTTGTTGCAAACTCTCTTAAGGCCTCCTCTTTTTCTTCTTGGCCTTGTTGCGGGAAGCTTTGCACAATATGTTCGAGGGTGAAACTAGGCTGCACTCCTTGCAACTGCTCTTTGATCATCTCGTTTGTGAAATCTAGCAGAACTGGTCCATACTCTAGTCCGTGCATATATCCTGGTACCTTTATCAGATTTCTTGCCACCCCAAGAGGATGCCTGAAAAAAGATTTAAGTCTTCCTGAGGGAACAACCTTTAAAAAAATGCTCTTACTCCCTTTTTTATGACTAAGTTTATGCTTGCACGGGCCGCCAAAAATGAGGCGAAGCATGGAAAAAAAAGAATGTTTGCTTTGGATGGTAAGCAGCAAGTTGAACATTTAGCAGCGTACTTTTCTCGTTTTGTAGGAGAAGGAAACTATGGCGTGTATTGTGCAAATTATGAACCTGCAATTCTTACCGCGACATGGTTTGCTCGCAACCTTGATGTTTCTTTTCGGACCGTTGATGTGTTAACGTCACCATCGCGTAGAGGACGTAGTGCGCAAGAGATTGCAGACCTTGGTCGACAGCATGCAAAAGATGTGGATAGATTTCGCAGAGAAGTAATGGATAGATATAGTGGTCTTGTGTTTTTTTTGCAACGATCTACTTGTGAGCATCTTTCGCATTATTTGCATAACCATTATCGCATCAACGGTAATGCCGTGGCACAACCCCAGTTAGGTGAAGGGATGTGTATTGACTTTTCTGCAAAGTTCTCTTGTGTTATTCCTCGAGATTTTCGTTAGCTTCTAGGAGTGTTTTTTTCAACTGTTCAATGTTCCAGCTGTACAACCTTTTTTTGTTTAAGTGTGCATTGTATGCTGCGTGAAAAAGTACTTGCTCCCAAGTGGGTTGTTTATTTCCGGTAATGTCTGGCTTGTCATCAATTAAGATGTCTGCGTCGTGCAGCGTTTTATCTCGTGCAAACAACATTCTGCCTGCCCAATATTCGCCTAAGTGTTGCTTTGCCCATTCATATTTTTCTTGTACGCAGTAGTTTGACCGTGCCATAGGTCTTGTACAAATGTAGACCTCGTGCCCTTGT